>OMID01000058.1 GCA_900299005.1 Oxalobacteraceae bacterium
ATCTTGGACACCGCAAGGGGAGTCAGTTCTTTAGCAATCTTTGGCATCTCTCATCCAATCCACCAAAAAAGATGAGATTTGATCATATCAGATGAAACACGGTGACACTGTTTGAATGGGCACTACAGAGGAGAAAAGACGAAAAAAAAGCGCCTGTCATAGGCGCTGATGGCGGAGAGGGTGGGATTCGAACCCACGGTGGACTTGCGCCCACGCCTGATTTCGAGTCAGGTACATTCGACCACTCTGCCACCTCTCCTGGGTCGACAACACGTCCTTGCGAAAGCGCACGATTGTAACAGAACTCTCCTGCGGTGAGTAGGTTCCCGCCGCTGCCGTTAAGCGGTTTGCGGCTTGAGCACTTTAAGACCGCCCATGTAAGGCCACAGTACATCGGGCAGGTGGATACTGCCATCAGCTTGTTGGTAGTTCTCCAGGATGGCCACCAAGGTGCGCCCGACGGCTAACCCGGAACCGTTCAGGGTGTGAAGGAGTTCTGGTTTGCTCTGCGTGTTGCGAAAGCGGGCTTGCATGCGGCGTGCTTGAAATGCTTCGCAATTGGAGACAGAAGAAATCTCGCGGTAGGTATTCTGCGCTGGGAGCCACACTTCCAGGTCATACGTCTTGGCCGAGCCAAAACCCATGTCGCCGGTGCACAGCGTGATCACGCGGTAGGGAAGACCGAGTTTTTTGAGGATGTTCTCTGCATGGCTGCACATTTCCTCCAGCTGCTGATACGAATTATCGGGGCTGGAGATTTGTACCATTTCAACCTTGTCAAACTGGTGCTGGCGGATCATGCCGCGTGTATCGCGGCCGTAGCTGCCTGCCTCCGAGCGAAAACAGGGGGAATGGGCGACCAGTCGCATCGGCAGTTGATCGGCATTGATGATCTCATCACGTACAAAATTGGTGAGCGTGACCTCAGCCGTTGGAATGAGATACAGCAGTTCGCTCTCGCCCTCCTGCCCTCCCTTTCTTACCGCGAAAAGGTCTGCCTCGAATTTGGGCAGCTGGCCAGTACCGCGCAAGGTATCGCTGCTGACGATGTATGGGGTATAGCACTCCGTGTAGCCATGATCCGCAGTGTGCGTATCAAGCATGAATTGCGCGATCGCTCGGTGCAGGCGAGCGATACCACTTTTCATGACAGTGAAGCGCGCACCCGAGAGTTTTGCACCAGTATCAAAGTCGAGACCAAGCAAGGCGCCGAGATCGACATGATCTTTCACTTCAAAATCGAAGTGTCGCGGCGTCCCGACCTTGCGTATCTCACTGTTACCTGTCTCGTCACTACCTGTCGGAACGGACGCATGCGGCAGGTTGGGTATCGCCAGCATGAATTCAGAGAGCTTCGCTTGGATAATCTCGAGTTGATCAGCAGAGGATTTCAACTCATCGCCAATACCCGCCACGTCGGCCATCACGCTACTGGCATCCTCTCCTTTGCCTTTGAGAATACCGATTTGCTTTGATAGCGTGTTTCGTCTTGCCTGCAATTCTTCGGTGCGGGTCTGGATGGCTTTGCGCTCGGCCTCCAGCGCGTTAAAGGTGCTAACGTCGAGCTTGAAATTGCGCTGTGCCAGTCGGGCAGCAACGGTGTCGATGTCCTTGCGGAGGAGTTGGATGTCGATCATGGTAAAGACGTTGAATCAGGCTTGCGGTTTAAAGTCGAGATTGTATCAAGGGCGGCACTGCACTCGCGACTACCCACGCGCGGGATGCCCTGAGTGGCGATTCCAGATAGGCGGCAGGACGTGTGCCAATGATTATTTCTTTTTGTCGAGAGAGCGTGCCTCCGCGTCCCGCTGCCTCAAATACGCCAGCTTCTCCGCGATTTTGGCTTCCAATCCTCGCGACGTGGGCTGATACCAGCCGGGTTCGGCCATGCCATCGGGCAGATAGGTTTCTCCGGCGGCATAAGCCTCGGGCTCATCATGGGCGTAGCGGTAGAGCTTGCCGTAACCCAGCTGCTTCATCAGCTTGGTAGGTGCGTTTCGCAAATGTTCAGGTACGGAGCGGGAGCCATCTTGGGCGACAAAGGCTTTGGCTGCGTTGTACGCGTTGTACGCTGCGTTAGATTTGGCGGCGCATGCAAGAAATAGCGTCGCCTCAGCGAGCGCGAGTTCGCCCTCGGGCGAGCCGAGTCGTTCGTAAGTGTCGGCAGCGTTTAGTGTCAACTGCAGGGCACGCGGGTCGGCGAGGCCGATATCTTCGGTGGCCATGCGGATCAGTCGGCGTGCGAGGTAGCGTGGATCAGTGCCGCCATCGAGCATGCGAACCAACCAATAAAGCGCAGCATCCGGGTTGGAGCCACGCACGGACTTATGCAGCGCCGATATCTGGTCATAGAAGGCATCGCCACCTTTGTCAAAACGGCGCAGCACATCGCCCAGACTTTCCCTGAGCAAGAAGACATCGATCGTCGTCTGTTTTTTCTGCCGGGCGGCACGCAGCACGATCTCGACATTGTTCAGTAGCCGTCTGCCATCACCGTCTGCGCTGGCTATCAGGGTGTGAAGACCCTCATCATCGATGCCGACATCACTATCGAGTGCCAGCGCACGTGCGACGAGTTGCGAAAGATCTTCTTCGTTGAGCGATTTGAGCACATACACGGCTGCCCGCGACAACAACGCACTATTGACTTCAAACGAGGGGTTTTCGGTGGTGGCACCAATAAAGGTGAACAAGCCACTTTCGACATGTGGCAAAAAGGCATCTTGCTGGCTTTTGTTGAAGCGATGAACCTCGTCGACAAAGAGTATTGTCGATCTGCCTGAATTAGCCTGAATCACTTGCGCACGCTCGACTGCTTCGCGGATATCTTTCACGCCTGACAGCACTGCCGAGAGAGCAATGAACTCCGCATTGAAGCCTTGCGCCATCAGTCGCGCGAGCGTGGTTTTGCCAACACCGGGCGGGCCCCAGAGAATCATTGAATGGGGCTGACCAGATTCAAAGGCAACACGCAGTGGTTTACCCGGTCCGAGCAAATGCTGCTGACCGATCACTTCGTGCAGACCCGACGGACGCAGGCGCTCTGCCATGGGAGTGGTCATGGCTGCTGCAGCACATCCGCGCCCTTGGGCATGACGAACTTGAACTGACCACTCGGCAGGGAAGGATTTTTCTCGAATTTCGCAAAAGACAGCAAAGACACTTGCCCAAAGCTGTCTCGCAGCTCCATCGCCACGGGAAGGCCGTCTTTCATGCCGATGCCAATTTTTTCGAATTGCGTATCTTTGGCTTTGGGGATAGCCTGCAACCATTCGATGCCATCGCGTGTTCCAGCTTCGGACAAGGTGAAGTTTTTCTCGAGATCGTTGCTACCAAAAAGTATCGCCGCCGGCGATGAACCAAGCGCATTACCCAGTGTTCGGACGGTGACTTGATTTAAATCTTTGTCATAGATGTAGAGCTTGTCACCATCGGCCTGCAAAATTTGCTCATAGGGTTTTTGATACGCCCAAATAAACTTCCCCGGCCGCGCGAAAAGAAAATTACCAACAGAAGCAGCCGAGGTATGCAGTTTGCCGCCTTCTTCTTTGACCATGCGCTGACTGAATTCACCGCGCGCGCTCTTGGTGGCCGCGACAAACTGACGAAACTGCTCCAACGCAGCTCCTTGAGCCCACAGCGGCAGGCACAGCAACCAAGCTAGTAGATATCGGATTTTCACATCAGGCTCTTGACGCAGTTTACTCGGCATGAGTATTGGGAACGAGGATGTCGCGATTACCATTAGACTGCATGGCCGATACGATGCCACTTTGCTCCATTTGTTCCAGCAGCCGTGCCGCGCGGTTGTACCCAATACGCAGATGGCGCTGCACGAGTGAGATCGAAGCCCGACGATTTTTCAGCACGATGGCAACTGCCTGGTCGTACATTGGATCTGCTTCACCGCTGGGCGCGCCGATACCACCGGCATCACCGCCGTCGTCGAGAACACCACCGTCGAGGATACCGTCAATGTAGTTTGGCTCTCCCTGAGATTTCAGGTGTTCGACAACGCGATGCACTTCGTCATCCGAGACAAACGCGCCATGCACGCGCATGGGCAAGCCGGTGCCCGGTGGCAGATAGAGCATGTCACCCATGCCCAACAGGGCTTCCGCACCCTGCTGGTCGAGAATGGTGCGTGAATCGATTTTCGAGGATACCTGGAAAGCGATACGTGTCGGAATATTGGCCTTGATGAGGCCGGTAATCACGTCCACTGAGGGTCGCTGCGTGGCGAGTATCAGGTGAATACCGGCCGCGCGAGCCTTTTGTGCGATGCGCGCGATCAGCTCTTCGACCTTCTTGCCAACTACCATCATCAGGTCCGCCAATTCGTCGATGATGATCACAATCGTCGGCAGCTTCTCCAGTGGCTCGGGAGCATCCGGCGTGAGGCTAAAAGGATTGGGGATCTTTTCTTCTTTTTTCTCGGCCTCGACAATCTTTTGATTGTAGCCAGCCAGATTGCGTACACCCAGCTTAGACATCAGCTTGTAGCGGCGCTCCATCTCGTTGACGGCCCAATTAAGCGCATGGCCGGCCTGCCGCATGTCGGTCACGACCGGCGCGAGCAGATGGGGGATCCCTTCATAGATCGACAACTCCAGCATCTTGGGGTCGATGAGAATCAGCCGCACCTGGTTGGGATCGGCTTTATACAGTAGCGAGAGGATGGTCGCATTGATGCCCACCGATTTGCCAGAGCCTGTAGTGCCCGCGATCAGCAAGTGCGGCATTTTGGCGAGATCGGCGACGACAGGATTTCCGGCAATGTCCTTGCCCAAACCAATCGTCAGCAAGGAGGCATTGTCGTTGTAGACCTTGGAGCCGAGAATCTCGGTCAGTCGAACAATCTGACGTTTGGGATTGGGAAGCTCCAGACCCATGTAGTTTTTGCCGGGGATTGTCTCCACCACGCGTATCGACACCAGCGACAGTGCGCGCGCAAGGTCGCGGGCAAGGTTGACGATCTGACTTCCCTTGACACCGGTTGCGGGCTCGATCTCGTAACGGGTGACCACCGGTCCGGGGTAGGCTGCAACCACTTTGACTTCGACGCCGAAATCGGAGAGTTTTTTCTCGATCAGGCGACTAACATATTCCAGCGTGTCCACCGTTACGGTTTCCTGCTGAGCCGGCGGCTCGTCCAGCAGCGACAGCGGTGGGAGGTTGGTATCGGGCAGATCAAGGAACAGGGATACCTGCTTTTCTTTTTCAACCCGCTCCGATTTGGGTACATGCACGACCTGGGGCACGATTTGTATGGGGGCCGTTGCCTTGGCCTCGACGATACGGGCACGCTCCTGAACAACAACTTCTTCGCGCTTGACGGCAGCTTCTTGTCCCAGCTTGCGATCCTGTCGCTCGGCGTACAACTTCGCCATCCAATGGGCGAAATTTTCTATCCCGCCACCCAGCTTTTCTGCGACGGCCATCCACGATACATGGAAGCACAATGAGAACCCTAGGCCAAAAAACATCAGCAAAACCAGCGTACCGCCATCAAAACCGAATGTCGATTGCGCAGCACCGCCAACCAGCTCGCCCAGCACCCCACCGGGATCGCGCGGTAGCTTGACCTTGAGTGTGTACATGCGAACAAACTCAAGACCTGAACTGCCAAGGATGAGCATTACAAATCCCGAGAGACGAATGCCTGGTTCGTAGCGATGACGCTTCTCGGGCTCTTTTTTCAGCAGGAAGCGGCTGGCTAGCTGGCGGTAGCTGGTCCAGACGCCTGCGATCAGTGCGATGCACCACCACCATGCCGAAAAGCCGAATACGTACAGCATCAGATCAGCCAGCCAGGCACCCGCCGAGCCACCCCAGTTGACCGGGCGGGGCGAGATGCCAGAATGCGACCAGCCCGAATCGCTCGGCGAATAAGTGAACAGCACCAGCGTCAGATAAGCGCAAACGCCCGCCAGCACCAGCCAGCGCGCCTC
Source organism: Oxalobacteraceae bacterium (assembly GCA_900299005.1). Taxonomy (GTDB): domain Bacteria; phylum Pseudomonadota; class Gammaproteobacteria; order Burkholderiales; family Burkholderiaceae_D; genus Pernthalerella. Next base: position 5,952 of record OMID01000058.1, read on the forward strand.
GGACAATAAACGGATTAGGCGATTCGGCAGTGGATCTTGCACGGGCTCGGGCGGCGTGCGCGTGTAAGAAGAGGGGATTCTTGTCATGAGATCCAAGTGGCTTGTCAGAGTTTCCGCGGGCCTACCCCGCCCTCGGTGCCAGAGGCTCAGTTCATCTATAATCTGGGCTTTAGGCGTTGATTTGTGCGGGAATATCGCACGAATCAACCTGAGATGATACTCCCTCCCGGAAAGCTTTTTCCTCTCCGCCCAGGGAAGCGCTGATTATTTAACCACCGCAAGATTTCTCCTTTGGGAAATAGCTGCACGCCTTTCATTTGGCAGGCTCCCGCGTCGCACAGCGATGCTGGCTCGCCATAAAATGGGATTTTCTTCAGCGTCTCCCTAGGTCCGGCGATGACACGCTGCCCGATCTACCAAATCATTTATTGCACAAGAATCACATGTCCCGTCCCAAACATGCTCGCGTACTAATCATTGGTTCCGGCCCGGCCGGCTACAGCGCTGCGGTGTATGCCGCGCGCGCCAACCTCAACCCGGTGCTGATCACCGGCGTCGAGCAAGGCGGACAACTGATGACAACGACCGATGTGGAAAACTGGCCGGGTGATCCCATGGGCGTTCAAGGGCCCGAGCTCATGCAGCGACTGCTGCAGCACGCTGAGCGCTTTAACACCGAGATCATCTTCGACCACATCCATACCACGTATCTGAAGGAAAAGCCGATCCGCCTCGAAGGCGATGCTGGCATCTATACCTGCGATGCACTGATTATCGCGACCGGCGCCTCGGCGCAATACCTTGGCCTGCCTTCGGAACAAGCCTTCATGGGTAAAGGCGTGTCCGCTTGCGCCACCTGTGATGGCTTCTTCTACCGCAATCAGGAAGTCGCTGTGGTCGGCGGTGGTAATACGGCAGTTGAAGAGGCATTGTATTTGTCAAATATTGCAAGCAAGGTCACGGTCATCCACCGTCGCGACAAATTCCGCGCCGAACCCATTCTGATCGACCGTCTGATGGCCAAGGTGGCAGAAGGCAAGGTCGTCATCGAATGGAATCACACGCTGGAAGAAGTTACCGGCAATGACAGTGGCGTAACGGGGCTGATGATTAAATCCGGCAAGGATGGAAGTATCAAACCACTGACTGTGCATGGACTGTTTGTCGCGATCGGCCACAAGCCGAACACTGGTATTTTTGATGGTCAGATCGAGATGCGCAATGGTTACATCGTGACACGCAGTGGCCTTGAGGGCATGGCCACAATGACTAGTATTGACGGTGTATTCGCTGCCGGTGATGTGCAGGACCACGTATATCGTCAGGCAATCACCAGTGCCGGCACCGGCTGTATGGCCGCACTGGACGCGCAGCGTTATCTGGAAAGTCAGGAGTAATACCCCTGACATCCCGTCGCAGTGCTTTCCCGGAGGAGACCTGCATGATCAAGGACCTTGCCCAGCTAAAGGCCTTGCAGCAAAGACTGAAAGCCAGTGCCGAGGCTGCCGCAAAGGCCGAGCGCGAGCGACGTGAAAGAGAACGAGAGGCGAATCTGTTTCGCAATAGCGTAGGTGAGGTGATGCCCCTGAAGGCCGAGCCTCGCGTACCACTATCCACTCCCCAACCCTTGCCGATAGCGCGTCAACGCATGGCCGATGATGAAGCGGCGCTACAGGAATCGCTGTCCGATGAATTCAGTATTGATACCCTGCTCGATGTTGACGAGACGCTGAGCTTTGCGCGCAGCGGCATTGGTCCCGATGTGATGCGCAAATTACGCGGAGGCGGCTGGGTGACGCAAGACCAACTCGATCTTCACGGACTTCGCACGGACCAGGCGCGTGAGGCGGTGGGTCAGTTTCTTCGACATTGTGTCAAACGGGGATTTCGCTGCGTGCGCATCATCCATGGCAAGGGACTGGGCTCGATGAACAAGAAACCTGTGCTCAAGAGCAAAGTACGGAACTGGCTGGTACAAAAAGAAGAAGTGATGGCGTTTGTTCAGGCGCGCGCGGCAGACGGCGGCAGCGGCGCCCTGATGGTGCTGCTCAAGGGGTGATAAAGGTGGTGTTAGCGACGCAGGCTTTCAGTCTGGGCCAAGACCTCAGACCGCCTCCGCTCCGGTCTCACCGGTACGAATCCGTATAACCTGCTCCACCGCTCGAACGAAGATTTTCCCGTCACCGATCTTGCCGGTACGAGCCGCCTTGATGATCGCCTCGACCGCATGCTCGACAACATCATCGCTGACGACAGCCTCGACCTTCACCTTGGGCAAGAAATCCACGACATACTCCGCACCACGATAAAGCTCGGTGTGTCCTTTTTGTCGACCAAAGCCCTTCACCTCGGTGACCGTGAGGCCGGTGACACCGACGGCGGCCAGCGCCTCGCGGACCTCGTCGAGTTTGAATGGCTTGATGATGGCGGTGATCTGCTTCACAGAAGGCTCCTTAATGACGATTTTGCACTTTACTCTTTGAACTTTGACGTGATCGGATAGCGCCAATCGCGCCCGAAGGCGCGATGCGTCACGCGCGGGCCCACCGGGGCTTGTCGGCGCTTGTACTCATTGAGCTTAATGAGGCGCACAACTCGATCGACATCTTCCTTACGATACCCGGCAGCCAGGAGTTCTGCAACGCCCTGACCCTCTTCCATGTACATCCGCAAAATGCCGTCCAGCACTTCATAGGGCGGCAGGGAATCCTGGTCCGTCTGATTGGGGCGAAGCTCGGCTGACGGCGCACGCGTGAGGATACGCTCGGGAATGATGTCGCCGATGCCATTTCGGTAATGACAAAGGCGGTACACCAGTGTCTTGACGATATCCTTGATGACGGCGTAGCCCCCGGCCATGTCACCGTATAAGGTGCAATAGCCAGTGGCCATTTCGCTCTTGTTGCCCGTGGTGAGCACGATGGCGCCTGTCTTGTTGGAGAGCGCCATGAGCAAGGTGCCGCGAATACGCGCCTGGATATTCTCTTCTGTGGTGTCTTCGGAGAGCCCGGCAAACAGTGGGGACAATGCGGTGGTGAAGGCATCGAAGCACGAAGCGATCGGAATTTCATCGTAGCCAACGCCGAGCCTTGCCGCCATGTCGCGAGAATCGATCCATGATATGTCGGCCGTGTACGGTGAAGGCATCATTACTGCACGCACCTTGTCTGCGCCCAGCGCATCGACAGCGATGGCCAGCGTCAGCGCGGAATCGACACCTCCGGACAGACCGATCACGGCGCCGGGGAAGCCATTTTTGGTAACGTAGTCACGCACGCCCAGCACCAGCGCGGCGTAGACCTGTGCCTCCGTCGAGAGCGATTCGGGCAAGGACTGCGCGGTCAGCTCACCGCCCTCGATCTCGACAACCACCAGTGATTCGTCAAACGAAGGAAGCTGCACGCTCACACGACCGGCCGCATCCATCGCGAAGGAAGCGCCATCAAACACCAACTCGTCCTGTGCACCGACGAGGTTGGCATACACAAGCGCCATGCCTTGCGCAATGACCTGTTCGCGCATGACATCTTGCCGAAGGTGCTGCTTGTTCATATGGTAGGGCGACGCATTCGGCACCAGCAACACGTCGGCGCCGGCCGCACGGGCTTTGGCAGGCATCTCGGGGAACCAGGTATCTTCGCAGATATTGATCGCAAAGCAGGTGTCCCTCACCTTGAAGGTGCACACATCATTACCCGAGCTGAAGTAGCGCTTTTCATCAAAGACGGTGTAATTCGGTAATGCGTGCTTGCGGTAAGTCGCGATGCGCCGGCCATTACACAGTACCGAAGCGGCATTGTAGTTTTGCCCGCCATCCTGCAGTGGATGGCCAACAATGACGTGCACATCGCTCAGGTCGGCCAGGCTGGCGGCAAGGACTTCCAACGCCTCGGTGGATTTTGCGTAGAATGATTGGCGCAGTAGCAGATCTTCCGGCGGGTAGCCGACCAGAGACAGTTCAGGGGTAAGTACGATGTCGGCGCCCAGCGCGGCTGCCCGGCGTGCTGCGCTGGCGATACGCTCGCTATTGCCGCCAAGATCTCCGACGGTGCTGTTGATCTGTGCGATCGCGACATGGACGGCGCGCTGAGGATTCATCGGGATGGTCGCTTCAATGACGCTTCTGAAAGGACAATTCTGCAAAACCAGAATTATCGCACGCGCATACTCTCCAGTCTGAGCGAGGCGGGTGCATCGGCCTGGGATGCGCTGCGGAGTGTCCAAGCGCATTCGACACCCTTCCTGTCGTATGCCTTCCTGCACGCACTGCATGAATCCGGCAGTGCCAGCGAGGCATCCGGCTGGCAGCCTCGCTACCTAAGCCTGTGGCAGGACGATGCGCTGGTTGCAGCATTACCGCTCTACGCCAAGTTCCACTCTTACGGTGAGTATGTGTTCGATTGGGCGTGGGCCGATGCTTATCGCCGCAACGGGCTCGAGTATTACCCCAAGCTCTTGTCGGCTATTCCTTTTACGCCCGTCACCGGTGGCCGCTTGCTGGCGAAAGACGATGACGCGCGCAGCGCACTGATCACCGCATTGCGTGGTGTACAGGAGGCCAGTGGTCTGTCGTCCACCCACATCCTTTACCCGCCGGAACCTGAAGCAAAGCTGCTGGCGAATGTTGGCTTCATGCTGCGCAAAGGCGTGCAGTTCCACTGGCAAAACGAAGGCTACGACAATTTTGAGCAATTCCTGTCGACCCTGGAACGAAAAAAACGCAAAAATATCCGCGCCGAGCGTCGCAAGGTTGTCGAGTCCGGAATCGTGTTGCGCCGTCTGCCGGGCATTGACGCGACGCATGCGGACTGGGCATTCTTCAAGCGGTGTTACGACCATACCTACCGGGCTCACTACGCTACGCCCTACTTGAATCTTGATTTTTTTCTTCGTATCGGCGAATCGATGCCGAACAATATTCTTCTCGTTATTGCCGAACGCGATGGCAAGCCAATCGCATCCTCACTGCTGATTCATGATAGGCAAGCGCTTTATGGCCGTTACTGGGGCGCGGTAGAGCATCATCCTTGCCTGCACTTCGAGACATCGTATTACCAGCCACTGGAGTTTTGCATCGAGCAAAAGATCGCGGCATTCGAGGGAGGGGCGCAAGGTGAACACAAGATGGCACGTGGTTTTCTACCGAAGACCACGTGGTCGGCACACTGGCTTGCCCACGCTGATTTTGCCGACGCGGTCGAGCGTTTTCTTGTCCGCGAGGGCGAAGGTATCAGCGCGTACGTGGATGAACTGAACGAACGCAACCCGTTTCGCGCATCATACCGATGAGGGGCCCATAAAAAAGCGCCGCATGCGGCGCTTTGTGTACAACCTCACCGAATGACAAATCAGAAATTCGGTTTGCTCGCTGCTTTTTTATAATTCTCGACACCGCTCATGATCTCGGTACGCGCTTCCTCAGGACCGTACCAGCCATCGACTTTCACCCACTTGCCGGGTTCGAGATCTTTGTAGTGCTCGAAGAAATGCTGAATTTGCTGAAGACGCAAGTCGTTCATGTCGCTGGGTTTTTGCCAGTGTGTGTAAATCGGAAGCACCTTGTCAACGGGCACGGCCAGCACCTTGGCATCGCCACCAGACTCATCTTGCATTTTCAGGACGCCGATCGGACGACAACGCACCACCACACCCGCCAACAGCGGGAAAGGCGTGATGACCAGAACATCAACCGGATCGCCATCATCGGCGATGGTGTGCGGAACATAGCCATAGTTACACGGGTAATGCATCGACGTACCCATGAAGCGATCGACGAAGATGGCGCCGGATTCCTTGTCTACTTCGTATTTGATCGGGTCGGCGTTCATCGGGATTTCGATGACCACGTTGAAATCATTCGGCAAGTCACGACCGGCCGGGACCAGGTTCAGGCTCATTTTTACCTCGGAAAAACATTTGAAATCAAAAGCCCGAGATTATAGCCGGCCCCGCACCAAAGACTCTGATACGCCTTCAGAGCTCTGACAGCGCCGACAGCTCAGGCCTTCACGGGCCGCTGCGTGGTGAGAGCGCACTGACGATAATGTTCTGCGGCTGCTTCAGGCTGGCTGAGTGCCTCGTGCAGCTGTGCCAGCCGCAGATGAGCCTCTTGACGAATTGCGTGATCGCCACCCGAGAGAGACTGTTCGAGGTGGCGTTGGGCTTTGCCCCAGAGTTTTTGGCGGAAGCACAGCACGCCCAGCACCAGGGCAATCTCGGCATCATTGGGTCGCTCGCGGAGCCAATGCTCACAATGATCGATTTGCTTGAGCAAGGTGGCTGATCCCTCGGGAGCAGCACATTGTCGGTAGGCTCGAAGAAGCCGAGAGTCCCACTGCGCTGCCAACGCGCTTTCGATGATGGCCGCCGCCTCGATCTGCTGACCAATCTTCATGAAAGCCTGGGCTGCCTGCACCGCCACTGCCGCACTGTGCCGGTCTTCGGCGGGCACTTTGGACCACAACATCTTCAGGGACTCAGGGTCCTCGCTGGCCTTGGGCATCAGTGCATCATAGGCCATGTCGCGCAGGCGGCGCGACAGCGCGGGATGCAGGGATTTGTGCTTGTCGAGCAGCCTGACCAACCTCAGTACTTCGGGCCAGTTCCGAGCATTCTGGTGCACCTTCAGCGCCAGCTTGAGGGCCTGCGTGTGCCGTATGCCCGCGTGGTTGAGTGACTGCAGCGCGTCAAGCGCAACTTCCGTCTCCTTTACATCTTCGGAAAACAACTCCACTGCGGTCATCAAGCGGGCGGTGCGCAAACTCTCGTCAGCTTCAGCTTTTTTCAGCCAGTCATCGCGACGTGATGGCTGCTGCAGTCGCTGGGCGGCACGCGCCCCAATGAGCGCCGCTAGTCCGGCGTGATCAGGTGAGGAGGAGGCCCGCTCGGCAAGCTTCTCAGCACGCCCAAAGCGTCCCTCGAGAAAGCTCTGTAACGACTCGTGCAACGCACGTCCGGACTCCCGAAGCTGGCGGGTGGCCCGATATTGCTCTACCCTGCGCGGCATTGCCAGCGTGGCTCGAACCGCAGCCCTGATGGTCAGCAGCACCACGAAAGCCACTACCAGCAGCACGATGAAGAAATTGAGCGACAGATCTACTCGGTAAGGAGGATAAAACAGCACGACATTGCCGGGATTGAAGCGCGCCAGCACAGCAAGCCCGATGGCCGAGGCGAAGAGGATCAGGAGCCAGATGAAAAATCGCATGTCATCCCGCCGATCTAGGGACGCGAGCGCGACTGGCGTACCGCAGCCAAGCTGTGGGAGAGCGTGGGCATGTCAATGTTAAGCACGCTGTCCTGAAGCTGACGGATGATTTCATGCGCTGCCTGCGTCTGCCTTGCCCGGGTATCGAAGTAGCGCAGCAGGGCGCGATCGGCTTCGAGCAAATCGCTGCGGAAGGCTGCATCGTTGCGCGACAATAACGCCATGCGCGCATTCAGCAGGCGCAACTTCAGATTCTCCCGAGCGAAGAAGGCTTCCTCGGGTGACAGCAGCAGGGCCTCGGGATTGTTGACCGAGCGCACCCGAACGAGTTGGCGGATTTCATGCCAGAGATCGGTGCTCCACGCGGTCCAGCGCTGCAGCAGCACGTTGCGCCAGTCGTCGGGCGCTGACTTGTCGTCTCTGGTTTCTTTGTCGGCGTCCTTGTTGCCGTCTTTGACCAGTTTGGATTTGGGCGCAGCAGCCGAAACGAGGGGCTTTTCGTCGGCCAGCAACGGGATCAGATCGACCTGACCAATCAAGGCATCGATACGCACGGCAATGCCGGTCAAATCGACACTGGGCAGACTCTTGAGGCTCTCGATGTCGCGCGCAATGGCACGACGAACCGCAATGAATTGGGGGCGGTCCGCCCGCGCCAGACGCGCATCGGCATTTTGCAGCGCGATCAATGCGCCACGCACATTGCCGGCAAGCTGCAGCTGCTGACCGGCAGTAGAGAGCACTTGCTCAATCTCGGCCAGCGCCCAGTCATCACGGTTCTTTGCGAGATCCTGATATAGCTGCTCGAGTGCCAGTTGCTGTCCTTGCGATTCGATCTGCCTAGCTTCGAGCACGGCGACCTTGCCTTGCAATGCCTTGACGTCGTCGTCAACACGATTGGCGATCAGCTTGGTCTGGGTGTTGAGGTTCTCGCCCGACTGCAAGCGCTGCGCGAGTTCTCGTCGAAGATCGCTGATGTCGGTGCGCGTATTCCACCACTGAAGCAGGAGCAGCGCCACCAGCACGCCCATTGCCAGTTTTTGCCTGCCCTCACGGGTCTGGAGCGATTCGGGCCAGCGCACATCCCAGCCGCGCCGCCGGGTGAGGGAAACAGCAGCATCAGCGTGCTTGTCATCCGCAGTCGAGGCACCCGCTGGAGCCGCAGGTGAAGATACTGCGGGCGCTTCGGACTGCACGGCACTGGCTGGCGCTGCCGCCGGTGCGGTGGGCGACGCGTTAGTCGCTTCGGACGACGCGTTGGCGTCAGGCACCGCTGTGGGCTGACCCTTGGGTGGTACTGATGCTGGTGGCGTGGACGGATCGTTCATGTCCGAGATTGTATCGCGCCAATCAGCGCCTCGTCGCCTGAAGCTGTCTGGAGAATGTGTGTAAATTCGAGCTCTCGGGCAGTCTCTGCTATGCGCTCATGCGGCACAATCAAACGGGCCTGTCGCAGGCGTTCCCAGCCAGAATCACCCGCCACCTCGAGAGCAGCAGATTTTAAATAACGCAAGGCTTCCGAACTGGTAATTACCCAGTCGCAGCGCTCGGCAATCAGGTGACTCAGCTCTTGCCTGCGCGCGTCATCAAGCGGGGGAGCACCGCGCCGGTAAGCTGCGATCTGTTCCACGGTGATACCTGCCTCTCGCAAACGATCCGCGAGCAGCTCGCGCCCGGTTTCGGCGCGAACGATCAGCACTTTTTTTCCAGCGAGCTCGCTCAGATTTAACACCTCAAGCAGCGTCTCGGAATCCGTGCGACGAGTGTCTGCGGGACTAACCACCTGCGCCATTGCTTCGTTGACGCCGTGACGAGCCAACGCCTGGCGACTGCCCTCGCCCACGACAGCCGCAATCACTCCGGCGGGCCAGTGGCTCAGGTGGGCGAACGCGGCATCGATGGCGTTGGGGCTTACAAAAGCCACCATCGCATAATTGCTCAGCCGGGAGAGCACAGTTTTCAGCTCGCTTTGATCAGGCAGCGGTTGGATGTCGATCAACGGAAAAACCCGTGCATCGGTGGCGTTGGCAGCCAGACGCGCCGCCAGTGAAGCCGCTTGCGCCAGCGGACGGGTGATGACGACGGGCGCCTTCTTCAAGCCCTGCTCACCACTTACTCTGCCTTGCAGGCAGCAAGGATGGATTGGGCATCTTGTGCCTCCAGCACGCGGGCAATTTCGTGCCCGAGCGCTTCGGGCGCATGGGCGGCACCGCTGACCTCGGCACGGGCGATGCGTTTGCCGTCAGGGGTCGCCACCATCGCGCGAAGGCGCATGGCCTCGTTATCCACGGTAGCGAATGCCGCCAGAGGAACCTGACAGCTGCCGCCGAAATTGCGCGAGAGCGTGCGCTCGGCGCGAACTGCGCGCTCGGTATCCGTATGGTTCAGGGGAGCCAGCAGGGTTTGCAGATCGCGGCGTCCGGCAGGAATCTCGATGGCCATTGCACCCTGGCCCGGTGCGGGCAAACTTTCATCGGGCTCAATGAAGCTGCGAATACGCTCGGCCATGCCCAGTCGCTTCAGGCCCGCAGCGGCCAGAATGATTGCGGCATAGTCGCCTTGATCTAGCTTGGAGAGCCGGGTATCCAGGTTGCCGCGCAGGGGCTGAATCACCAGCTGGGGAAAACGCGCAGAGATCAGTGCCTGACGGCGAAGGCTGCTGGTGCCAACCACCGCACCCGCCGGAAGATCGGCCAGACGCTGATAGTGATTGGACACAAAGGCGTCGCGCGGATCTTCTCGCTCGAGCACCGCTGCCAACTCGAAGCCCTCGGGCAGCTCCATCGGAACATCCTTGAGAGAATGTACCGCTAGGTCGGCCTCGCCATTTTGCATCGCGACTTCAAGCTCTTTGACGAATAGACCCTTGCCACCCACTTTGGACAGCGTGCGGTCCAGAATCTGATCGCCACGCGTGGTCATTCCGAGAATTTCGACTGTACTGTGAGGATATAATTCAAGTAAGCGTGCGCGCACAGTTTCAGCCTGCCACATGGCCAGCCTGCTCTCGCGCGAGGCAATGACCAGCTTTCCGGAAAATGATGAGTTCAACGCGGCCTCTCTGCTCAGCGGTTCTGGGGCGGCCGCGCGTGGTTGGCACAACGCTTGACCTGTTCGTCATTGCTGAAAAATAACCGGCGGATTTTATCATGCACATTTGGCACAACCTGGCCACAAGCCGGGTTGTTCTGTTCGACGCTGAAAGTTCAACGCAGTCATGGTTACCAAAAAAAACGACGCCACACCCGCTTCCAGAAAAGCCCAGGATAAAGACGCCCCACTCAAAGAAGACATCCGCCTGCTAGGTCGGCTGCTTGGCGACGTAGTTCGCCACCAGGAAGGGGAGGCTGTCTTCGAGATCGTCGAAACGATACGTCAGACTGCCGTGCGCTTTCGCCGCGAGTCGGATGCCGCCGCTGCCGCCGATCTCGACAAGCTGCTGAAAAAACTCACACGCGACCAGACCAATTCGGGCGTGCGGGCTTTTTCTTACTTTTCGCATCTGGCCAACATCGCGGAAGACCAGCACCACAATCGTCGCCGTCGCGCTCATCTGATGGCCGGCTCGGCAGCACAACCCGGGAGCATCGCGGCAACACTGTCAAAACTGGATGCTGCGGGTGTATCAGGAAAAGCCGTGCAAGCGTTTTTCAGTGATGCGCTGATCTCTCCTGTACTCACGGCCCATCCTACCGAAGTGCAGAGAAAAAGCATTCTTGATGCCGGACGCGAAATCGCCCGTCTACTTGCCGCCCGCGATCTGCCCCTGACCGCCTCAGAGAAAAATCGCAATACGCAATTGCTACATGCCGAAATCACCAAGCTGTGGCAAACACGCATGCTGCGCTACTCGAAACTGACCGTGGATGACGAGATCGAAAATGCGCTGTCTTTTTATCGCATTACTTTTCTACGCGAATTGCCCGGCCTGATGGAAGATATCGAGCATGAGTTCTCGCAGCAGTATCCCCATTCCCGACACTTGTCACTCCCTCCTTTTGTGCAGATGGGTAGCTGGATTGGAGGGGATCGTGATGGCAACCCAAATGTCAATGCATCGACCATGTCGCGCGCCATGTCGCGCCAATCGACAACCATTCTGGATTTTTATCTGGATGAGGTGCATGCACTCGGCGCTGAGTTATCAATCTCGACTCTGCTGGTCTCGGTGAGTCCGGAGCTCGCGGCGATGGCGGATGCCTCACCCGACAATTCACCTCACCGAACTGACGAGCCCTACCGCCGCGCGCTAATCACCGTCTACGCCCGCCTTGCCGCTACGGCGCGAAAGCTGGGCGTGACCAACATTCTGCGCCAGGAGGTATCTGCGCTCGCGCCTTACGATCACATCAGTGAATTCACCGCCGATCTGGATGTGATCGGCGACTCGCTACGCGCCAATCATGGCCTGGCAATGACGCGCCCTCGACTAAACACGCTGCGCCGCGCTGCCGATATTTTCGGCTTTCATCTGGCCACGCTGGACATGCGACAAAGCTCAGACGTGCATGAGCGAGTGCTGGGTGAATTGTTCCGCGAAGCTGGTCAGTGTCCCGAGTACGCAAAGCTGCCAGAAGAAGACAAGATCGCGCTGCTGCTCTCGGAACTCTCACAGCCGCGCCTGCTGCGCTCCCCTTATCTGAGTTACTCGGACGAGACTGTCTCGGAACTGGCGGTGCTGAAGATGGCGCGGACGGTTCGCGAGCAATTTGGCGCACGCGCAATCCGAAATTACATCATCTCTCATACCGAGACTGTGTCTGATCTGCTAGAGGTCTTGTTACTGCAAAAAGAAACCGGCCTCATGCGCATCTCGGGCCGGGGCGAGCATTCGCAGGCCGAACTCATGGTAATACCTCTGTTTGAAACAATCCCCGATTTACGCAATGCGCCCGCAATTATGGATAGCTGGCTCGGGGTGCCCGCAGTCCGCGCACTGGTACGTCAGCAGAGCGATCTACAAGAGGTAATGCTGGGCTACTCCGACTCCAACAAGGATGGCGGTTTTCTGACCTCGAATTGGGAGCTGTACAAGGCCGAGGTTGGGCTGGTCAAAGTTTTTGAACACCATGACGTGAAACTAAGACTCTTCCATGGACGCGGGGGCACCGTGGGCCGCGGCGGCGGCCCCAGTCACGAAGCCATCCTGGCGCAACCGGCGGGCACCGTGAACGGGCAGTTCAGGTTGACTGAGCAGGGCGAGATCATTGCCTCGAAATTCTCGAACCCTGAAATCGGTCGCCGCAACCTGGAGCTGGTCGTCGCGGCCGTGGTTGAGGCCAGCCTGACCCCCGTGCAATCGGATGGCAAGCAGGCAAAACAACGCGCCGAGTTCGAGCTGGTGATGGAGATGCTGTCGGGGTACGCCTATCGTGCCTATCGCAATCTGGTCTACGAGACACCGGGCTTCACCGACTACTTTTTCTCGGCCACACCCATCTCGGAGATCGCTGAACTGAACATCGGATCGCGTCCTGCGTCACGCAAATCGACGCGACGTATTGAAGATCTGCGTGCTATTCCCTGGGGCTTTTCATGGGGCCAATGCCGGCTGCTGCTGCCGGGCTGGTATGGCTTCGGCAGCGCGGTCGAGGCCTGGCTGTCTGACGAAACCACGGGAGGGAAAACCAAAAAACTGTCTACCCTGAAAGCCATGTGCCGCGACTGGCCTTTTTTTTCCACGCTTCTGTCCAACATGGACATGGTGTTGTCCAAGACCGATCTTGCCGTGGCATCCCGCTATGCCAGTCTGGTCGCCGACAAGAAACTACGCAACGCAATCTTCAAGCGAATTTCAGCCGAGCTGGAGCTGACAACTGAATGTCTCTCCTTGATCACTGGCGCCGACGAACGACTGGCGAACAACCCTACGCTGGCGCGCTCGATAAAAAACCGGTTTGCCTATCTTGATCCGCTGAATCACTTGCAGGTCGAGCTGATCAAGCGTCACCGCAGCTGGAAAGAACAGGGACGTGCGACCGATATTCGCGTGCATCGTGGCATCCATTTGTCGATCAACGGCATTGCGGCCGGCCTCAGAAACACCGGCTGATCAGCGACTCACGATCCTTTGATTTTGTGCCCGAGAGAGCACCTGGGCAGGATAGGTGGTCTGTTCCTCTATAATCGCCGTCTGTTACTGCACCCCGACCATCATGTCAGACCAATTTTCCAAAAAGGACGAAGCCTGGTCAGCGCGCTTCTCGGAGCCGGTCTCCGATCTGGTAAAGCGCTACACGGCCTCGGTATTCTTTGATCACCGCCTTGCGGAAGTCGATATTCAAGGCTCGCTCGCTCATGCCGAGATGCTGGCGCACCAAAAAATCATTAGTGCGCAGGACTATGCGGACATTCAGCGTGGCATGGCGCACCTACAGTCCGAGATCGCCACTGGCCAATTCGAATGGCTGCTTGATCTGGAAGATGTGCATCTGAATATCGAAAAGCGGCTGACAGAATTGGTCGGCGATGCCGGTAAGCGACTGCACACAGGCCGCTCGCGTAATGATCAAGTAGCTACCGATATTCGTCTGTATCTGCGATCTGCGATCGACGACATCGTTGGTTTGCTCAAACAGCTGCAATGGGCGCTACTGGATCTGGCAGAGAAGCACACCCACACTATCATGCCGGGCTTTACCCACATGCAGGTAGCGCAGCCGGTGACCTTTGGTCACCATATGCTCGCTTATGTAGAAATGTTCAACCGCGACACTGAGCGCATGCGCGACTGCCGCAAGCGTGTGAACCGACTGCCACTGGGTGCTGCCGCGCTGGCAGGAACCACCTTTCCGATCGATCGCCAGCGCGTTGCAAGAACCCTGGGCTTTGAAGAGGTATGCCAGAACTCGCTGGATGCGGTCTCGGACCGCGATTTCGCCATTGAATTCTGCGCCGCAGGTGCCTTGATAATGACGCACGTGTCGCGCCTGTCGGAAGAGCTGGTGATATGGATGAGTCCACGCGTGGGCTTCATCGACATCGCCGACCGCTTCTGCACCGGATCGTCGATCATGCCGCAGAAAAAAAATCCTGATGTGCCAGAGCTCGCGCGCGGTAAAACCGGCCGGGTAAATGGTCACCTGATGGCGTTGCTGACCCTGATGAAAGGCCAGCCGCTTGCGTACAACAAAGACAACCAGGAAGACAAGGAACCCTTGTTTGACACGGTGGATACGCTGATTGACACGCTGCGCATCTTCGCGGACATGGCGGGAGGTATCAGCGTCAAGGCAGAGCCTATGCGGGCCGCAGCGCTGCAGGGCTACGCGACCGCGACGGATCTGGCAGATTACCTAGTTAAAAAGGGTTTGCCTTTTCGCGATGCACACGAAGCCGTGGCGATGGCCGTGCGCGCCTGCGAGCAGAAATCATGCGATTTAAGTGAACTGCCAATCGCTGCACTGCAGGAATTTTCGCCGCTGATTGACGAGGAGGTGTATTCTGTTCTCACTTTGGAAGGCTCGGTCGCGGCGCGTCATCATCTTGGCGGTACCGCGCCGGCGCAGGTCTCGGAAGCCATCAAGATCGCTCGAGCTCGGCTGAAATGAAGTCAAGCTGAAGCCAGCCTGACAAAATAATGCACTCCCGCTACGGATGCCGCCTGGGTGCATTTTTATTTGGGCAATGTTGTGATAAAACGTCTTCCGAGCAAGAAAAAAAAGAAATCGGTAAAGCCATTAAGCCACTGCTGCATAGCAACATTACAAGAAGTCCCAGCAGGAGCTAAATTCTCGTCACGCTTGCCACCGCTCCACCCGGCGTCTGCCCGGATGAAGCGCCGGCGTTGGCGAAGTCCGGCTGAAAAAAAGAACTGGGGAGACGCTGATCAATGCCATTTGCATCGTCCTGTAAGGATCTGCAATAGCGCAAAGAGGAACGCTGAACACGCCGCAGCGCCCGCTCGGCCCATCAGGGGTTTTCTTCGAACAACAGCCCTCCCGGCATCAACAATTTTCGCGAAAGAAAACCGACTATGTCATCCTTATTGTCCTTCTCCCGATTCATCGATGCATTAAACGAGAAGATCGGGCTGACCATCAGCTGGGCATTGCTGGCAGCCGTTCTGATCTGCAGCGGCAATGCTCTGGTCCGCTACCTGATGAATACCAGTTCAAACGCTTGGCTGGAGATTCAATGGTATCTGTTTGGCGCCATCTTCCTTCTCGCCTCAGCCTACACACTCAAGCGCAATGAGCATGTGCGCATCGACGTCATCGTGGGCCGGTTTTCGAAGCGTACTCAGGTATGCATCGATATCTTCGGGTTCGTGTTCTTCCTGCTCCCCGCCACCCTGCTGATTCTCTATTTCGCAGTGCCGTTTGCGACGGAGTCAATCCGCAACCAGGAGGTATCAAGCAATGCAGGCGGCCTGATCCTGTGGCCCGCCAAGACGCTGATTCCTGTTGGTTTCCTGCTGTTGACGCTACAGGGTATATCCGAACTGATAAAACGCATCGGCTTCTTGATGGGTCTGGTCGATGCGAGTGAATTTGACAAGCAAGCGCCCAATCCACAAGAAGAGATTGCAGCGATCAAATCTGCGAACCAGCTTAACTGAACGGACTGAGGCACCCAAATGACTGAATTCCTTATCGCGAACATGGCACCGGTCATGTTCGCAGCTTTGATTATCTTCCTGCTCTCTGGTTTCCCGGTAGCGTTCTCGCTGGCGGCCAATGGCTTGCTGTTCGGACTGATCGGTATCGAAGTCGGTCTTCTCAAGCCTGAACTCCTGCAGGCCTTGCCCAACCGCGTGTTCGGCATTATGGCCAACGACACATTGTTGGCAATCCCCTTCTTCACGTTCATGGGACTCATTCTCGAGCGCTCCGGCATGGCCGAAGACCTGCTCGACACGATAGGACAGCTGTTTGGGCCGATGCGCGGCGGAATTGCGTATGCCGTGATCTTCGTCGGTGCGCTGCTGGCAGCGACGACGGGCGTCGTTGCCGCTTCGGTGATCTCGATGGGACTGATTTCTCTGCCCGTGATGCTGCGCTACGGCTACGATCGAAAAATCGCTTCCGGCGTGATCGCCGCTTCGGGCACACTTGCTCAGATCATCCCACCGTCGCTGGTACTGATCGTCATGGCCGACCAGCTTGGCCGCTCGGTGGGCGACATGTATCAGGCTGCATTCATTCCTGGCCTGGTACTCACCGGCATGTATACCGCCTACATCCTCTTGATGTCCATGATTCGGCCTTCCTCATTGCCAGCGCTGCCCCTTGAAGCGCGCAATCTTCGCGAAGAAAACGGCGCGAGTGGCATTCCCTCGCTTCTGGCGCTGCTAGGCTTGGGGATTGGTGTGGCCTGGGCTTTCGGGAAATTCCATCTGGCGGCAAACACCAAGCTGGCAGGTGACGAGATCGCCGTCTATAGCGGCGTGGTGGGTGTGCTGCTGACCTACGGTCTTGCGCTGGCCAACAACAAGCTCAAGCTCGGGTTGCTGTCAAAAATGGCGGAGAAAGTCGTCCTGGTCTTGGTCCCGCCTTTGGCTCTGATCTTCCTTGTACTTGGCACGATCTTCGTCGGCATCGCGACACCGACCGAAGGTGGCGGCATGGGTGCGCTGGGAGCGATGGTTCTCGCCTTCATGAACCGTCGTCTAAGCGGCGATTTGTTGAAGCAGGCGATGAACTCGACCTCTCGTCTGGCCTGCTTTGTGCTCTTCATCCTGATCGGATCCAGCGTGTTTTCGCTGGTATTTAGGGGGGTAAATGGCGATCTCTGGGTTGAACACCTGCTGACATCGCTGCCCGGCGGGAATGCAGGCTTCCTGATCGTGGTGAATATTCTCTTCTTTGCTTTAGCCTTCTTTCTGGATTTCTTTGAGCTGGCTTTCATTCTGGTGCCGCTGGTGGGCCCGGTCGCGGACAAGATGGGCATCGATCTGATCTGGTTCGGCGTGCTGCTGTCGGTCAATATGCAAACATCTTTCATGCATCCGCCTTTCGGATTTGCGCTGTTCTTCCTGCGCTCGGTCGCGCCGAAGGAAGTCAAAACCAGTGAAATCTACTGGGGTGCGGTGCCCTTCGTTGGAATACAGCTGCTGATGGTCGCCATGATCATTGCTTTCCCCTCAATGATCTCGGTCGGCAACAAGACTGACATGAAGGAGCAAATCGAACTGAACGTGCAAATACCCGCTGGTGAGGTCGATACGGCTGATGACATGAAGATTGACTTTAATCTTGGCGGAGGAAAGGAAGAATCCACGGAGCTTAAGCTGGATATGGGCGATCCAGACAAAAAGTAAGCAACCCCGTGGTCGAATAAAGGCCAGACTTCGGTCTGGCTTTTTTTATCCCTTAAATTAATGACCTACTGAGTTCGCTTTAGAGCAAACAGACCGCTGCTGTGACTGTGTGGCGACACAGGATCATCATGCGTGCACATGAAAAAGACCGCAGGCTAAGCTGCGGTCTTTTCGTTCGTACTACCTAGATACTTCAATTCGCAATGAACGTCTTTTTACTTGGCATGACTAATCAGATAATTCTGGATGTGGTTCTCAGCGACCATACTCCACTGGTTTTGGTCACGCTGAAAGCGTTGCCATGGCTCGAAAACCTTCTTGAACCGAGGATTCTTTTGTGATTCTTCATCGAATACTTCCAGCGCTGCTTTGTGGCAGGCATCCAGAATGCTTTTTGAGAAGTATCGCAGTTTGACACCCTCCTTTAAGAGACGGGCCAGCGCTGTCGGATTACGCGCGTCATACATCGCCTGCATGGTGACGTGCGCCTCGTAAGAGGCTACCTCAAGCGCTGCCTGGTATTCCTTGGGAAGCTTTTCCCACTCCTTTGCATTGACGTAGAAAGACAGCTGTGCGCCGGTCTCCCACCAACCTGGTGCATAGTAATTCGGTGCGACGCGATTGAATCCCAGTTTTTCATCATCATACGGACCTATCCATTCAGCAGCATCAATCGTCCCTTTTTCTAGCGCGGGATAGATGTCGCCACCAGCGATCTGCTGTGGCACCACACCCAGCCGCTGCATGACACGCCCGGCAAAACCACCGACACGCATCTTCAGACCGGATAAATCCTTGGGCGTGTTCACTTCTCGACGAAACCAACCCCCCATCTGGCAGCCCGTATTGCCACCCAATAGATTGACCACGCCATATTCACGAAAAAAATCGCGCATGAGCTGCTTGCCACCACCCTGCTCCATCCATGCTGTTTGCTGGCGCGATGTAAGACCGAAAGGAATAGCGGTATCAAACGCGAAGGTCGGGTCTTTGCCGAAATAGTAGTAGGACGCAGAATGACCGATCTCTACAGTGCCCGCCTGAACAGCATCCAGCACTTGCAAGGCAGGCACCAGCTCTCCCCCTGGGAAAGCCCGAATATTGAATTTGCCCTGAGTGAGTTGCGAAACACGTTTCGCCAGGATTTCTGCAGCACCAAAAATAGTGTCCAGTGACTTCGGAAAGCTCGACGCCAGCCGCCAGTTGATGGTCGGATTCGATTGCGCTATGGCAGGGGCTGCGATTGTGCCGGCAGCGACACCGGCAGCGGCAGCGGCATTTCTGATGAAGTCTCGACGTTGCATGATGAAGTCTCCCAATTGATTTTGATTTCAATGCGCAATTCCCATTCAGGCAAATGTGCGCAGGCGCGGACTACCTTTCTTAAAAACTTGTTAATTCTATGAGGGAGGTTCAGGCGCCAGCAATAGCTGACAAAGACTTCATATTGCAACGTTGTTTACACGCACTATCAGAAACATTTCTGGCTGATAAAGCAAAATTTCCACCGGAAACCAGAATAATTTTTCTATGGGAATACGCGTTGCTAACAAACGTCGTTCGAGATAAAAAACGGTGACGACTCATGGAAGTCAGAGACTTCCTGAGATTGATTTCTGGTATTGGAATTTAACTCGATCAACACCACTACTTGCGTGCTCTCAATTTAGCCAAAAACAAAGCCCGGGATTCTCTCAGAATCCCGGGCTCTGGATCAAAGCTTACTGAACCTTTAGTTGATCAGGAGCCTGCAACGGTCATGCTGCCTATCAATATCGAACCTGTCTGTTTGGTTCCACGTATCAAGATATCATTGCCAATCGCCGCAATGTCTCTGAACATCTCGCGCAGATTACCTGCAATCGTGATTTCCTCGACGGGATATTGAATGACACCGTTCTCTACCCAATAGCCTGAAGCACCGCGCGAGTAATCGCCAGTCACATAGTTGACGCCCTGTCCCATGAGCTCGGTGACAAGAAGGCCTGTACCCATTTTTTTCAATAGCCCACGAAAGTCATCCGTGGCCTCGGTATGTGTCGAGATTATCGAGAGGTTGTGCGAGCCACCCGCATTGCCTGTCGTCTGCATGCCAAGCTTACGCGCAGAGTAGGTGGACAAGAAATAGCCCTGAAGCACGCCATCACGAACCACCTCACGGCGTCGCGTGCGCACACCCTCTTCATCGAAAGGCGCCGAACCAACGCCACCAGGCTGGTGAGGGTCTTCAACAATCTGGATATCTGCTCCAAAGACCTGAGTACCCAAGGAGTCGGTCAGAAACGTCGATTTTCTATAGAGCGCGCCACCGGATACCGCCTGCACGAAGGATCCCAGCAGCCCGGCCGCTAACGGCGCCTCGAACAACACCGGACACTTGCGGGTGTCGAGTTTGCGAGCATTCAGTCGAGATAACGCGCGCTCGGCAGCATAGCGGCCGATCGCTTCGGGATCGGCGAGCTTGCCTGGATGCCTCTCAGAGGAGTACCAACCATCGCGCTGCATGTTGTCGCCCCTGCCGGCAATCGGCGCCACAGACAGCGAATGACGTGAAAATGGGTAGCCACCGATAAAGCCACGGGAATTGGCCAGCACAAAATGCGATTGCTGGGCGTAGGTGCTCGCACCATCACTATTGGTGATGCGCTTGTCCATGGCAAACGCTGCGGCCTCGCCACGTATCGCCAGACTGGCAGCTTCTGCCGCCGATATTAGCCAGGGATGAAACAGTGCGAGATCAGGGGGCGATTTTTCGAGTACCTCTTCATCAGGCAATCCAGCAGCCGGATCTTCGGCAGTGAAACGCGCAATGTTATAAGCCGCGTCTACGGTGTCTTGCAGTGCACTCAGCGAAAAATCCGAGGTGCTTGCATTGCCGCGACGTATAGCCTTCCCCTCACCAAGAAATACCGTGACGCCGATGCCCTTGTCCTTGTTCTGTTCGATTGTTTCAACCTTGCCCTTTCGCACAGTCACCGAGAGACCTTGACCTTCGCTGATCTCGACCACGGCATCAGAAGCGCCCTTGTCTTTTGCAAAACGGAGCACATCGCTAGCAATCTGTTTCAGCTGATCCTGACTGTAGGTGAAGATGGCTTTGTCCATGGCGGGTTCTGTCGGCAGTTGGGGGGAGAAAGGCAAAGCGGGTATCATAGCAGCCGTTTACGAATGACATAGGCCGCCCTTTATGCCTAACGCCAACCGCGGGTCGGTCGGTTTCCAGTCCAGCGAATTCGAGCAGAAATACGACCGCCCATCCAAGTCTCAGCTCAAGCGCGAGATGACCGCCCTTCAAAAACTGGGAGAAATCCTGGTGGAGGCCCCGCGCGACCGCGTCCGAAAAGTACCTCTGCCCGATGACGTACTCGAGGCTATCCTCGAATGCCAGCACATCAGCAGCCACGAGGGACGTCGCCGTCAGCTCCAGTATGTAGGCAAAAAAATGCGTTCCTTGGATGCCTCTGAAATCGCCGCCATACAGCAGGTCGTTGATAGCTGGCGCGGTGCTTCCAAGTCAGAAGCCGCCGCCTTGCATGCTATTGAGCGTCAGCGCGATCGCCTGATGGCAGATGATGGCGCCTTGACCGAATTACGCGGCCGACATCCCGACATCGATATTCAGCATCTGCGCACCCTGATCCGCAACGCACGCAAGGAACAAACAGAAAACAAGCCGCCCAAGGCGTACCGAGAGATTTTTCAGATCCTCAAGTCGCTGGAGGCTGCAGGATCAGCCACTTACTCTCAAGACGACCATGAAGAAAACGAGAACGCATCCTGACGAGCTCATCATTGGCTTGGTATCGGTCTCGGATCGCGCCTCCAGCGGAGTCTATGAAGACCAGGGGGTACCCGCATTGCGTGACTGGTTCATGCAGGCACTTTCTAGCCCATGGCAGATGGAGACGCGACTCATTCCCGACGAGCAGCCGTATATCGAAAAAACGCTCATCGAACTTGTCGATGACATCGGTTGTGATCTGGTTCTGACAACAGGTGGCACCGGACCGGCGCGACGCGATGTAACCCCCGAAGCGACCCTTGCCGTGGGCACAAAAGTGCTGCCGGGATTCGGTGAACAAATGCGACAGATCAGTCTGCGCTTTGTACCGACGGCCATCCTTTCCCGACAGCTCGCAGTGATCCGCGAGACAGCAGACCATGCAGCACTGATCATGAATCTGCCCGGCCAGCCCAAATCCATACGCGAAACACTCGAGGGACTGAAGGACGACTCCGGTCAGCAGATCATTACCGGCATCTTTGCTGCCGTGCCTTATTGCATTGATCTGATCGGTGGCCCTTATATAGAAACCAACGAATCCCTATGCAAGGCCTTTCGTCCTAAATCTGCCCTACGCTCAAAATAAATTCGTCCAAGAACCGTAATTATGTCAACAGGGCCATGCCATGCTTGAAACAATCGAGATCAACACTGGAGAATCGCCGTCCACCACCGTCATCTGGATGCACGGTCTGGGGGCAGATGGCCATGATTTCGTTCCTATCGTGCGCGAGCTGAACCTCGCCGGCTGCCCTTCGATACGCTTCGTTTTTCCCCATGCCGAGACAATGCCCGTCACGATCAATAACGGCTATGTCATGCGTGCCTGGTACGACATCCTCAGCACGGACCTCGCAAGACGTGAAGATGACGCTGGGCTTCGCAAATCACAGCAACAAATCGAAGATTTGATTGATCGCGAACGTGAGCGTGGTATTCCATCATCTCGCATCATTCTTGCTGGTTTCTCGCAAGGCTGCGCCATGGCGCTGCAGACGGGTCTGAGGTATCCCGAAAAGCTCGGTGGTCTGATCTGCCTGTCTGGTTATCTACCCCTCGCATCCATGATCAGTGACGAGCGCAGCGACAGCAACTTGCCTACACCAATTTTTATGGCTCATGGGCGAGGTGATCCGGTGGTGCAGATCAGTCGCGCTGAAGCATCCCGCGATCTACTTGTCGAACTTGGGTATCAGGTGGAATGGCACGAATATCTGATGCCTCACTCCGTTTGCCAAGAAGAGATTGACGACATCGGTGCATGGTTGCGTCGCCTGCTCGCACCCTGAGAACCTATGCTTGTGCCAATCCTCGCATACCAGCGCCTACTTGATTTAGCTTAAACCTCGCTCGCATTGCAGCAAACCAGCAACGCAATTGCACACGCTTCATCGATGATCAAGCTGGCCTCCCCACACAAGACGGCTGTCCTTCACAGCTTGATGGACTGATTTCACCATAACCGGTCGGTATGGCCGCGCAAACGGACTCTGTATCAAGATGTCGCATGCAAGCTGCGGACCGTGCCCATTCGTCACGGAGCCTGCGATGCACTTTCTGTACAAGCCAGACATGCTGCCCTTTGATTTTCTCGATCCGGAGCACGATAAAGTGCTTGATTTCTGTCTGCGCAATCTGCTCTGGAGCGATCCGGAAAAGCTGCGTGCCTTTATGGGGCCAGATCCCAAGCAAAGTCCCTATTTTGCGGAGTTTGGCGAAAGCGGCTTTGAATGCCGCCTTCAAAGCAGCGACCCAGAAGTCAAGGAACTCTTCCGTGACTGGCCAGCGTGGGCCGACTATAAAGTGACTGCCTATGATTTTCTGGGCAAAGATCGCGTAATCCGCTACTACCGGGCACTGGAATTTGAAAGACACATCCGCAGAGCCTTGCTCGCCTACGTGAGCAGCTTCCCTGACCGGCGCTCCGCTACCGTGGTGCTGGCCCGAGAAATCGGCCTCGGCGATCTATAGACTGCCTGTGTTCGCTGCTCAATCACAGTATGATGATGAATCATCGTTATCTTGGGTATCCTCATGCGAACAAATTATGGTCCAAATTACCGTGTGTCGATGCCGTCATTGCGCTGGGGCTGGCTGGCTTTGGCGGTGATTGTCACATCGACTGTTCATGCTGCCAGTGACCTTACTTGCACCCTCCACGGCGCATCTGAAGTCAAGGACACCGGCGCTTTGGAATCACTGTCCGGAGGCAAGAACTACTACGAAACAATCGCTGGCGCTGAATTCATTGTCCAGGGCGAATCCGGACAAATGATGGGTCGTTTTGTCAATAACACGGGCTGGAGAATCACCGTCATCGACGCCGGGTCAGCGCAGACATCTTACAAAGTACTTTCCGTGCGCAAGGGAGGACGGGTTCAGAGCCAGTTTTTCGAGGTGCGCGTTCAGGAGAAAGGAGATCGCAAGCCCTTTGTGCTGGTGGCGGGCGAGATACTGCATGGTACCTGCACGATGTAATTCGACCTAATCATGAGCCGCCACAAAGCATGCAATGCTCACGATTCACGTCTGTAAACGCAAGTCACACACAGTGTTGTAGTAGCGCAGTTAGTCACCTATAGGGGCGCTACACATGCTGCTCCATGCGTGAGTAGCGTTGCGTATCCTTCATCGTCAGGTAGACGATGAGCGAAAACGCGATGCAGCCTGTGGCATACCAGTAGAACCAGCTCTCATGGCCTGCCTGCTTGAAGGCCAATGCGACAGTATCCACTGACCCACCAAATATCGAGACGGTCAGCGCGTACGGCAAACCAACGCCCAGCGCACGCACCGATGTTGGAAACAGCTCTGCCTTAAGGATGCCCGTGATGGCGGTATAACCTGAAATAATCAACCAGGCACCACAGACCAGAAAGAAGGCTACCCACGGACTTTTCGTTTGGGACAACGCGGTCAGCAGCGGCACGGTGAACAGCACTCCCATGACGCCGAACCAGATCAGCAAGGGCTTGCGTCCGACACGATCTGACAGTGCGCCGTAGACGGGCTGCAGCAGCAGTGCGACGATGAGATAACCCACAACGACCATCGTGACCTGCGTCTCATCAAGCCCCACCGACAGCTTCAGAAATTTCTGCATGTAGGTCGTGTAGGTGTAGAACGCGCTGGTGCCGCCTATCGTGATACCAATGACTAGCAACAGCTCGCGCCAGTGGGCAAACAAGGCCTTGAGCGAGCCCGATGACGGAGCAACCGCTATCGCCTCGTTGTAATGACCCGTCTCGGACATGTCACGCCGCATCCGCAGTGCATAGAGCGATAACAGCGCACCAATCGCGAACGGTATGCGCCATCCCCAGGCCCGCAGCTCTTCGGGTGTCAGAAACACCTTTTGCAGCAACAACAGCAAGAGGACCGCTGCCAGCTGGCCACCTATCAGCGTGGTATACCAAACGCCAGAGAAAAACCCGCGATGGCGAGGATCAGCCATTTCGGCGAGATAAGTGGCGCTGGCGCCATATTCGCCCCCCTGACTCAGCCCCTGAAGCAAACGGGCAAGGATCAACACCACGGCGGCTCCCACACCAATCTGTGAATGCGTGGGACTGACCGCGATCATCAGAGAGCCAAAGCACATTAATAGTACTGAATACAGCAGTGCGCGCCGCCTTCCGTGCCGATCAGCGATCCAGCCAAAAAGAATGCCCCCAACGGGTCGTATGACAAAGGCCGCAGCAAAGACTGCCGCTGCCGATAACTGCTGCGTGATGGGATCGGTTGATGGGAAAAATGAGGGTGCAAAATACAAGGCAAATGCCGAGTACGCATATACGTCATACCACTCGATCAGGTTACCCACTGAGCCCACCAGTATCGCTCTGACCCGCGAAGCGGTATCGGCGTCGCCGGACATCCCCTCCGGGGCATCCTGCTCTTCATTGATAAGTGCGCTGTTCATAGCTCTCCCTGCCCTGTCCGCCCGGACTGTTCCGGCTGATGCGATTCGAATTTCGTGGCATCATAATCCGCAACGCACGAAAACAATAATGACAACACCTTCGCCCGCCTTCAATGTTCTTTTCCTATGCATGGGGAATATCTGCCGCAGCCCCACAGCGCACGGGGTATTCCGCCACCTCGTGCAGCAGCATGGTCTCGAGCATCGGATCAACGTGGATTCTGCCGGCACGCACAACTATCATCCCGGCGAACCACCCGACCATCGCTCACAGCGCCACGCAAAACGCCGTGGTTATGACCTCTCCGATCTCCGGGCACGCCAAATCGTCCGCGACGATTTTACGCGCCACGACCTGCTGCTGGCGATGGACTGGGACAATCTGGCATTGGCCGAACAGGGCTGCCCGGATGAGCACAGGAAAAAGCTCCGAAGGTTGACCGAGTTTTGCCGGCGTCATGACGCCTCAGTGATTCCCGATCCCTATTACGGCGGTCACGACGGGTTCGAACACGTGCTGAATCTCGTCGAAGATGCCTGCGAAGGCCTGCTGATCCATATTCGACAACGCATCGAATTGCGCACGACTGATTTTCTGGGAGATCGACCATGAGCCACTCACGGATGTCCGTGATCCTGATCTGCCTGACCGTGCTCGCGCTACTGTTTGGTGGACTGATAGCCACCGGTGTCGTGCACTGGGGCGAAGAGCCAAAGGCGCACTTCCAGAGCAAGGGTAAGCTCGAGGTCGTCTGTGAGGTGGAAGTAAGTCGACCAAACGAAGGACTGAGTCAGCCTTTTGATGTCGACAAGATGACGATCCCTGCTGAATTCGATTTCGAGGAAAAAACCGGTTGGTACACAGGCGAATTCACGATTTCAAAAAACCGTAAGGGAACACTGAAGATTGAGGGCGCCGTACTGGAGATCTACCGGCCAGCCATGTTCAAACGCTACGGCCTGATCATTCTGGGCGAACATGTCACCCTGGATCGTACCAACGGCGAGTTCAAACAATGGATAGATCTGGACGGCGAAAAACGGCTTGATCTCATCACCGGCCGCTGCAAGCGCACGACCAACGCGCCCTTCTGACCCGCATCAGGAGATGCCAGGCAATGCGCGGCGCATTGCCTGCGCAAGACCATACACTCGGGGCAATCCGGAACGAACCGAATTACGCACCCGGCGTACCCATGTCGCTTCATCGCGATGCAATATCACTTCGACCTGATTGACCACGATACTTCTGTGTGATGAATGTGAGCGGACATTCCATTGATACTGATGCGAGCGTGGAACATAGTGCGCTGTGAACGAGCGACGTGATTGTCGAGGGTCAGTGGTCGGCAGGCTGCCGTGGATCACCATCGAATTCCACATCAGCATATCGCCCTGTCTCAATACCGGTGACAAGCAATCGAGAGGCCCATGACGAACGAATTCTGCCATCTTTGCCTTGTAGTCGTCGCTGTTCGGATCACCTGACTCTCCCGGTACTTTCATGGAGTGACTGCGCGGCAGCACGAAAAAGCGACCCGCCTCGGGATGGATATCTTCAGCAGCAACCCAGACACCCACCATCTGCCCGGCCTCGCCCGAGTCAATGTAGTGCCCATCGCGGTGCGCCCAGGTCGTCTGATTGCCATCGAAGTACATTGTATGCACCAGTCGGCCCGCTTCGCCGCACAAGGCCTCAACCGCTTGCTGTATACGTGGCTGGGTGAGTACATCCAGTCCGATGCGCCGAAAATCGGGATATTTGTTTTCTGACATATCCTGCAGGTTCATGATCGGATATTTCATGAAGCCGGACTCGGTGAGCACATGGCGCTCGTAGCGACCCGAAGCGTGACGCTCGAAAAAGCCCAGACGGTCTGGCAATACCTCACGCCGGAATGCGTGAATACCTGACTCGCACAGCACTGCCGGTACGGCATTGCGTACGACGACATAACCCTCGCGCTCAAACCACTGGCGAAAGGCCTCAGTATCGTCGGGCAGGGGGTAAGGTTCGATGTGGGTCGTGCCGCGTGGATGCTGCAATACCAGCTGACGTGGCGAGGGCGGTGTGCGCTCACGAGACTTTACTGACTTTCTGGCCTTGAGTGCTTCCACGCTTTATCCCTCCTCCCGATGAGCTGTATCGATAGCAGTGTAGTCATCATGGCTAGTAAGATGATTGCGAGTTCGCAAGCGCTGGCATCAACCAGCTTGCGGCAGGCAGTCGCCTGCGACAAACAAGTTTGCGACTACAATCGACGCCTTGCGCGAACCAGCCAACAACAATGACCCGCCGCGATGAATCATGACCCCGCTGCCACGCGATATGAGAACCGGCCTCTGATCATCGCGCTGGTGGGCACACTATCGCTGGCCGTGTCCATGGGCATCGGCCGCTTTGCTTTCACACCCTTGATGCCGATGATGCTGCATGACGGCTTGTTGGATCTGGAAACGGCGAGTTGGCTGGCCAGTGCCAATTACGTGGGCTATCTTCTGGGTGCACTGCTTTGCGCCCTGCAGCCCTCTGTGTGGAAGCAAGCCGGCTGGTCGCCGTTGCGCAGTTCAATCATGGTCCGAAGCAGTCTGGCGCTGACTTGCCTGCTGACGGCCGCCATGGCGCTTGATATGCCAAGCGCCTGGCCTTGGCTGCGTTTCTGTGCCGGGCTGGTCACGTCATTCGCGTTCGTGTTTACCTCAAGCTGGTGTCTCGGTCACCTGTCGCGGCTGCATGCCCCGGCCGCCGGCGGTGTCGTCTATGCGGGACCCGGCGTCGGCATTACGATTAGCGGGCTGCTTGCTGGTCTCATGGTGCAACTGGGCTGGCATGCGCCGGCCGGGTGGCTCGCTGTCGCAGTGCTTGCCGCTCTGATGACCGCACTCGTCTGGCACGCTTTCCGAACGCCGGACGCACTGCTCGCGCAAACGCCATCCTCGCCAAACATTACTCCTGTCAGCAGCAGCTTCACCGAGAAGGCCTCGCTCACGCTGGCCTATGGCCTGTCCGGCTTTGGTTACATCATCACCGCGACTTTCCTGCCCGTGATTGCGCGTACCGCCTTGCCAGCCTCGGCATGGCCAGATTTTTTCTGGCCCATGCTGGGCACCGGCGTGGCCATAGGTGCGCTGATAGCCTCTCGCATCCCATCACGCATTGATCAGCGTCTGCTGCTGATGATCTGTTACCTGATGCAGGCCACAGGCGTGGCCCTCAGTAACGGGTTCCCTTCCCTCCTCGGCTTCGCAGTGGGCTCCATTCTGGTGGGGTTGCCATTCACTGCCATTACTTTCTTTGCCATGCAAGTAGGAAGGCGCCTGCATCCGCACGCCCCCTCGGCCATCATCGGATTACTGTCTGCGGCGTTTGGGCTGGGTCAGATCGTTGGCCCGCCGATGGCCGCTGCGCTGATCGCGCGGGCACCGTCGACCGCGATGGGCTTATCGTGGTCTTTGGATATCGCGGCCGTGTCGCTGCTGATCGGCGCGCTGATGTACTTCGGAATGGTGAAGCGTTTCCCTCTGAGGCACTGAGCCTGGGAGCCGGGGCGAAAATTTCAGCGGGAGTTACCAGGCGGGTCGTTGTAGAGCACCGTGATGCTGATACGGCGGTTGCGAGGATCAGAAGGATCCTTGGCATTGAACGGCGCAGTATCGGCCACCCCTTCGACACGCTCGAAGCGAGAGGACGACATACCTGCCCTCTCCAGCATGCGGCGCGTGGCCTCGGCACGCTCAATGGACAGCGACCAGTTGGTTCGCTCGCTGCCTGCGGGGAAAGGCGTGCTGTCCGTGTGCCCCTTCACCGACAGCTTGTTGGGCATACCGGCCACCGACTTCGCGACTTCATTGATGAGCGCCGATGCGCGAGGACTCATGTTCGCTGTACCACTGCCAAACATGGAAAAGTTGGCTTTATCAATAATTTCTACCCGCAGGCCATCACGCTCACGAATAAAGTTCACCTGATTCTGCAAATCGGACAATTGCGGGTTCTGCTGCAGTTTTTCCTTGATGTCCTGCTCTAGCTGGTCGAGTTTCTCCCGCTTGGCCTGCTCGGCAATCTGCTGCTTCTGTTCTTCCGTCAGGTTTTCGCCGTATTTGGATGTCTTGGGCTTGTCTTTTTCCGATGATCCCTGATCCTCGCCGGGACCGGCCTCCGTGCGAGGCGTCACGTTCTCGATCAACTGTGCCTGCTTGGGCGGCCCGGGAATACCCTCAGGGTCGATCACCGACACACCGCCCAGCATGCCATTGGAACCCGCCGTCTGACCCAGCGCCGGTTCGCGCCGGTCTGAGGGCTGGAAATATTCGGCAATCCCCTGACGCTGATCTTCCGAAGTCGAGCCCAGCAGCCACATCAACAAGAAAAAGGCCATCATCGCCGTCATCATGTCAGCGAGCGCAATTTTCCAGGCACCGCCGTGCGCACCGGCGTGCCCTTCTTCGACCACCTTTTTCCAGACAACAGGGGGTTCACCCGCGGGCGCTTCAGCCGCCGGGGCTTCCGCGGCAGGGGCACTTTCGGCCGGCTGGTCTTCGGGTTTTTTCTCTTCTTCCGCCATGGTCTTCAATACGCAAAGCAATCAGCCTGTCAATCGACACAAGTCGCCCCAACTGGAGCGGGCGCAAGCAATTACTTAACGGAAATATAAGCCAAAGCGGGACGGGTGTCGACCGGCGCAGATGCCGAACGGTCCCGGGGGGGGCTCAGCGGCCGATCTCGGTATTGGCCATGCCCTCAAGGGCTTTTATCATCGCCGAGTGGTCCCAGCCCTTGCCGCCATGGGCGACGCACGATGAGAACAACTGCTGGGTGGCGGCTGTACTCGGCAGCGACAGCCCCAGTGTTCGGGCGGCAGAGAGCGCAAGGTTCAGATCTTTCTGGTGCAACTCGATCCTGAAGCCGGGCTCAAAAGTGCGCTTGATCATGCGCTCGCCATGTACCTCGAGAATGCGCGAGGAGGCAAACCCACCCATGAGCGCCTCACGCACTTTTGCCGGGTCGGCGCCCGCCCGCGCGGCGAACAGCAGTGCCTCTGCCACCGCCTCGATGGTCAGGGCGACGATGATTTGGTTGGCGACCTTCGCCGTCTGGCCATCGCCATGCCCGCCAACCAAAGTGATATTTTTACCCATGAGTTCGAACAGCGGCTTTAC
This sequence comes from Oxalobacteraceae bacterium, assembly GCA_900299005.1. Taxonomy (GTDB): domain Bacteria; phylum Pseudomonadota; class Gammaproteobacteria; order Burkholderiales; family Burkholderiaceae_D; genus Pernthalerella. The sequence goes on from OMID01000058.1 coordinate 36,286, forward strand.
CCTGTCAAAAGCGATCTCGGTGCCCCCCACCATGATGGTCAGCGTGGCGTTCTTCGCACCGACCTCGCCTCCGGACACTGGCGCATCGAGATACTCGCAGCCCATCGAACAAATCCGCTGCGCGAACTCCTTGGTCGCAATCGGGGAGATCGAACTCATATCAACCACGATCTTGCCCTTGGACAGACCCTGAGCCACCCCATGCGCGCCGAAGAGTACCTGCTCGACGTCGGGTGTATCAGGAAGCATCAGAAAAATGATGTCGGCCTTTTGGGCCACCTCGACGGCATTCGCACACAGCAGGACACCCGCCTCTTGCAGATAGTCAGGTGTCTTGCTGCGTGTATGCGTGAAAACAGGATGTCCGGCCTTGCGCAGATGATGCGCCATGGGGCCACCCATGATGCCGAGTCCGATAAATCCGATAATCTGTTGTACGCTCATGATGGGGTCTCTTGAACAATGTGTTGATCGATCCCGCGCCACCACCGGAAACCTGCGGCGCTGCCACGCCATTGCATGAGCAGCAGAGATGGTGAGGCCGTATCGGTGGACCTGATCATTATGTCACGCTCGATGTTGTCGCCTGATCCTTCGGTTCATCACCGCAGGGCGGCGCGTGCCCCTCCGAAGATCATTCAGTCTTTTTATCAGCGCGTCTGTGTTGGCCCGGGACGACCTCGGTTTTTTAGCAATGCGGCAATGTCACGCACCCCACAAGGGGCTGACCAAGCAGCGACCCGCAGCGTGGTTCAGGCAGACTCATGCTTGACGGCACAGCCCCGAAGAGTCGAACTCAAAGGTCAGCCGCTCGAACTCCGAGACTGAGAGCGGCGGTGCATGCAAGTAGCCTTGCACGTACTCGCAACCGAGACCGGCCAGCAAATCTTGCTGCTGAGAGGTTTCAACGCCCTCGGCCACTAGTTTCAGTTGTAGCTCGTGCGCCAGTGTAATGATCATATTGACCAAGGCACGACTTTGTGGACTGTCGCTCAGGCCCGCGATGAATGCGCGATCGATTTTCAGGGTATCGAAAGGCAGATTCGCCAGCGTCATTAAATTCGAATAACCAGTGCCAAAATCATCCAGCACCAACCTCACTCCACGCTGTTTCAGATGCGCCAGAAGATTACTGGCCTCACGATGTTGCAGCATCAGCGAGTGCTCTGTCAGCTCAAGCTCCAGTAGCTGGGGAGGTATCTGCCAGCGAGCCAGTATTGCTTCGACACGCTGCACAAAATCCGGCATCTGAAGCTGCTTGGCTGAGACATTCACTGATACCGACGGACTCCACCCCTGCAACCGCCGCCATTTCGCGATCTGACAACACACTGACTCGAGCACCCAATCGCCTATCGGTACGATCAGTCCGGTTTCTTCGGCCAGCGGTATGAATTCGCCCGGCATGATCAACCCACGCTGGGGATGCTGCCAGCGCAGCAGTGCCTCGGCACTGCGGATCTGTTGGCCGGGTAAATTTATCTGTGGCTGATAATGCAGAGTGAACTGGTTGAGCTCTAGTGCGGATCGCAACTGTTTTTCCATGCTTAGTCGCTGGCTGATACGCAACCAGCTCTCTTCTGAAAAGAAACGCACGCAATTTCGGCCTTCCGCTTTGGAATCGAACATCGCTGCATCAGCGTGATTGATCAGCTGATCTTCATTTTCCCCATCTAGAGGATATAGGCTGACGCCAATGCTGGCACCGCAATGCAGCGGATTGCCCTGAACCAGATAGGGCTGATTCAGCCGTCCGAGTATTTTCTCGGCGACCATGGCAACTTGCTCAGCCTGATATACGTCCTCGAGCAATATCAAAAATTCATCCCCTCCTTCGCGTGCCACCGTATCGCTTTGGCGTAGCGTGCTCGTGAGTCGTTCGGCCACTGCCTGGAGCACCTGATCCGCCACCTTATGACCAAGTGAATCATTAATCGATTTGAATCGATCAAGATCGATGAACAAGACAGCAATGCGAGATTGCTGACGTCGGGCACGCGCGATTGCATGAGAGAGTCGCTCTCTGAGCATTAAACGATTAGGCAGCCCGGTGAGTGCATCATGATAAGCCTGCTGCCGCAGTGCCCGAGTCAGTTGTACCAGTTCGGCATTGCGTTCTTTGATCTTGCTGGCAAGGTCGCGCGCATCTTCCATCGCGTTGCGGTTCGTCTGGAGCAGCATCAGCATTTCAGCCAGCGCGTGATGGGGCGGGATTTCCGACAGGGTCACGCCCATACCGGCCAGCTCGCCGAACGACGTCACCCAAGGCCATCCCAGGAAGATCATGCGCCCTTTTGCCGCCCTGAGCCACTGACCGCGCAAGGGCGGCAATGACTCTACACTGTGCAGCACCATCAGCTCACCGGCATGCTCCGCCAGCCAGCGAAAGCAGGGCTGACGGTCAAGCGTAAAGCGGAAACACTCACCGAGTGGCGGATAAGCCGACACCTTTGGACAAGCCTTCTCCAGAAGATGTCCGCTGGCGATAATGTTCAGCGCTTCGTCAATGACGAAAGCGAACGGAAAAACCTGCGTCATACGAGCGATGAATTCACCCGCTGCGCAAGGGTCAGTGCATGGCATGTGGATGATCTCAGACCACATTGCTTGCTTTGTCTCTGAGTTGAATGATGAAGCTGTCATGGCCTGGCGCATGCTGGGACTCGTGGCGAACACTGGCGGTAACGCCATATCGCTCCGCGAGTCCCTCGATGAGTCCCACAACCATCGGTGCGAGTCCGCGGCGATCGGACCAATAATGCAAGCGTATCTGTGCATCCTCGAGGGACTCGCACCGAAAGCGCGGAGGCCGCAGCGCAGGGTAGAGCAAATGGACTCGGGCGTGCATGCCATCAAGGCTGTTGAGCGCCGAGCGAAAATCACCTCCCAGATCGTTCAGCAGCGCACCGTAACCTTCGACCATGGTGTACCGAACCCAGAAACGCCCGAAGTCTTCGAGCAGTTTTCCGGCGGTCGTGCCCAATTCCTTCGAGGCCGATTCGAGCAGTCGCTCCGTAATCTCATCAGGATATGAATCCATCCGCACAAAGACCTCATCCTCAATACCCGCACGATGACGAACGCTTTGCCAGCCCTCATTGCCACAACGAGCACAGATCATTTGCTGCAACGCCCGATTGACCAGACCATACATATCGTTGATTTCCTCAAGTCAGACCTGGCTATCACTGCCTTAAGGCCGAGTGGGCAAGGAAAGTGTCGGGATAGCCTCAATGGACGAGTCTATGTACCGACGCATCTGAACAAGCTTTTGAACAGATACCCAAAACAGGGGTAATTCACTCGTTTACCGCCAAAGCGCGGGAGATCCTCAGCGAATCATTAGCAGCACGCCGGTACGAGTGCTGACCATACCGAGACAGGCTTGCGCAGGCGGGCATGCTCAGTTATTTTCGGTGTGTCGAGTTTCCTTGTCGCAGATGTTCAGTGCGCCGTAACTGTCTATCGGAGGATCTTGAATGAACTGGCAACCTTATATTCGGGCCAGCTGGGAAATCGTGATGGAGTGCGAAAGCCGCAGCCAGCTCTTTCTCGATGAAGAGCTCGAGGCCTACCTGGTCCACATGATGGCGCGGAATTTCCGGCAACGTAATTTCCCACCCGAGATCGTATGTCTCGAATTTAGCCGCGCGCGCACCTCTAACGACTTCCGACAAATTGGCGATAGCTGCCTGATGGTCGATGCCTGGGATATCCGACGCGCAAAGCTGGTGGGGCGTGATTATTATGAAAAATTAGGACAGGCGGCTTATGTCTATGCAGCTTCTGCAACACGTCCGATGGATCAACTACTTCACCGTATCGCTCGCGAATTCGGTTTGCTAAGCCGCGTACTCAGGGGCGCAAAGCCCTGTGTTTCGGCTGGTTGCTAAAAATCCCCCGAAAAAACCTGGCCTGAGAAAAATCAAATGCCCGTCTCTGCACATCGATGAGTCTGCTCATTCGATAGCTTCCGATCTCTTGCGCAGCTTCATCGGTGACAGTCGAACCTTCCCTAGAGTGAAGCACCGGTATCTCACAATTCAACCTGTGCAGATAGCACGCATGAACCGGGGAAAGGATGCATGATGCGAAACGCGGTCGTGGTGGGCAATAGTCTGCAGGTGCTAGGGCCAGTGCTCGAAGCAATACGTAGCTTCAGCCGCGCAGAAATCAGCGTGATCGGCAACGACAGTACACGATCGATCCGATGGTCTTTATTATGTAATCACTGGCACCGACACACTCTTTTGGCCGGTGATGATCAGTCTTTGCTGGACATCCTGGAAAAAGCGTGCCGGCATGATCACCCTGCTCGCATCATTGCGGTGGACTGCGATGCAGCGCACGCACTGAATCGACTGCGCCAACGACTGCCCGCTCCACTGATCCCCATGCCAGACCAGGCTCAGCTATCCATGCTGGAAGATAAATGGTGCTTCTATCGTTTATGTCAGTTACAAGGCCTTCCGACACCCCTGACACTCTGTTTTGAGCACAAGCATCAACTTCACTACCAAGTGCTGTCATCTACCTTGGGTACGCCGTTCGTGATCAAACCGAGTAATCTGGCGGGCTCCCAAGGGGTACGCATTATCCGCGATGAAGCCATGCTCCACTCGGAAATACTCGCGCGAGAGGACTACCAGTTCCGTCCACTACTCGCGCAGGAATTTATCCCCGGCGAGGATATCGATATCAGCCTTCTGGCCATTGGGGGCAGGGTAATGACGCTGGCAACACAGCAAGTCAGCGGTTCAGTGGTGCGATTCATTTCACATCCCGAAATGGAAGCCCTGGCCATGGCGCTTTGTGCCGCCTGCCGCTATGACGGCGTCATGCATATTGATGCCCGGATCAACCGCAGCAGTGGGCGCATTTACCTGATTGAATCCAATCCACGGTTCTGGGCGTCGATGACCGCCGCCTTGTGGTGTGGATTAAATTTCGTACAGGAGAGTCTGCGCTATGCAGACGACCCTGAACCGCCCACCGCCCCATTACGGCTGGCGCAGGGGCGAGCGTATACCCGCTACCCGCTGCTCCGGGCGGACTCCCTCCGTTGCCTGCTGTCGAAAAGCCTACGCGGGCGTCTGTTGCGATCAGCCGTGATCGATCCGTGGCGCATATCGAGACTGGCACTTGACCTGCCCAGCCTCATGCTGAAGCACGGTCGGGCAGCGCTGCCACGGATAACGTGAAAACGCGCTCAGCATGGCGAGAAAACTTCTTGCGTCACATGGTTTCCAAATGTAATTCGTACGGTCACCTGCGCCACACCCGCGTAAGGTTCAATGGCAGATCGAATTTTTCCCGGAGACGCCATGATGAAGACCCTGCCCCGCCCCATCGCTCGCGCAGCGCTAGTGCTCGCATTGACTCCCCTGATCGGCCACACGCAGTCACAGGAAATGGCGCGGGTAGTCTCGAGCACGCCGATCGTCACACAGGTCGCTGCGCCGCAACAAGTGTGCACGCAAAGTCAGATCATCACCACTGCTCCCAAGTCAGGGGCTGGCGCACTGATCGGCGCAGTAGCTGGCGGTGCGATCGGCAGTACGATCGGCGGCGGCTCGGGGAGAGCACTGGCGACCGCCGTGGGCGTTCTGGGTGGTGCGATTGCTGGCGAACGCATGGAATCTCCACCGGCACCGATCTCCCAGCCAGTGAGCAGCTGCACGCAGCAAGTGAGCTACGAGAACCGGGTCACCGCTTACAACGTTATCTATGAATATGCAGGAAAGCAGTACAGCGTCCAGCTGCCAAACGACCCTGGTCCCTATCTGCCCGTACGCATCAGCCCCAGCGTGGCTGTTGCGCCCGCCGTGGTTGCACCGCCTGTGGTTGCGCCACCCGTGATTGCACCGCCTGTCGTCGCACCGGTCGTGATCAGCCCGCCGATCGTCGTGAGTTCTCCCTACCCGGTGAGCTACCCGCCCGTGTATTACGGGCCACCGGTCTATTACGGCGGCACCGGTGTGTCTTTCCGCTGGAGCTACGGTGGTGGCTGGGGCGGACACCGTCACCACCACCATAATTGGCGCTGACACGGCTACCGGCCAAATCACCGACTTTTCTCGCCGAAAGCGCGGCCACAGCCGCCCGCTGGCACGTATACTTGCCGGGTTGCGCAAACTGCCTGCTTCGCCGGTACGCCGCCCGGGCCCTCCAAGGGGCGCAGGACACCCGAAAACTCAACAAAAACACAATAACAAGAACAACGATGAGCAATAACAAGAACATAGGCGTCATCGGCGCAGGCTCCATCGGCATGGCCATCGCCCTCAATCTGCAAGACAAGGGCTACCAGGTCGCGATCCGGGACATCCGCGCGGACATCGAGACCAGCGCCCGAAACAGTGGACTGACCGTAGCCGCCAGCCCGGCGGACATCGCCGCCTTCGCAGACTTCATCATCATCATGGTGGTCAACGCCAAGCAGACTACTGAAGTGCTGTTCGGCGAGCGGGGCGTTACCTCTGCGGGCATTGCAGGCAAAACCATCCTGCTGTGCCCGACGATCGCACCGGAAGACACCGAGGCGATCGCGCAGCGGCTGCAAAGCGCACGCTGTGATGTGCTGGATGGTCCGGTATCGGGCGGTCCGGTACGCGCGCGTGATGGCACGATGAGCCTGATGCTGGCCGGCGACGGCGCCGTCATTACCCGGCATGAAGCCGTGCTCAATGCCATCTCGAGTCGTCTCTTCCGTCTCGGTGAGCGCATTGGCGACGGCGCCCGCTACAAGCTGGTCAATAACCTCGTGGCCGGCATGAACCTGATTGCCTCTTCTTCCGCCGTCGCACTCGGCGTGAAAATGGGACTTGATCCACAAACGCTGGTCTCGCTGATGAGCGCCTCAAGCGGGCAGTCCATGATGCTCGATGACCGTCTGACGCGAGCAATCGCCGACGACTATGCGCCGCGTGCCTATGCTTACATTCTGACCAAAGACGTGGCGCTCGGTCTGGACATGGCAGAATCCGCACACGTCGATATGCCGATGGCAAAACATGCGCTGGAGATCTTCACTGCCACCTTGGCCCGCGGCTACGACGAACTCGACGATGCAGCGGTGCTCAAGACGCTGCTCGAGTAAGCTCGAATAGAATACCCCGTACCCTTACCGGTAATTCCATACCCCCCATAAAAACAAAGGAGACAAGCATGGAAAGACGCAAATTCATTCAGGCGGCCGGTGGCGCAGCCGCTGCGGCCATAGCAGCACCGGCAATCGCCGCGGACTTGCCAACCCTGAACTGGCGCCTCGCGTCGAGCTTCCCGAAATCGATCGACACGCTGTATGGTGGTGTCGAGTTCTTTGCCAAGCGCGTCGGTGAACTGACCGGGGGCAAATTCACGATTCGCACCTTCCCGGCGGGCGAACTGGTACCAGGGCTTCAGGTACTCGACGCAGTACAGAACGGCACCGTCGAGATGGGGCACACTGCCCTGTACTTCTATTTCGGCAAAGATCCTGCGTTCACCTTCCACACCTGTGGACCGTTTGGCCTGAGTTCGCGCCAGCAAATGGCCTGGTACGATGCAGGCGGCGGTCGCGAACTTTATCAGGAATTCTTCAAGGGTTATGGGATTGTTGATTTCCCTGCCGGGAATACCGGCGGCCAGATGGGCGGCTGGTTCCGCAAAGAGATCAAGACTGTCGAAGATCTGTCCGGACTCAAGATGCGTGTTGGTGGTTTTGCAGGTCGTATCCTGCAAAAACTGGGCGTTGTCCCGCAGCAGATTGCGCCCGGCGATATTTACCCCGCGCTGGAGAAGGGCACCATTGATGCCGCCGAATTCGTCGGCCCCTATGACGATGAAAAACTGGGCTTTGACCGCGTTGCGCCTTATTACTACTCCCCAGGCTGGTGGGAGACCGGTTCACACCTCTCGATTATCATCGGCACAAAATTATGGGAAGGACTTCCGCCAATCTACAAGGCTGTCGTGACCGCAGCTTCTTATGAAGCTAATGTTCATGTGCAGGCAAATTACGATGTCCGCAATCCGCAGGCGCTGGCAAGATTGCTCAAGCGTGGCGTCAAACTGCGCGCCTTCCCCCAACCCGTCATGGATGCCTGCCTCAAGTCAGCGCGTGAAGTGATGGATGCCGAAGCAGAAAAAAATCCGGCATTCAAAAAAATCTACGATCACTATCGCCGCTTCCAGATACAGCAGAACCAATGGTACTCGGTCGTCGAAGCGCGCATACAGAACTATCTGATCAACGTAACGCAATCCTCAGGAAAATCCTAATCATTGCTGACTCAATGATCCTCGTGGCGGGAGCGCAGGGCACCCGCCACCCATGCACAGGTACAAGGAAAAGACATGCGTTTGGAGAAAAAGACAGCGCTAATTACCGCCGCCGGGCAAGGCATCGGTTATGCGAGCGCAATTGCCATGGCAAAAGAAGGGGCGACTGTCTGGGCCACTGATGTCAATCCATCGCTATTGGATAAATTCAAAGGTATCGCCAACGTGCACACTGCAGTACTTGATGTCATGGACAAGCAGGCGATTCACTCAGTGACGACGACACTGCCCGGTATTGATGTACTGTTCAACTGCGCTGGCTTTGTGCACTCAGGTACTGTCATGGAAGCGACCGATCAAGACTGGCAGTTCGCGTTTGATCTCAACGTGCGCTCGCAGTTCTGGATGATCCAGGCCATACTGCCAGGTATGCTAGCCAGAAAAAAAGGCAGCATCATCAACATGGCCAGTATTGCGTCGAGCGTGCGCGGTCTACCAAACCGTTTTGTGTATGGTGCGAGTAAGGCCGCGGTCATCGGACTCACCAAGGCCGTAGCCGCAGACTATGTGACCCAGGGAATACGATGCAATGCCTTATGCCCTGGCACAGTTGACACGCCATCCTTGCAGGACCGAATCAATGCTTACGCCGATCCTGTCGAAGCGAGAAAAAATTTCATCGCCCGTCAGCCCATGGGGCGACTCGCAACAGCCGAGGAAATTGCACCCGTCGTGATCTTTCTGGCCTCTGATGAATCCTCTTTCAGCACGGGCAATGTGTACTCCGTCGATGGCGGCATGACCATCTGAGGTCGTTGCCCCGGCGTCTTCTTGAGGGCCGATTGTTCCAGGCAACCCGCCAGGCAGTCGGGTGGCCCGACATCGCAAAGGGGCAATAACCCCCCTGGGCCTAGCAAGGTACCAAGAGCCGCCGTTGGTGCTCGACGCGGGTGAGCCACCCCCTACTTCGCCGCCACCTCGGGGACAACATTGAACTCAAATTTGTGTCGACGGCAATTCATCGTATTGATGTAGTAAAAAGAAAAGCGTCGCCCATTCTCGGCACCGGCTCGCAGCTTGAGGCGGCCGCGACCCACGACATCACCTTCTTCATCGCGCACCGATACGTTCAACACGCCGTGGAATTCATCCTGTCCGCGATTGACAAGCACGCCCGACAAGTCGAACGCAACGCAGTAGACGCTCTTGACCACGATATTCGGATCATTGGTCTGCAGCGTCTCTGCATGCGTGAACGGGGGCAGTATCAGCCACAGCACGCCCAGCAAGAGTGAACAGAACACACCAGCGCCGCGTTTCATGACGACCTCCGACAACAGGTTGGCGACGCCGCTCGACACAGACGGCCGGGTCGCTGTTTACTTCATCGCATATCTGGTCACGGCATCCTCATTCCAGTTGATACCAAGACCAGGCCCTTTCGGCGTTACCTTGCCATCGACGACAGCATAGGGTTCTGCCAGTATGTTCGCGCCGAAATCCATGAACTCCAGCCAGTGACAGGTCGGCGTCACCGGCAGTACATGGCTGCTGGCTTCGATAAAGATATGGCTGGACACCGGCATCGATGCCGCGCTAGCCATACCCGCCACACTCATCCAACCGGTGATGCCACCTATTTTCATCAGGTCCGGCATCATCATGTCGCAGGCACCGGCACTCAGTGCCTGCTCGGCATCCCTTGGGAACCACCAGTTCTCACCCGTCTGCAGGCGGGCATTGACGGCCTGCCGAACTTTCGCGTGCCCTTGCAGATCCTCTGCAAGCACCGGCTCTTCAACCCAGTGAATGTCGTACTTCTCTATTGTCCTGATCCGGCGTATCGCTTCGTCCGGCGTCAGACTCTGGTTGTAATCCACCATCAGCGCAATGTCGGGCCCGATGATGCTTCGCACCTCAGACACCATCTGCAGATCGCGCTGCACGCTGTCGCCGAGCTTGATCTTGATCGCCCTGAAGCCCTGAGCGAGCGATTTTTCAAGTGCCTTCGCGTCCTTGGCGGGATCGACCATCCCGTAACTGTCATAAGCGGGTACCGGTTTGGCCTCACCCCCCAGCAGCTGAACCACCGGCATGTTGGCCGATTTGCCCAGCGCATCCCAATAGGCCATGTCCAGGGTCGATACCAGCATGCCCAAGAGCCCCTGCAATCCCAGCAGCCGGAAGCGTTGTTCCATCTGACGCATACGCTCCACGGGCACGACGGCCTTGCCGAGCAGTTCGGGTCTGAGCTGCTCTATCAGCGACATCAGCGGCTTGAGCGTCAAGGGCGTGTAGCCGAACAGATAAGATTGTCCGGTAATCCCCTCCTCGGTCAGTACATCCAGCAAGATCAGCGGAGATACCTCGATCGAGCCAGACGCCGTCCTCAAGGGTCGCACCAGCGGTGCCGTGACAGGCCTTGCGCGCAAATCGCGTATGGTCAGCGTATTCATTTCATCCTTTCAGTGAATCGACAGTTGCCAGCTTTGTTTTAATTTTTAAAGTTGGGGACCGGCAAAATCCCCGCCAAAGCGTTTTACCATAGCGGCAAAGTTTTGCCGTCCTTGTTGCAACAAAGGCGGCCTTAAATGGATATGAAATCTGTCCCCGGGCATCATCACATCGCTGATCCCCATAACAACCAAGGAGAAAAATATGGCCACCGTACCCCTGATTCAGTATGCCGATGCCCCCCCGGAGGCGCGTGCTGTTTACGAGAGCATCATGCAGACCCGGAAGGTCGACGATGTAAACAACTTCTGGAAGGCGCTTGCGCATTCACCATCGCTGCTCCAGCACGTGTGGGAGCGAGCTCAAGAGGTCATGAAGCCAGGTGCTCTGGATGCGCTGACCAAGGAACTGATCTACATTGCCGTATCCGCTGCCAATAGCTGCGAATATTGCCTTCACTCTCACACGGCAGCGGCACGCGCGAAAGGCATGACGCCAGAACAATATGCCGAGCTGCAGGCAGTGATCGCACTGGCCAGCACAACCAACGCTCTGGCCACCACGATGCAAGTTCCGGTCGATGAGGCTTTTGATCAGCGCTGATGCCCATACCCTTGCCGATGCTGCCTGCCGCTCGTTTTCTCATGGGCGGTAAGCGTAGTCGCTCGGCTAGGGTCACGCTGAAATCCGGCGGGTTCAGCGTCACCCCAGCCGAAACGGCCGTCGCAGACTCGTCAATATCGCCTGCTCAAAGACTGAAGACGACAAGGGTCACATCATCTCGTCGCTGACGCAGCCCTTGCCAGCGATTGAAAGTCGCATGCAATCCTTGGCTGATCTCCTTGGCAGTCTGCCCTCGCAGTGCCGACAACGCTTGCTCGATACGTCGGTAGCCAAAAGCCACTGGCGTGGCGCCGTCACCGCCTGGCTGGTCAGTCAGTCCATCAGTGACGATGACAAAAACATCCCCCGGTGCGTAAGCGATGGTTTGATTTACCGGCGTATCCTCCTCGTTCGGCGGCTGCTGGTAACCGAGACTGGCACGCGCCCCGGCATGGCGGTGCACTGCCCCATCGGGGTGAAGATGAAACAGCACCAGCTTCGCGCTGGCAAATTCCACCTGACAGGCATCGCGATCAATGCGCACGATCGCAGCATCGCAGCCATCGTCGCTCTCACTGTCTTCTGCGTCCTGATTCAGTCCTGTGCGAACCAGAAAATCAAGCAACATCAGCGCCTCGGCGGGACGCACTTGCGGGTCTGAGGAATAGATGCGCTCCAGTGAATTACTGACCAGCAGGGACAGCATGGCACCGGGGACCCCGTGACCCGTGCAATCAGCGACGGCCAGCGAGAAAGGACCACTGTGCTGTGACGAGGATATCCACCATAGATCTCCTCCTATGGTGTCGCGCGGCTCCCAAACCACGCCAATCGATCTGAAACGCTCTTGCAAGCGATGCGCTCGTGGTAGCTGGCTTCGCTGAAGTCGACTGGCATAATTGACTGACCCGATCACGATCTGATGCGTCTCTTCAAGCTCCTCATGCTGTTCTTCAAGCTCGCGCGTTCGTTCGGCGACTGTGGCTTCCAGTATTCGGTTCTGATTTTCGACCAACTCTTTTTGTATCTGGATGTTGTGCGATAGTTGTTCCTGCAGAGTGCGTGTTCGTGCGACGACAGCCAGCGCCATGATCAAGGCCTCGAGCGTCACGCCGAAGGCCTGCGCTGTCGTGGGTTCTTTGATGAAGTAAAAAATCCCTACATCTGGCAAAAGCGAGAGTGGCGATGACCATGACAACACGTTGAGAATGAACACCGTACGGAATAGCAGATAAGGGAACATCGCAATCATGAAAAAGCGCGCCACCTCAAAGCCTTCTCGCATCCGGATAAACGCGCAAGTGAATACCCCGATCAGGACCAGCCAGGTACTCAAGCCAATCGGCAGCCAAAACGTCTGTGCTGGAATCGTGTGCTGATCCCAGAGCAGTCGTGCAGCGGCAGCGGCCAGATAAAAGATCAGGTAAGCATGGGTAAATTGATAAAAACCCGGAAAGCGATCTTTAAGTTCCAGAAATACGCGGGCAAAAATCACGTAGGTCATTGACTGCCCGAAGGATGCGGCAGCCCCGATAAACTCGGTCAGATGCAAGTGATTGATCTGAATATTACTGACATCGATAAATAACTCGAACAGTCGTTGGCCATCATGAACCGGCTGACCGATCGCAGAGACAAGAGCAAATAAAATCCAGACACCGTAGGCATAACTGGCGGCATTACGAGTGTGCAGCGCGTTGTACCAGCCAAAGATGGCCAGTGCGAGCATCGCACCTGCCAGTGCGCCCTCGATGTACAGCCCCAGGCGTCGCATTTCAAGATAGCGCTGATGATCGATGATCTGTGGCGCATAGGCTTTGGGTGGAAACCGCTGGTCTGCATACATGCGCAAAAAGACAGTCACCGATCGGCCTGGCTTGAGCGTAAGTAATGCATACTGACTAGGTGCCGGACTGCTCAGTGATCGCAGCGGGTTCTCGTTGGCGATACGATTGTGCATGCCTTGCACGCCAGTGTAGTTGGTGATGTGAGTGATCTTCCCATCAGCATCGACGACACTGATACGAATATCCTTCCACCCCAAACCGACCGTAGGAACAATCCGGATCACATGATCATCTGCCTGTGTACTGTGCAGCGATAGCGCAACCCAATAGGCACTGATCGAATTGGGGGGCGGCATGTCGCTAGCGCGACGAAAGTCCGATAGCCGTGATTTCGCCTCATCCAGACTCATCTTTCCCTGACGGTCCTCCAGGACCAGTGCAGCAGTTTTGGGCGGCACCAGAATCACGGGCGATGATGGACCCACCTCCACCGCCGGCTGCGCAATGGCCAAACCGCACAAACCGAGTAATAACGCCAACGCACGTTTAATTATTTTTTTCATGTGTGCTCCGCAGACGGACGCAAAAAAGCCCGGCGACCTAGGATCGTCGGGCCATTCTGCATTTACTCTGTGAACGCGTCCAGCAAGAGATGGCTGAACTCGTAATGCGTTGTCGGTCTGCTATCAGGTAAGACGGGGTTTGCTCACTGAATCAGGGAAACCGCACCCAGCCCTTAGTAGAGGGGCCGCTGTCCTCGCGAGGTGCAGCCGCTTGCGCCTTGGACGCAGGAGCAGAAGCGTGTGAGGCCGCAGCCTCATGCCCCGTGGCTACCTGCTCGGGCATTGCCGATGAATGGTGGCTCGTGATCAGCCAGTCATTACCGATCTTTTTGTAAGAAAAAGAATACCTCGCTTTGACCTTGGTGCCATCACCGAAACGGAAGGTGTACAGACCCGAATCGGTGGCAGAGTTGCAGTCTACCTCGATCAATCGGTCATCAATGCTACCCTCCGGACGCTTCATCAGGAAATGCGTGAAGTAGTCTTCTTTCTCCGCGATGGTAAAGCGCGCCCGATTGGACACCGTTGGCAGCAGAATGGAATTGGGCGCGTAGTTGGCAACGACCCGACGCGGATCACCCGTGCGAAGCGACGCATTCCAGCGATCGAACAAGGCAGCGATCTCGGCCTTGAGTGGCATGTCGCACTCTTCAGCTGCGCGCGGCGCGGCAACGGTCATCGCGGCGTGGCCGGAATGTGCAGGCAGCGCCTTGGCGGTTGCCGGAGCATCATGTGCGGTATGCGCAGCATTCGAAGTAGGTGCGGTATCCGAGGTGTGTGCGTCATGTCCGGCATGCTCGTCCTTTGCGGGCGTGGCCTTGGGGGCGGCAGCCGATGCATGCGAGGCCTGTGAATCATGTGAGTCATGTGA
>OMID01000059.1 GCA_900299005.1 Oxalobacteraceae bacterium
GCGCTGGGACGACGGAGGGTTGGGTGTGACCCTAAAATCGTCATCCTGACGAAAGTCAGGATCCCTCGTTGTGTGCCACGGGTGTTTCAATGCGAGCGCCACTGCCAGAGTAGGCATGGGCCCCCGCTTGCGCTGGGACGACGGAGGGTTGGGTGTGACCCTAAAATCGTCATCCTGACGAAAGTCAGGATCCATCGATGTATACCACGGGCATTTCAATGCGAGCGCCACTGCCCGAGTGGGCATGGGAGCAGCTTGCGCTTTCGCCCACTGCTGGAAGAACACCGGCTGGCCGAGCAATTCCTGCACGTCGTCAATGCCCGTCTGGCCAAGGCAGGTCTGATACTCCAAGAAGGCACCATGGTCGATGCCCCCGTGATTGCTGCCCCTGCCTCGACGAAGCACCAGGTCGGCGAGCGTAATCCGTAAATGCGCCAAGTCACACAGGTCAATCAACCGAAAGATTTGGCAAGTGCCTTGTAGGGAATTGTCACCTCACTACGGCGTTCATCAGACTTATCGCTTCACCATCAACAGCACTAGTCCAGAGAACACCAGGGCATAGAGCGGCAAGAACAGCCTGACGTTCTGCCGGATGACGCTGCTGTCCACCTGCTTATATTTCTTGAGATAGTAGGTATGCACGATGGGCGCGACTAATATGACGCCAAATTCAAGCAGCAATTCAATTCGTTCGCCGGTCATTTTTGATGGTCCCCTCCCGTCACGTAAAATTGTAGGCGCATAGCAAAAAGGCGGCTGCGCCTTCCTGGTCATGACGGCTTCTGAATAATGCAGTCCAAGCGACCTCCGTTGGGAAGACTAAGGAAACGCTGAAAAAACCCCATTTTATGGCGAGTCAGGATCGCTGTGCGACGCGAGAGCCTGCCAAATCAAAGTCTGGCAGCCGATGAAGTGCTTTGCTGAAAAGGAGGCGACCAATGGCAACCCATTCCACACCCTGGGCCTTGTTGCTCTTGTTGGGTGGATTTTCACCTGCCTGGGCTGGCTGGGAAACCACATCAGTTGAGCCCAACCAAGTCGTGTACCACGACAAAGCTTCTCGTACCAAAGACAAGCAATTCTCCACGATGTGGACGATGACCGACTTCGCTCAGGCAAGAACAGAGGAGTTCGGCAAATTTCGGTCGTTCTCAAGCAAGGACGTTTTTGACTGCACCAATAAACGCCATGCATTTGTCATTGCAAATTTTTTTTCGGACAAATTGGGGCGCGGTGATGTGCTTCACACGATCAAAAATGATGAGCGATATCTGGATTGGGCCGACATAGCGCCAAACACCACGGCAGAGAAAGAATGGAAGATTGCTTGTCAGCGAGCTCAGTAAGCACGCCAGCACAACTCAGGAATTTTTCATGCGCCGAGCCATCCCGTCTGACGCTCGTCGTGATCCATTACTCAAAATCTGGTTCACTGCAGACCCAAGCCAACGTTGGTGCTTGAGCACTTGCGCACCGACCGTGATTGCGTGCTTATCTGCTCACCACCACAGGCTTTCTCGCCCTGAGGACTGCAACGATCTGCGCAATATCGTCGGGCTCGATCTCTTCGGCGTGTAATGCGTCGGTAAACAGCGCGATCATTAGTTCGAATGAGGCATCGGTAATGCCACGCGCCGCGTGAGCTGCATGCAGACCTGCATCCGAATAATTCAGCGGTGGTTTTCCCATTGCCATCGACACGAAGCGTATCTGATGATGAATCAGGCGCTCCAGCGGCACCAATTCGAAATAGCGGCGCAAATTCGGGCGGCGCATCACCCGTTTGTAAAAATCCCGGACGATGCGAGTCACCACCGGCACCCCGCCATATTTGTCGAACAAAGTCTGAGCCATCCCGCAATACTGCCACGCATTTACTGGTAGCAACTACCCTGAACCATTACTCCAGGGCATGCGTGACTGCAGCTCTGTACCCAGTCAAGCCAAGCTAGCGCGGCCCAAGCCTGCCATGCATTCCGATCGAACTGCTCCACAGCCTTGATAGTCGATCAGCATTACCGACTATCGAACATCATAGTTGACAAAGTATTAATTATTTTTTAAGGTGCCGGGGTTGTATTTTCTCCACATAACAACAAGCTCCCAGCGAGCGACCCCATCGTGCAAACCAACGTCACCCCTGCCGCACTCCCGAAAAATTCACTTCGACACGCCCTCTCTCCGCTGCGAGTGGGTCTTGGATGCCTTTGCCTTGCCTACATGGCATCGCTGAAAGCCAGCGCCGAAACGCAGTGGTTCGCCTCTGTATGGATCGTGCTGCTGGTGTGGCTGATGTCCACGATCTGGCGTGACCGGACTTCCCGACCGGGCTATGAAGTGGTTCGCAATGCCATGATCTTCCTCAGTCTGGCCATGTCACTACGCTACCTGATCTGGCGAGGGACCGAGACTCTGCCAATTCAACTTGGCCTGGCCGCAGCGATTGCCGGTATCTTGCTTTTTGCTGCGGAATGCTACGGATTTCTGGTCAACGCACTCAGACATCTGCCCAACCTGCGAAAGACACAGCGGGCGGCATTACCGCTACCCGCCGATCCGTCATTGCTGCCTGTTGTCGATGTCTATATTCCAACCTACAACGAAGACCCGGAGCTGGTGCGATCAACGCTGATTGCCGCCACTCAGATGCGTTATCCCGCCAACAAGCTGTGCGTTTATGTGCTCGACGACGGTGGCACCGCCAGCATGCTGGCTGAGACGGATTCGTTGCGCGCCGCAGTAGCCAAGGACCGATCCAACAAGATACGCCGGCTGGCGGCCCAATTCGGCGCCACCTATCTGACTCGTGAAAAGAACGAGCACGCAAAAGCTGGGAATCTCAACGCAGCACTTACGCAGACCTCCGGGGCATTCATCGTGATACTGGATTGTGATCATGTGCCGGCAGAAGACTTCATAGAGAAAACACTCGGCTTCTTCCTTGCCGATCATCTGTTGTTCGTGGTGCAGACACCGCACTATTTTGTGAATCCTGACCCGGTGGAACGCAATTTAGCGACGTTTCATCACTCACCGTCCGAGAACGACATGTTCTACAACGCGATACAACCGGGACTGGATGCATGGGGAGCGACCTTTTTCTGCGGTTCGGCCGCGATGCTGCGCCGCTCGGTACTGGACGATATCGGTGGGTTTTTGCAGCAGACAGTCACCGAGGATGTGGAAACCACGCTGCGAGCGTTCACCAAGGGCTATACCACCGCCTACCTGAATCTGCCGCTGATCTCTGGTCTCCATCCTGAGACCTTCAGTGGCTTCATCCAGCAAAGAGCACGCTGGGGACAGGGCATGTGGCAGACCTTCATGTTCTACAAGCCGTGGCGCTTACCCGGCTTGAGCTTGATAAAGCGAATCCTGTTTGCAAATTTCGCGCTGTTCTGGGGGTTCCCCATCAGCCGGCTCATCTTGTTGCTCATGCCGGTAATTACGTTGTTACTCTCTATCCCCCTAGTCGATGCCAGCGTCATCGATATCATCGCTTATGGCGCACCCGCGCTGATCTGTTCGACCATCACGACACAATTCATCCACGGCAAAGTACGGTGGCCTTTTATCTCTTATCTCTACGAAGTCCTGCAGTCGGTCCATCTGACTGGCAGCATCATGCAACTGCTACACAACCCACGTGCGCCACAATTTAAAGTGACGCCGAAAGGCGAAATTCTTGATAAGGATTTCGTATCAACCCTGGCCAAGCCATTCTATATTCTCTCTCTACTGAGCGCTGCAGCACTGGGGATGTGTGCTTACCGACTCGGCACACAAACGGAACCACGTGAGATGCTTCTCTTCGTTGGTGCCTGGGCTTTGCTGGATCTTGTGTTCATTCTCTGCGCCCTGGGGGTGACACTGGAACGCCGGCAGCGTCGCGCCCACCCGCGCGCCTGCGTGAGATATCCGGTAGAGGTCAGTACCGACACCGGATCGGTGCTGCGAGGCATACTGGTCGATGCATCCGCCACGGGGGCCAGCATCGAACTGATGAGCGCAAAAGATGCCAACGCTCAGCTACGACACTCCACCCACCTTGCAATCCGGGTTGAAGGTATGCCGCAGACGCTGCATGGGCGCTTGCAGAATATGACCCTGCTGGAGTCAGGCAGGGTCTCGCTGGGCATCATGTACCGCTTCAATAATATCGAGGAAGAGCGCACTGCCGTAGCGGTGCCCTATGGCTCGAGTGAGCAACTGATCAAAAATCTTGAACGACGCCACCGCCGCCGCAGCGTCGTCTCTGCCTTCCTGACCCTGCTACGCCAAGCGATCTGGCGCGGCGGCTGGCATATTCTGGTTATCGGTGCGAATATGATCCGAAGACTAGGAGATAAGCTGCAACCCGCGACCACGGTAACGGAGAAAAAATCATGCTCATGATTTGCCGAGCCAAAGCCTTACACTTCATGGCAACCTATGCTGGGGAGACGCTGAAAAAAAACGCATTTTATGGCGATCCCGCATTGCTGCGCGATGCGGGAGCCGGCCACATCAAAAGCTTGCCGCAGCGTTTAATTAAGCACTTCCCTGGCATCAGCCCCATGGTAGTGAGCATTGCCCTGTGCATGACCGCTCGTGCTGAGAGCGTCGTATTTTCAGGCGCTGAAGGTTCTGCGAAGGGCGGCTATGGCTACATCGGTACGGTCATCCCCATGGCGGGTGAGGAATTAGGTCGTGGCTGGTACTACAAGACCGTGGCCAGCATGGTCCACTACCATTTTGAGTCGAGTGATAGGGGCGCCACGGAAGAAGTCAGTGGCAGGTCACTCGGTATTGAGGGTGGCGTCGGACATGCATGGCAATTCGGTCCAAGAAGGCTTGACCTCTCAGCCACCCTCGGCTATCGACGTATCAGGCTCAGTCCGTTCGAGCCTCGCGATGAAAAGACGGGTGACATCATCACCTTCACCCCGCAAGTCATGGCGTATACGCCGCTGGCCGGCGCATGGGATGCCGACCTGATCGCCAACTACTCGTTCGGACTGGGCAGCAGCTTTGTGCGGTTGCGCGGCGGCTTTAAGCCTGCGGAAGGGTGGCGCGCAGGCGTCGAGACCAAACGGCTCAGGGGTGAGACATACGAGACGCACACGGGCGGCGTTTTTCTGTCGGTTCCACTAAACAAGCGTGTCACCCTGGACATGACGGCAGGCAGGGAGAAGCCGCGCGATGATCCCTCGGTGAGTTACGGCGGCGTTGCATTCGTGGTCGTCTTCTGAATGACAGGAACCTAGGATAGCCACATGCCAATCGCAGGGGATGGCGCGGGATGGCGGGCGGCCCGGCAGGCCTCGCCGTTGACCACAGATAACACCGGCCGCCACGGTGGGTCGCGAAGGCTCCTGCTATAATTTTGTGCATTCTTCCCCGTCCCAACAAGCCGCTGATCATTTCGGTTAGTTCGGTCATTGCGCCACCGGCGCCTTGCGGCGTCACGCTTTCTGATTCATGCAAAAAAAGTTATTCATCAAGACCTTTGGCTGCCAGATGAACGAGTACGACTCGGGCAAGATGGCTGACGTACTGCGCGAAGCCGAAGACGTCATCGAGACAACGACCCCGGAAGATGCCGATATCATTCTCTTCAATACGTGCTCGGTACGGGAAAAGGCACAAGAAAAAGTATTTTCGGATCTTGGCCGTGTACGCGAACTCAAGCAGAAAAATCCTGATCTGATTATCGGCGTCGGCGGTTGTGTGGCTTCCCAGGAAGGCGAGTCCATCGTGAAGCGCGCCCCGTATGTGGATGTCGTGTTCGGCCCGCAGACGCTGCACCGTCTGCCCGAGATGCTGCAGGCCCGACGCGCCAAAGGCAGTGCGCAGGTAGACATCAGCTTCCCGGAAATCGAGAAATTCGATCACTTGCCACCGGCCCGCGTCGAGGGGAGCAGTGCCTTTGTATCCATTATGGAAGGTTGCAGCAAGTACTGTAGCTACTGCGTGGTTCCGTATACGCGCGGTGAGGAAGTCTCGCGCCGCTTCAATGATGTACTCGCCGAGGTCGCTCAGCTGGTGTCACAAGGCGTGAAGGAAATCACCCTGCTCGGACAAAATGTCAATGCCTACCGTGGCGCCATGCCGGATGGCGAGATGGCCGATTTTGCGTTACTGATCGAATACATCGCAGAATTCGACGGTGTGGAGCGAATTCGCTACGTGACCAGCCATCCGAAGGAATTCACCCAGCGTCTCATCGATGTGTATGCCCGGGTACCCAAGCTGGTGAATCATCTTTATCTGCCAGCGCAACATGGCTCGGACAAAATACTGGCAGCCATGAAGCGTGGCTATACCGTGCTCGAATACAAATCGATTATCCGGCGCTTGCGCGAAGTGCGGCCTGACATTGCCATTTCATCCGACTTTATTGTCGGCTTCCCCGGTGAGACCGAGGCAGATTTCGAGGCACTGATGAAGCTGGTCAACGATAACGTTTACGAGAACAGTTTCTCGTTCATTTTCAGCCCGCGTCCCGGCACGCCGGCGGCCAACCTGCCGGACGATACGCCACAAGAGGTCAAACTCGCACGCCTTCAGCATCTGCAAAAAGTCATTGCAGAAAACACGCGTCGTTTCTCTGATGCGATGGTGGGCAGTCTGCAGCGGGTGCTTGTCGAAGGCCCATCCAAACGCGATCCTTACGAATTGCAGGGACGAACCCAAAATAATCGGGTCGTGAATTTCAATGGCGGACCAAATGCGTCACGACTGATCGGCCAGTTCATCGACGTAAACATCACCGAGAGTCACCCCTTCTCGTTGCGCGGTGCTGCTGTGGTGAAACAATGAAACCCGCCAACACTTCCCCGCGCAGCAGCGCAAAAGCAGCGCAAACGCCGCCACGCTATTTTTCGCCTGAACCTGTCGACAATGTCCGCCTGGCCAATCTATGTGGCCCGGTCGATGAAAATCTGCGACAGATTGCGGCGGCACTCGATGTCACTTTATTTCGGCGTGGTGAAAAATTTATTGCTGATGGCATCAATTCGCAGCGGGCGGTTGAGATACTGGAAAAATTCTATAAGGCTGCCGATCATCCTATTTCGGTCGAAGAGATCCAGCTCGCGCTAGTTGAGCACAAAGCCGTTACGACCAGCGCAGACAAGCCAAGCCTGCTAGTCAAAGAAGCTGATGAATTTCCCGATAGCCCGGTACTTCGAACCCGACGCAGTGATCTGCGCGGACGCACGCCGCACCAGGGGCAGTACCTCAAGGCGATTTTGGAACATGATGTGACTTTCGGTGTCGGCCCGGCGGGCACAGGCAAAACCTATCTGGCGGTGGCGTGCGCAGTCGATGCGCTCGAGCGCGATGCCGTACGCCGCATCGTGCTGACCCGCCCTGCGGTTGAAGACGGCGAACGACTAGGCTTCCTCCCCGGCGATCTTGCACAGAAAGTCGATCCTTACCTCCGGCCTTTATATGACGCGTTGTACGATTTGCTTGGGTTTGATCGCACACAAAAAATGTTTGAAAAACAAGCTATCGAAATCGCGCCGCTAGCCTACATGCGTGGTCGCACGCTGAATCATGCCTTCATCATTCTTGATGAAGCGCAGAACACGACGCCAGAGCAGATGAAAATGTTTTTGACTCGTATCGGTTTTGGCAGCAAGGCTGTCGTGACTGGCGATGTCACTCAGATCGACTTGCAGCGTGGTCAGAAAAGCGGACTGGTCGATGCGATGAATGTGCTCTCCTCAGTACGCGGCATTGCCTTCACCCGTTTCACCAGTGCCGATGTAGTACGTCACCCGCTGGTGGGACGCATTGTCGATGCGTACGATGCTGCGACTACAGCAGCGGGCACTGCAAGCCTACGCGATGGCGGCAAATAATCCGCTATCCCTCGCGGTGCAGTTCGCCGACCAGCGGCTGTCAGCTCAACTCACCCGCGCTAAATTGCGCCGCTGGGTGCGCGCAGCGCAGTTTGCACCGGCAGAACTAACGCTCCGCTTTGTGGATGCTGAGGAAGCTCGTGCACTTAACCGTGATTATCGCGGCAAGGATTACGCGACCAACGTGCTGACATTTGCCTACACTGAAGAAGCCCATTCCGATGACACCGTGCGCGCCGACATCGTTCTCTGTACTGACGTACTGCTGAAAGAAGCCGATGAGCTGGCGCTGCCGCTGGAACAGCACGCAGCTCATCTTGTCGTACATGGCGTACTGCATGCGCAGGGTTATGACCACGAAGACGATGACGATGCGGCCGAGATGGAAGAGTTGGAAACTGACATCCTTGCCGCACTGGGCATGCCGGATCCCTACCTCAAGCGCCATTGATTTCCTTTAAGGCCTCGGTGATTCGCCCCTCAAGCGCGTGATGTGAATTTCAAATTGACAAACTCATCTCGCACTTTCTCTGGCATCCGAACTTTTTACGGTATGCTTTGAGTTCCTGAACTCCGGCATTGCGCCATATGCAAGACTATCCCCCCGGCGGGCGATCTGCCGACCACACCAAGCCCCATCGCTCCCTGTTTGAGCGCCTGACCGCGCTGATCTCCCCCGAGCCCGAAAACCGCAGCGAGTTGCTGGAAGTGCTGCATGATGCCCACGAGCGTAATTTGCTAGATGCGGATGCGCTCTCCATGATCGAAGGCGTGTTCCAGGTGTCCGATCTGTGCGTGCGCGACATCATGATCCCCCGCTCGCAAATGGACGTGGTGGATATCGCCAGGCCTATTGAAGAATGGATGCCCATGGTATTGACCACCGCACACTCGCGCTTTCCTGCGGTGGATGGCGACCGCGACAAGGTAGCGGGTATCTTGCTGGCGAAAGATTTGCTGCGCTACTACGCGGAGGATGAATTCGATTTGCGCGACATGTTACGTCCCGCCGTGTTCATCCCGGAATCCAAGCGTCTGAATGTGCTGCTGCGTGATTTCCGCGCAAACCGCAACCACATTGCGATCGTCGTCGATGAATACGGTGGCGTCGCCGGACTAATCACCATTGAGGATGTACTAGAACAAATCGTTGGTGACATCGAGGATGAATACGATTTTGATGAGGAAGAAGACAATATTCTGCCTGTCAAAGATGGTGACCTTGGCCCTCGCTGGCGCGTGCGGGCACTGACCGAGATCGAGCAATTCAATCACACCCTCGGTACTGCATTAGCCAATGAAGATGTCGACACCATTGGTGGACTCGTCGCCAATCATCTGGGCCGCATGCCGCGCAAGGGCGAGCAGTTTGTAATCGATGATCTGCGCTTCGAGGTGTTGCGTGCCGACGCACGGCAGGTACATGTGCTACTGGTCGAAAAACTCCCCCGGCGCACATTCGGAGAAACCCCTTGATGCGCCACTCGCCCTCTCCTCTGTGGCATTGACACCATGGTTTTACCTGCGTCTGATTCAGCCGCCGGCAGCATCATCGTCGTCCGTCCCCTGTCATGGTCAGCCTTGTTGCTCTCGCTCTTGGCTGGCAGCGCTACGGTGTTCGCCTTCGCCCCCTTCGGGGCATGGCCAGTGCAGTTGGCCTGCCTTGCCCTGCTGACGCATTTATTTCTCAATACTGCCCGTGCGCGCGATGCCTTCCTGCTGGGATGGTCCTTTGGCGCGGCGGCCCTACTGGCCGGCACACACTGGCTGTATATCAGCTTGCATGTCTATGGCGAGATGCCGATGATGCTCGCGGCAGCTGCCATCCTGCTGCTGGCAAGCAGTCTTGGGCTCCTGTACGGACTGGCATTGTGGGTGGCTTCGTGGGCTGCTACCCGGACGAATCACCTTGCCTGGTCGGCGGTTGCCCTGATGCCGGCGTGCTGGATGCTCGCCGACTGGACGCGCGGCTGGATATTCACCGGCTTTTCATGGGTCGCGACCGGCTATGCGCACACGGCTAGTCCGTTCGCGGGGTATGCGCCACTGTTTGGTGTGTATGGCGTAGGCTGGCTCGTCAGCATGGCGGCCGCCTGTCTTGGCCTGATGATGCACCTGCGACGTCTGCATCTGCCCGCAATCGGCCTGCTGCTCTCGCTTGTGGTCTCGGGTGCACTCCTCGCAAGCAAGGCATGGACTGAACCTGTCGGAGAGCCGATCAAGACTCGCCTGTTGCAAGGCAATGTGCCCCAGCAGATGAAGTTCGATGCGGGTAATGTCCAAGCCTCGTTATCACTGTATCGTGACATGATCACGGCCTCGCCCGCCGATCTGATTGCCACTCCCGAGACTGCCTTGCCACTGCTATCGACACAGCTGCCCGCGGGGTATGTCGAGCAGCTCGCCCATTTCGCGTGGGACAGCAACAGCACGCTGCTCGTGGGCGTGCCGTGGACGACAGCCCCGGGGATCTACCTCAACAGCGTCATCGGCTTTTCATTGGGCCAGTCCACCTTGTATCGCTACGACAAACATCACCTTGTCCCCTTTGGTGAGTTCATCCCGCCGGGCGCACGCTGGTTTGTCGATCTGATGTCCATGCCGCTGGGTGATTTCGGCAGCGGTGCACTTTATCAGGCCCCGATCGATGTGCGCGATCAGTGGGTCTTGCCGAATATTTGCTACGAAGATTTGTTTGGCGAAGAGATTGCGGCGCAAATCGCTGCTGCGATCAACCGCGGCAGTCCGGTGCCGAGCATCCTTCTGAATGTTTCCAACATTGCATGGTTTGGCGATACGATCGCCTTGCCTCAGCACCTGCAAATCTCGCAGATGCGCACGCTGGAGACCGGTCGGCCCATGCTACGCGCGACCAATACCGGCGCCACTGCAGTCATCGACGCACGAGGACAACTGGTTGCGCGTCTGCCTGCCTTCACGCGCGCCACGCTCGAGGCTTCGGTGCAGGGCATGAAGGGCGAGACACCCTATCTTTGGCTGGGCAACACGCTGCCCGTCGGACTGGCACTGGCGCTCTTGACCCTGCCGGGTCTGAAGCGGTTTCGGCGTAGCAAAAACGGCTAAAAT
Source organism: Oxalobacteraceae bacterium (assembly GCA_900299005.1). Lineage (GTDB taxonomy): Bacteria > Pseudomonadota > Gammaproteobacteria > Burkholderiales > Burkholderiaceae_D > Pernthalerella. The sequence goes on from OMID01000059.1 coordinate 10,941, forward strand.
CCTGGGTTTGCCAGAGGGTGCAACCCTGCGCCTAAACTCGTCGCGCACCCGATACCGTTCCCCATGAAGACAAAACCCAGCTTCCAACACATCATCCAGACGCTGCAACAGTACTGGGACGCGCAGGGCTGCGCGCTACTGCAACCTTATGACATGGAGGTCGGCGCAGGCACATCGCACACCGCGACCTTCCTGCGCGCGATCGGTCCCGAGCCCTGGCGCGCCGCCTATGTGCAGCCGTCGCGCCGACCCAAGGACGGGCGCTACGGCGACAACCCCAACCGGATGCAACATTACTATCAGTACCAGGTAGTCTTGAAGCCGGCGCCGGAAAACATTCTCGAGCTCTACCTCGGGTCGCTCGAGGCGCTGGGACTCAAGCTGACCGAGAACGATGTTCGGTTCGTCGAGGATGACTGGGAAAACCCGACGCTGGGTGCATGGGGACTGGGCTGGGAAGTCTGGCTCAATGGCATGGAAGTCACGCAATTCACCTACTTCCAGCAAGTCGGCGGGATTGACTGCAAACCCGTGCTCGGTGAAATCACCTACGGCATCGAACGTCTAGCGATGTACCTGCAAGGTGTCGAAAATGTGTTCGATCTGGTGTGGACCGAATGGGTAGAGCGTGGTGTCAGAAAACGCCTGACCTATGGCGACGTGTTCCATCAAAATGAAGTTGAGCAATCCGGCTACAACTTCGAACATTCGAACGCCGAATTCCTCTTCTCGCTGTTCTCCGGCTACGAAGCCGAGGCACAGCGGTTAATGGCAGTGCCCCTGGCGCTGCCAGCATAGGAGATGGTGCTCAAGGCGGCGCATACCTTCAACCTGCTGGATGCGCGTGGTGCGATCTCGGTCACCGAGCGTGCCGCTTACATCGGTCGCATTCGGAATCTGGCACGCGCAGTGGCGCAGGCGTATTACGCCTCGCGCGAAGCGCTGGGTTTCCCGATGCTGGGCACTGCAAGCGAAGCCGCCTGACCGCGACTGACGAACCTAACGACTCAACACCATGAAGCACACATTGCTGGTCGAGCTACTGACCGAAGAACTCCCGCCCAAGGTATTGGGCAAACTTGGCGACGCGTTCGCCACGGCGATCACGAATGGCCTGTCTGCACGAGCGTTCCTTGAAGAAGGCGCAAGCTTCACCGCGTATGCCAGCCCGCGGCGGCTTGCGGTGTCTATTCATGGCGTACGCGACACGTCACCTGACAAGGTGATGCGCGAGAAGGTACTGCCAGTGGCGGTCGCACTGGACAAAGCCGGGCAGCCCACTGCGCCGCTGACCAAAAAGCTCGCTGCGCTGGCATCGCATACAGGACGCGATCACATCGGTCTGTCCGAACTGGAACGTGCCAGCGATGGCAAGGCAGACAGCTTTTTCTTTACCTACACCGCACCCGGCCAGCCGCTGGCGGCAGGACTGCAAGTCACGCTTGAAGAGAGCGTAGCCAAGCTCCCCATTCCCAAGGTCATGAGCTATCAGCGTCCGACTGGCGAAACCGTGCATTTCGTGCGCCCGGTGCACGGACTCATCGCACTACTGGATGATCAAGTGGTACCGTTGAATCTGCTCGGATTGCAGTCGTCGCAAACGACGCTTGGTCATCGCTTCTTGTCGCGCAAGGCCCTGCTGAGGATTCCTTCGGCTGACCGCTACGCCCACCTGCTGGAAGAAGAAGGTCGCGTGATCGCCAGCTACAGTGAGCGCAAGGAAAAAATCCGCGTGGCACTGAAGGCCAAAGCGGGTAGTGACGCCATTCTCATGCCCGAATCCTTGCTGGATGAGGTAACCGCACTGGTCGAATGGCCCGTGGTCTACGAATGCCATTTCGATGACTCGTTTTTGTCGGTGCCCCAGGAATGCCTGATCCTGACGATGCAGACCAATCAGAAATATTTTGCGCTGACTGACAGCGGCGGCAAGCTACGCTCGCGCTTTCTGATTGTCTCGAATCTGGACACCGCTGACCCGCAGCACATCATCGCCGGCAATGAGCGCGTCGTGCGCCCCAGACTGTCCGATGCCAAGTTCTTCTTCGAGCAAGACAAGAAGAAAAAACTCGTCGATCGTCTTCCAGGGCTGTCCAGCGTCGTTTATCACAACAAGCTGGGCTCCCAGGCACAACGCAATGAACGCGTCGTCGCCATTGCAAGCGCGGTTGCAGCGTCGCTGCATGCGGATGTGGCCATAGCAAAGCGCGCGGCGCAGTTGTCCAAAGCAGACTTGCTGACCGATATGGTCGGCGAGTTTCCCGAACTGCAGGGCATCATGGGCACCTATTACGCGCGGCATGATGGTGAACCAGAGGAAGTTGCCTCAGCGATTGGTGAACATTATCAACCCCGATTTGCCGGCGATACCTTGCCTGAGACACGTACCGGCACCGCAGTGGCGATGGCAGACAAACTGGAAACCCTGATCGGCATCTGGGGCATTGGTCTGGCACCCACCGGTGACAAAGATCCGTTTGCGTTGCGCCGCCATGCGCTGGGCGTGCTGCGTATGCTGGTGGAGCACAAGCTGCCGCTGTCACTGTCTCATCTGCTGCATCTGACCGCGTCGCAATTCAGCGGCAATGGGCAATTCACTGATCCGTCAACCGACGTGCAAGCGTTCATGTATGACCGGCTGCGCGGACTCTTGCGTGATCGGGGCCATGCCCAGGATGCCGTGGAGGCTGTCGTTGCTCAGTCTCCCGACCGACTGGACGATATTCTGGAGCGCCTTGATGCCGTCAAGGGCTTTGCCGCCCTGCCCGAGGCTGCCTCGCTGGCAGCCGCCAACAAGCGCATTACCAATATCCTCAAGAAGAATGAGGGAGTTTACGGCGAGGTGCAGCCCGGACTACTAACGGAGTCCGCCGAGCAAAAGCTTTACGGCGTAATGACCGAGACCCGACAGACAGTGGACCAGGCCTTCGCCCAAGCAGACTTCAGCGCAACGCTCAAGGCACTGGCCGCGCTGCGCGATGATGTCGATGCTTTTTTTAATGATGTCATGGTGATGGCCGATGACCCGGCTTTGCGCGGCAACCGCCTCGCCCTGCTGCAGTCATTGCACGGGATGATGAACCGCGTTGCCGATATCTCGCGCCTGGCCGGCTGATTTTCCCACACCGAGAGCGAGCATCACGTGCCAGCGAACGACCCAAGTGCGAAGTTGATCATCCTCGACCGTGACGGGGTGATCAATGTTGATTCGGAGGCTTACATCAAGTCACCGCAGGAGTGGGTGCCGATTCCGGGTTCGTTGCAGGCGATCGCGCGCTTGAACCAGCAGGGCTATCGTGTGGCCGTGGCTACGAACCAGTCCGGCATCGCGCGCGGGCTGTTCGACATGAAAACCTTGTGCGCCATTCACCACAAGTTACACCAGTCGGCGCAAGCGGCCGGAGCGCGCATTGATGCGATCTTCTACTGCCCTCACACCGCTGACGCCCAGTGCGATTGTCGTAAACCCCAACCCGGCATGCTGCTGTCCATCGGCGAACGCTTTTCGGTGAGCTTGCGCAACGTGCCCGTGGTAGGGGATTCGCTGCGCGATTTACAAGCAGCAGCCGAGGTCGGCGCCTCGCCTTATCTGGTCAGAACTGGGCACGGTGAGATGACGCTGGCCACAAAAGATCTGCCGATCGGGACCAAGATTTTCGATGATCTGGCAAATCTCGTCGATCGCTTGCTGCATGCAGACCAGGCGGCGCCCGAGACCGTGGAAATGGCACGCGCGGCGCTAGGAAAACGCTGATTAATTAAACCCCGCAAGACTTCTCCTCTGGGAAATAGCTGCAACCTTTGTTTTGGCAGGCTCCCGCATCGCACAGCGATGCTGGCTCGCCATAAAATAGGTTTTTCAGCGTCTCCCTGGGCAGAAAGAAGGCTCTTTACAACGGCAGCGCGTGGCGCCAGCCCTCACGGAAACCGAATGTCGCGTCCTGTATTGCTACTTCGCTCAATGCTCTTTGCGCTGCTGATCCTGGCGATCACGATCGTCTGGGCCGTCGCTTGTTTTGTATTCATTTTCCTGCCTTATCGTCAGCGTTACTGGATGATCACCCGCTGGAACGTGTTCATTACCCTCGCAGCACGCTATGCGTGCGGGATACGCTGGCAAGTCAAGGGGATGGAAAATCTTCCCGACGCACCGGTGATATTGCTCTCCAAGCATCAGTCCGCCTGGGAGACGATTTTTTATTGCTGGCTGATGCCACGTCCGCTGATCTTCGTATTCAAAAAATCCCTGCTCTACATCCCCTTCTTCGGTTGGGGGCTGGCGATGCTACGCATGATTGCCATTGACCGCCGCAAGGGTCGTGATGCCATGGCGCAGGTGATCCGCGTCGGTAAGCAGCGACTCGATGATGGTCAGTGGGTGATCATGTTCCCCGAGGGTACGCGCACGCCCGTCGGTCAGCAGGGTCAGTACAAGGCCGGCGGCGCGATACTGGCGATCGGTACCGGCACACCCGTCGTGCCGATCGCCATCAATTCCGGTGACTGCTGGCCGCGCAACGCATTCCTCAAAAACCCCGGGATCATTACCGTATCGATCGGCGTGCCCCTTGCGCCCGATGGGCTCTCGCCTTCAGAACTGATGGCGAAGGTTGAAAATTGGATAGAATCCGAAATGCGAGTGATCGCGCCGGCGGCTTATCAGCACGATGGGCCGCAGATGCCGAAGCTGCTTTAGGCGTCTGGGCGTGCTGAATAATTTAACACCGCAAGATTTCTCCTTTGGGTAATCGCTGCAAGCCTGTGATGTGGCAGGTCCCCGCGTCGCGCAACGGTGTCGGCTCGCCATAGCGTGGGGGGGGTTCAGCGTCTCCCTAGCTGAATGGCGTGGGCAGTCTGATGCATCCTCAACTTTTTTCAAAAAGATATCTGGCATGTCGATAAGGCAGTTCCTGCGAAAAAAATTTGCCGACCCTAACCAGCTGGCGCTGCTGCTGGACCCATTGCCTGGCACCGAGAACGCCGACCACGCTTCTTCACCACAGGCCTCGACGGTGTCGGGCACGCCGATACCGCCGAACCGTCGCCGCATTCATCTCGATACGCTCTCTCTGGACTACCGCCTGCTGCGCTCAAAGCGCCGCACGATCGGTTTTCTGATCGATGACGACGGCCTGCGCGTGACCGCGCCCAAGTGGGTGACGGTGGCCGAGATCGAATTGGCGATCAAATCCAAACAGCCGTGGATTTTCCGCAAGATGAATGAGCAGCGCGAGCGTTCCGTGCGCCGGCTGCAACCCCCGATGGAATGGCGCGACGGTGCCACACTGCCCTTCCTTGGCAACGACATCGTCTTGCGCATTGCCGATCGCGGAAATGTCGGTGCCCGCTTTGATGAAAGTACCAATGAGCTGCACATCAGCCTGCCCGCATCCTCCACAGAGCAGCAACTCAAAGACCGCGTGCAGGGCTGGCTGCAGGGCGAAGCCAAGCGCGTGTTTGCCGAGCGTCTTGATCACTATGCAGCAAAACTGGGGGTCACTTATCAGCGTTTTTCGCTCTCGTCCGCCAGCACGCAATGGGGTGCTTGCACCGTGGATGGCCGCATACGTCTGAACTGGCGGCTCGTCCACTTCGCCCTACCCAATATCGATTATGTGGTTGCGCACGAGTTGTCACACCTGCGCGAGATGAATCACGGCCCCCACTTCTGGGCCACCGTGCAATCCGTGCTGCCGGAATTCGAATCGGCGCGCAAGGCACTGCGCGATCACGAACCCCAAAAACTACCCAATTTCTGAAACCGAGGATTACATGCGCATTCTTCACACCATGCTCCGTGTGGGCGATCTTCAGCGATCGATCGATTTTTATACGAAGGTCATGGGCATGAGCTTGCTGCGCACGACCGACCGCCCTGACCAGCGCTATTCACTCGCCTTTCTGGGCTATGCGAGTAATCCTGATCAGGCTGAGATCGAGCTGACCTACAACTACGGCGTTAGCGAGTACGAGATGGGTACTGCCTACGGGCATATTGCCATCGGCGTGGAAGATGCCGCTGCCACATGCGCTGCGGTGAAAACAGCAGGTGGCCAGGTCACGCGCGAAGCCGGACCAGTCAAAGGCGGCACCACGGTGATTGCGTTCGTTCAGGACCCGGATGGGTACAAGATAGAGCTCATTGAGCGCGATGCCTGACTCCCCCGGATATCACCGAGCCTGCCTGCAGAGAGGAAGGGTGTCGTAGGCGTGCAAAAAATTACAGCAATCTTGCCAGTCTCACATACGGCTCCAACCCGACCGTCTCGGGCCTTGCCTTCGGATCAATACCTGCTTGGATCAGCTGCGCTTCGGTAAACAGATCGGCAAGGCAATTGCGTATCACCTTGCGGCGCTGCGAGAAGGCCTTCGTGACCACCCGCTCAAGCTTGTGCTGCTCACAATCGAGTGGCGCAGCAACCGGGATCATGCGAACGATCGCCGAGTCCACTTTGGGTGGCGGATCGAACGCCGCTGGCGGCACGACAAACAATAATTCCATCTGATAGCGCCACTGCAGCATGACGGACAAACGTCCGTAATCCTTGCTGCCCGGTTCAGCGACCATGCGCTCGACCACTTCTTTTTGCAGCATGAAATGCTGATCCCGCACCTGGCTGACAAATCGCGCAAGATGAAACAGCAAGGGACTGGAAATGTTGTACGGCAGGTTGCCAACGATACGCAAGCTGCGGCCGGAGGCCACCAAGGAACCAAAGTCGAATTGCAGGGCGTCGCCCGAATGAAGGATTAGTCGGTCAGGGCTGAATTTCTTCTGCAAAAGCCTCACCAGATCACGATCGAGCTCGACCGCATGCAAGGCCGTGAGCGCCTGTAATAACAGGGCAGTCAGGGCGCCCTGCCCTGGGCCGATCTCGACCATCAGATCGTCCGCTGAGGGCGCAATCGCACGGATAATCTCATGCAGCACCGTCTGGTCGGTCAGAAAATTTTGACCGAATCGTTTGCGGGGGCTGTGGGTCATGCGTCGATGCGGCCCGAGCTGTAGAGCATTTCTGCGGCCATGCGGATAGCCATGAGCATGCTGGTGTGATCGGCCCGGCCCGTGCCCAGGGCAGCAATGTCCAGTGCTGTGCCGTGATCGACTGAGGTGCGAATGATGGGCAACCCCAAGGTGATGTTCACCCCCTGACCGAAACTCGCAAACTTAAGCACAGGCAGCCCCTGATCGTGATACATCGCGAGTACGCAATCGGCATCACGCAGATATTTGGGCTGAAATAACGTGTCGGCCGGATAGGGCCCGGAAACTCTCCACCCTCGGGCGCGTGCAGACTCGATCACGGGGGCAATGATCTCGATTTCTTCGCGCCCCAGATAACCATCCTCACCAGCATGGGGGTTTAGCCCGGCCACCAGGATGCGCGGATCAGCAATCCCGAACTGTTGCTTGAGATCGGAATGAAGAATGGCCAGGGTGCGCGAGAGGCTCTCGCGGGTCATGGCGGCGCTCACCTCTTTCAGTGGCAGATGTGTGGTCGCCAGCGCAACCCGCAGCATTGCGCCTTGCGTCGGTCCGGCCAGCATCATCACGACCTGTGACACGCCGGTTTTTTCGGCCAGATATTCGGTATGCCCGGTGAAGGCGACGCCCGCATCATTGATCGTACTTTTCTGAATCGGAGCCGTGACGATCGCATCCACCCACTGCTTCATCCCAATCTCGATCGCCATGTCCAACATCTTGAGCACCGCAAGGCCATTACGGGCGTCAAGATGACCGGCAACGGGCCGTGCAGGAAGCGCGCAATCGATCAGGTGCAGTTGTCCGGGCTCGCGGGGCAGATCCTGCAATGCGTCTGGAGAAGACAGCAGCGTGATGTGTCGATCCGCAGAGCAGTCAGCCATAAGCGAGCGCAACTGCGACGCATCACCGATCAGCACGATATCAAGCGTGTCCGACGCCAGCGCGGCGCGCACCGAGATTTCCGGACCAATACCTGCCGGCTCTCCGCAGGTGATGGCGATACGCGGACAAGACATGGAAAGTCCGTCAAGCGAGTGCAAGCGCGTGTTATTGATTGCGCGGACTGAATTCGTCAAGGCGGTATTCGACATAAGCGCGATCACGCAACTGACGCAGCCAGTCTTCATACGCCTCTTCGAGCTTCTGATCACGCAAGGCCTGCCTTGCCATCAGACGTTGCCGCTCGCGCGAGACTTCTTCGGTCTTGCGCTCAAGGACTTCGATCAGGTGGTACCCAAAGGGCGACTCGATTGGCTCGCTGACCTGACCGGGCCCCAAGGCATTCATCGCGCGCTCAAACTCAGGTACGGTGTCGCCAGGATAAATCCAGCCAAGGTCGCCACCTTTGCTGGCCGAGCCATCATTCGAGTAAAGCCGTGCGAGGTCTTCGAATTTGGCTGCCTGGTTATCAAGACGCTGCTTGAGCTCGACGAGCTTGCGTCTGGCCTCGCTCGGCGAGACGATCTGATTCACCTTGATGAGAATGTGGCGCGCGCGGGTCTGCTGTACCGGGGTGCCGACGCCGGCTTTCGCCGTGCCAGCCACACGACGTCCGTTGAGCTTGAGCACATGGAAACCGTTGGCACTGCGAACCAGAGGGGCGATCTCACCCTCACCCAGCTTCTCGACGGCATCCACGAATAATTGCGGCAGCCGTGACACGCTGCGCCAGCCAAGGTCGCCGCCGGACAGGGCATCGCCGGCATCAGAAAAACTGGCAGCCACTTTCGAGAAATCGATGCCAGACTTCAGCTGAGCAATGGCCGTTTCTGCTCGCTTGCGGCGATCGGCAATCTGCTGTGCTGATGCGTTTTCTGGCACGCGCACGAGAATCTGCGCGATATTCATTTCCTGCTGACTGGATTCCGGCTTGCCGCCCGCAGCCGCCAGATAATTGTCCACCTCGGAGTCAGCGATCTGGAGCTTGTTGTCAACCTCACGCTCGCGCAGGCGCTGGAGCGTGATCTCTTCTCGAATTTCTTCACGAAAGCGGGCAAACGACAAACCTTCGCGCTCCAGCTGGTCGCGAAACGCCTGAACCGATAACTGGTTCTGTTCGGCGATGCGCGCCACCGCACGGTCCAGCATGATGTCATCAATACGAATACCGCTCTCTCTGGCAAGCTGCATTTGCGCCCGCGTGACAATCATGCGCTCCAGCAGCTGCTTTTGCAGTACTTCGCGTGAGGGCATCTGCATACTCTGGCGCTTCATGCGCTGCTCGATGAGCGCTATCCTGTCATTAAGCTCTTTCAACGTGATGACGTCAGTATTGACCACGGCAACGATGGCATCAACCAGTACAGGCTGCTTGCCTGCACCGGCACCTTTATCTTGCGCGTGTACCTCAACGCTCACGAGCATCGCCGACACAGCAAGCATGGCGGCCATCGACGCGCAGCGCCTGACTTCGCAGGAAATGAAGGGGTTCACAGCAAATTTCATGAGACTCGCAATCAGTAGGTTTCGTACGGATACTCGGATGAGCCGAGTGGCTGATAGCCGGGAACATTCATGCGCAGCGCGCGCATCGGATTGGCCCCCAGCATGGATAAGCCGTTAAATTCAAGTTGCAGGAAGATAGTGGTGTTGGCCACGCTTTGCGCTGTCGGCAAACGCTGTCCGATAACGCGAAAAATCCAGCAATCCGCCTTGTACTCCACACCAGCTAGCGACTGACCCAGCTGGTTTTCTTTCAGGAGGTAGCTGATCCTGCCAACGCCATACCAGCGATCGCCCAGCGGCCATTGCGAGGATATATCGATTAGCTCGAAGTTGGAGTTCGGATCGTTGGGCAAATTGCGGACATCGCGGCGGTATTGCGCATTGAGCACTTTCATCGGCGCCGGCTGCCAGAACGCTCCGATGTTCATGCGATTGAGTTCGTTGCGAGACTGGCTAAACTGAAAGTTTGAATCAACACGCAGTTGATCCGTCACTCGGCCAGACCCGAGGAACAACATGTCGGAACGCGTTTCCGTGGGCAGGAGGGTGGCGTCATTGAGCGTCACGCGCTGGTCGGCAAACGAAAAACGCTGCGCAATTGCCAGCCGCACGCGTTCCATGCCATTGGGCTCGAGATAGCGAGTAGTCAGCGCCGTGGTCACCTGATTCGAATCGCTGATACGATCATTGCCGACGAAGCGGTTCTCGCGGAACACTGTCGCAAAATTGAAGTCCGCCTCGGTCGAATCAAAATTCGGGTACAAGGTCGAATCCTGTCGCTTATAAGGCGTGTAAGTGTAGAACAGGCGAGGCTCTATGGTCTGTATCGCCGCATTGCCGAACAGGCTGGCATCACGTTCGTAGATCAGGCCAGAATCCAGCGAGAACGTTGGTAGCGTGCGATTCGGCGCAGTCATAGTGGGCGCGGCCGTGTCATCAAGGCTGTAGACGGTGCTGTGTGCCGAGACGCTGGGCCGCACAAAGAAGCCGGGCGTCTGGTAGTTATACGTCAGGCGAGGATTGATTACCATGCGATCGCCCTGCTGCGGCATGCCATCGACGGGAATGAAATTCTGATGGAAACGGGTGAACTCGGAACCCAGCGACCAGTTCAGTCCGCTGTCATTCTCGCCATAGTAGTTGTAGTTCAGCTGCGGCAGACGACTGTAGGGACGTTGAATGAGTGCTCTGCCGTTGCGATCCTGGAGAACCTGATATTCGGTCAGCCTTCCGCTGGCGGTCCATTCCTGAGCGCCATAATCAAGGCGCACATCCCTGATCAGCAGCCGTCGGGGAATACCCGGCTGATAAGCCCAGACGCGGCTGAAGGGAAAATCACGGGCATAGTCATCATCCGATGCGGCATTCACGTTGGAACTCAGTGTGAGGCCCTGACTGAGCGTTTGCTTGTGACGTGATGACAAGGCCCAACGGCTGTCTCCCGTCTGATTGTCCCGATCGATCACCTCGAAGTTGGTCTGCCCGCCATAGTCCTCACCCAGATAGCGAGCGCTGGCGCCCAGCATCAAGCCACGCCGTGTGATGTAGTGCGGCGCGAGGATCAAGTCGCGGTTGGGCGCGATGTTCCAGTAAAACGGTGCGACTACTTCCAATCCGCCTGAGGTTGATGTGGCAATTGTTGGCGCCAGAAAACCGGACACACGTTCTTCACTCAGCGGGAAAGAAAGCTTGGGCGCACCCACCAAAGGTAGACCCTTGAACACCAGCACTGCATTTTCAGCCACGCCAATCTCGCGACTATTATCCAGCGCGAGCGACCCGGAGCGTAAATACCAGTCGGGATCCGGTCCTTCACAAGTCGTGTAGAAACCACCGACCACCGTAGCCCGGTCCTGCGACTCGAAATCGATGCGGTCAGCCTTGCCATGCGCATTCATGCGCAAAAGCTTGTAGACGGGGCTCTGCAGCACGCCTTCGCCGGTGTCCAGCTTCAATCGCAGTTCACTGCCGAGGAATTCATTACCCTCGCGCTGAAGGCGGACATGGCCAATCGCCTCCACACGATCATCGATGATGTCGTATTTCATACGATCTGCTTCGATCAGGGTATTGCCGCGACTGATGCCAACGTCGCGCTCCATGCTCACTTCATGGTCAGGACGTCCGGTAATCTGCTCGGCCTCGAATGACGTTGGCCCGTTGTCGTCCACCGTGCCCGCGATCCACGGACGATCCTGTGCCATCGAGAGTATCGGCAAGAGTGCTATCGCGAGCAAGATCGCATTCAGGCGTAACTCGGCAACAGGTTGTATAAGAGGCAATCGCCGGATCATGAAAGGGGATTTGGCGGCGTCAACACCGCGAATCAGAGGGTAATCCCTTATTATATGGGAACTCACTGCGTGCGCCGGCCCTTGACAACGCACCCGACTTGCCAATCTGTATTCGTTTTCATTTCTGATGTCTGATTCTCCGAACACCGACCAGCGTCTCGCCGACATCTCGGCATGGCTGACCCAACTTGATGCGCCCAACACCTTGCCCGACTCCCTCAGAGTCGCGTCTGCCGATGCCAGTTTCCGGCGCTACTTTCGTGTCGATGCTGTCGATGGAAGAACGCTGATCGTCATGGATGCGCCACCACCGCAAGAAGATGTGCGGCCTTTCCTGCATGTGGCTGAGTTGTTCGGCAAGACCGGTATCACCGTGCCGCAGGTCCTTGCCAAAGATGTCGCGAAGGGCTTTCTTCTGCTCTCTGATCTGGGTTCGACCACGTATCTCAAGCAACTCAATGCTGACACGGCGCATAAGTTATACCTCGACGCCATTGATGCATTAATCCTGCTGCAGGTGCAGAGCCGTCCGGGCCAGTTGCCGGAATACGATCGCGCGGCACTGCATCGCGAACTGATGCTCTTCCCCGACTGGTATCTCGGCCAACATCGAGGCGCACGCTTGAGCGATGCACAAACGGCTTCGCTGAATCAGGTCATGGAGGTGCTGCTGTCCAATAATCTCGCTCAAGCGCAGGTCTATGTCCATCGGGATTACCACTCACGCAACCTCATGGTGCTAGAAAAAGGCAATCCTGGCATTCTCGATTTTCAGGATGCGCTGTACGGACCCATCACCTATGATCTGGTGTCGCTGCTGCGCGATGCTTACATTCAGTGGGACGAGGAAATGGTGCTGGACTGGGCGATACGTTACTGGGAACGCGCACGCCGCGCCGGTCTTCCCGTGAGTCATGATGTCGATGCCTTCTACAAGGATTTCGAATTCATGGGTCTGCAACGTCATTTGAAGGTGCTGGGTATTTTCGCGAGGCTTTATCATCGCGATGGCAAAGACGGCTATCTGAAAGATATCCCCCTGGTGATGGATTACACGCGCAAAACTGCCTACCGTTACAAGGAATTCGCTCCACTGATCAAGCTGCTCGATACACTGGACGAAAACACCACTGACGTTGGCTACACGTTCTGATCAAACACCATGAAGGCAATGATCTTTGCTGCTGGCCGTGGTGAACGCATGCGCCCCCTGACCGACACCTGTCCAAAGCCGCTGCTGCAGGTGCGCAGTCGCCCCCTGATCGTCTGGCACATCCTCAATCTCGTTCGCGCCGGCATCACCGACATAGTGATCAATCATGCCCACCTGGGGGAAATGATCGAGGCGGCGCTAGGTGATGGCAGCCGGTTCGGTGCTCGCATCAGCTACTCGCCCGAAGGGACGGCACTTGAAACAGCGGGCGGTATCGCGAAAGCCCGCCATTTGTTGGGCGAAGATCCCTTTGTCGCGATTGCAGGCGATATCTACTGCCCGCACTTCGACTTCTCTCTCGTGAAAGACGTACTGGAAGACAATGACGTCTGGGGTCAACCACACGCGGCCGATCGTCGCGATCTGGGCTGGTTATATCTGGTAAAAAATCCTCCGCATCATCCGGAGGGCGACTTTGCGCTGGAGAGCTACGCGATCTCCAATCAGGGCGAGCCTCGTTATACTTTTTCCGGTATCGGCGTCTACCGGCCCGAGATGTTTGACAGCGTAAGCCCGGGCAGCAGCGCCAAGCTGGCGCCGATTTTGCGCGAGTTCGCAAACCAGCGCAGAATAGGTGGCGAAGTCTACCGCGGCGACTGGACCGATGTCGGCACTGTGGAGCGACTGGAGCTACTCAACGCACCTCTTATTCATAAGAACTGATCATGACTCCTTATGCACAGCGCCGTGCCCGCCTACTCGCCCAGATGCACGCACAAGGTGGTGGTGTGGCCATCATCCCGACAGCACCTGAAGTGATGCGTAATGCCGATGCCGACTATCCGTACCGGCATGATAGTTATTTTTATTATCTGACTGGCTTTACCGAACCGGAGGCGACCCTGGTGATGGTCGCTGGCGACAAAGACCAAGCCATTCTGTTCTGCCGCGAAAAAAATGAAGAGCGCGAAATCTGGGATGGCTACCGCTACGGTCCCGGGGCCGCACGTGAAGCCCTGGGTGTCGATGCGGCTTTCTCCATCGCCAGCATCGATACCGAGCTGCCCAAACTGATGGCTAATCGGCCTGCGCTATTTTATGCCCTGGGCAGCAGCAGCGGGCTAGATGATCAGGTGAAAAACTGGCTCAATGCCGTGCGTGCTCAGGCGCGCGCAGGCGTGAGCGCTCCCAGCACAGCGATTGATGTGCGCGTCATTCTCAACGAAATGCGTTTGGTGAAAGACGACCACGAAATCGCGCTTATGCGCCGCGCCGCCGAGATTACGGCTGACGCCCACGCGCGGGCGATGCGGCATTCCCGTGCCGGGTTGCGCGAATATCATCTTGAAGCAGAGTTGCTGCATGAATTCCGCCGCAATGGTTCGCAATTCCCTGCTTATGGTTCAATTGTCGCTGCCGGTGCCAATGCCTGTGTTTTGCATTACCGCGCAGGCAATGCCGAGCTGCGCGATGGTGAGCTGGTGCTAATCGATGCCGGATGCGAGCTGGACAGCTATGCATCCGACATCACCCGTACTTTCCCGGTCAATGGCAAGTTCACGGGCCCGCAAAAAACCTTGTACGACATCGTGCTGGCATCGCAATACGCAGCGATCGCGGCCACACGCCCCGGCGCGCGCTTCACGGAGGGTCATGAGGCTGCGTTGAAAGTACTGACCCAAGGCATGCTCGACACCGGACTGCTGGACAAGAACAAGGTCGGCTCCGTGGACGACGCGATCGCCAATGGCGCCTACCGGCAGTTTTACATGCACCGGACCGGACACTGGCTAGGCATGGACGTTCACGATGTGGGCGACTACCGTGATCCGGCGCCTGCGGGGACGGAAAAACCGTGGCGCACCCTAGTGCCCGGAATGGTGCTGACCATCGAGCCTGGCATTTACGTGCGTCCAGCCGAGAGCGTGCCGGAACAGTTCTGGCACATCGGCATCCGCATTGAGGACGACGCGCTGGTGACCCCTGACGGGTGCGACATTCTGACCCACAAAGCGCCAAAAACCGTGGCCGACATTGAAGCCGTGATGAGAGGCTGACCTAGCGCGCCATGACTCTTGACGTCGATATCGCGATAGCCGGCGCCGGGCCGGTCGGCATGGCGACCGCTGGCCTTCTCCTTAACCGTGGCGTGGCTGCCGGGCGGATTGCACTCATTGATGCCAAGCCAGCAGACGCTGCGCATCAAGATCCGCGCTCGGTGGCGCTCTCGGCGGGGAGTCGGCAGCTGCTGGAAC
>OMID01000060.1 GCA_900299005.1 Oxalobacteraceae bacterium
AAGCGTTTTGTAAGCTTCGATGCTGCCAAATCCAGAAAGCTCCAGAGTATCTTGCTCGCCATTCACAGAATATTTGAAATCGGTAATGGTATCTACCAGAAGCGATCGAGGGGAGCTGAAGTCGTAATCTTCTTTGCTCAGTACAAAGGTGTCATTTCCTTTTCCGCCAATTAAGGTGTCACGCCCGGCGCCGGCTATTAGTTGATCTTCACCCGCGCCACCTGTAATTTTGTCATTTCCGGGACCGGCATCAACATCAACACCATTGCTTGATTTGATGGTTATCGTGTTATCGCCTTTCAATATAAGTTCATTAACGAACTTAAAATTATTTTTTAAAATATCGAAATTTTCTACCTCTGGATCAAGGTGGGGGATGGCGTCGTTTTCGTTCTCTGGAATGACAAGCAAATATTTTGAAGTCGTCACAGTGTACTCGGGCAATAGATATTTGAGACCAGATAAGTTTATTTTTACGATGCCATCTGCACCCAAGCTCTGGGTTGCGGAGAACGAGAGGGACTCGCCTGACAGCAGATCGCTGAATAAATATTTCCCACTGACGGCGTAGCTGTTCCCAACCACCGATTTTGATGCTGAGAATTGATATTTGTATTTTGAATTTAAAAAATCATAACTTTCTAAAAAAGTGGATGGTTTTGTCTGATCATTTTGTTCCGTTGATGAAGTAATTTCTTTGTAGGAGACGTCATCAGATTTCGTCTCTGGATCTCCAAGGAAAACCCAATTGGTTACGTTGGCCTCTTTTTTTACAGAGCTACTCCAGGAGCCTGACCAAGTTCCATTGATATTGCAGCGATTACTGTCACCTATAACTGAGATTTCGCCTTTGCTGTTGCCAGCGGCATCGTTTCCAGAAGATGAATATTTAAATGTAATAGATGAGCCCTGGCTACTGGTCCACTTCAGAGAACCTTTTTGCGATTCATCATCGAAGGACTGAGTGTCCCATGTTTGCTCAAGTATCGGATCCAGAGATAAAAACGGCAAAAAAACTGTCCTGTCGCTATTATTTTCGAAACTAGACAGTTGCTCGCTTAAAAAATCTGCGCCAGAAATAATTTTAGTTGCCATATTGCTTTTCCTTGAGGATGGGCCATTACCGCGAAACTGAACGATACATTCAAATTTTTAACTTTTCTTGAATGATCTTTAGGGCTGTAAAACCCAACCAATATTCTAGTGTTTTAAATTATTTCACGTTCTGTGGTGTTGGCGGCCATCTGCCTGGTACCAAGGGAAAACCTATTTTTTGACAACCGCAAGTCTGGACTGCTGAAAAGCGGTGACACGTCATGGATCTGATATTCCCTCGCCGCGCACGTCGATGCTCGCTTGCCAGGATACGGGGGTGATACAGCGACTCCCTAGGTGCGACCGGGCATCGCGCCTTCGTCTTCGTATTCGCCATTGTTCCAGTAGCCCTTGAGCAGCTGACCCTCCGGTGTGAGCATCTGGCCTCGGCCGTGTGGCACGCCGTCCGACCATTCGCCGGAGTACCAGCTGCCATCAGCAGCTTCATAACGTCCGCGTCCGTGCTGTCGACTTTTTTTCCATTCCCCGATATACACGCTGCCAGCGCCGTGGAGCTTGCCACGTCCCTCCGCATAGCCATCCACCATGGTGCCTTCATAGACCTCGGTTTTGATACCGGATTCGAACCAGGTCAGAGTGCCTTCGCCATTGGCCAGCCCGTTGTGGCAGTCGCCGCTCCAGCTGATGCTCTCGCCTTGCTTGGGCGAGATGTTGGCCACTTTGCAGCCTTTGGCATCCGCAATCCATACGGAGTCAGCAGCGGCCAGTGCCGGAAGTGCGCAGCAAAGGAAAGTCAGCAAGGTTGAGAGCATGGTGTTCATGGGATTCTCCACAGTCATCGGCTGAAGGTGGGATTATGCAGTTTTGAAAAGTGCAAATTTTTTCGCTCGCCTCCAGAGGCTTACAGTATCATCATCGGGGTTTGTCAGCTGGGGGGCTTGGGCCCCTCGCCGGTGGGCGCGGCTGGCAAAAAAGCCTCTTCGAGCTGGACAACAATAATCAAAGGAGAATGTCATGCGCAAAATTGCCACCGTGATGCTGTGCTTCGCGTCGCTGGCTCTGGGTAGCACCGTCCACGCGGCCGGTTGTGAGCCGATCACTGCGGATGAGGCAGTCAAGGCAGAAGATGCCCGCTACACCGCCCAGATGAGCAATGACTTCGCCGCCATGGAACGCCTCATCGCCGAGGATCTGGTGTACATCCACAGCAGCTCGGTAGTCGACAACAAGAAGTCGTATATCGAGTCGATGCGTACGGGTGCAGTGAGGTACCGCGTCATGCGCCGATCCGATGTCAGCGTGCGCACTTTCGGCTGCGTGGCAACACTGACTGGCATGGGTAATTTTGATGTCACGGTGAACGACAAGGAAATGACGGTCGAGCTGCGCTTCCACGCAATTTGGGCCAAGCGCGACGGCAAGGTGCAATTCATTTCCTGGCAGGCGACCCGCTTGCCGGCGAAATAATCTGCCGGTTCGGAGCGATCTCATGAGCCTTCCCAAGGTACTGGCCTTCGATGTTTTCGGCACTGTGGTTGACTGGCATGGTTCGATCGGGCGTGAAGCCGAAGCTCTCATCGCAGGCGTGGATGGCAACCAGTTTGCATCGGCCTGGCGGGCTGGCTACAAGCCGGCGATGGATGAGGTGCGCACGGGCAAGCGTGGCTGGACCAAGATCGACGATCTGCATCGCATCATCCTTGATCGCTTGCTCGATGACTTCGGCATCACGCTGGATGAGGACAAGCGACGCCACCTGAATCGCGCATGGCACCGGCTTGCGCCATGGCCCGATACGGTGGGCGGCATGACGCGCTTGAAGCGCAAGTTCACACTGACGACGCTATCGAATGGCAATCTCGGTCTGCTGGCGAACATGGCCAAGCATGCCGGGCTGCCATGGGACCTGATTCTCTCGGCAGAAGTTTTCCGGCATTACAAGCCCGATCCCGAAACCTATCTTGGCGTGGCAGAGATTTTCGACATTCAACCCGCCGAAGTCATGTTGGTTGCGGCGCATGAAGATGACCTCGATGCAGCCAAAGCTTGCGGGTTGCAGACAGCCTTTGTCGAGCGCCCTGCGGAGTTTGGTCCCGGTGTCAGCGTACCCAAAGGCGATCTGAGTCGCTTCACCTTTGCCGCACATGATTTGAATCATCTGGCAGAGCAGATGGGAGCCTGAAAAAACAGGCAAACCCGGCGACTCAAACCACTCAAGCTTCAAGCTTCAACCTTCAACCCTTAATCCTCTCAACCCTCTACAAGAAAACAGGATCCGGACTGCGCAGGTGGCAGACCGGCCAACCTGTACGGAGAATCGCATGAAAAAAATCGGAATGATAGGCATCGGCCTCATGGGTCACGGTATTGCCAGCAATATCGTCAAACACGGGTATCCGCTGACCGTCATGGAGCATGCCGGCAATCAGCCGCTTGATAGTCTTCTGGCGCAGGGCGTAAAGACGGTGACGACCCCCAGCGCATTGGGTGCCGAGTCAGAGATCATACTGCTCTGCGTGACTGGCGCGCCGCAAGTCGAGGCAGTGCTGACGGGTGCGGATGGGCTTGTTGCGGGTCTCGCGCCTGGCAGCATCGTGATCGATTGCTCGACCTCGATACCTTCATCGACGCAAAAACTTGCCCAGCTCGTGAGCGCCGCGGGCAGCACGCTGATTGATGCCGCAATGACGCGCACCCCCAAAGAGGCTGCAGAAGGACGCCTGAATCTTCTGGTGGGTAGCGATCCGCGAACTTTCGAGACCGTCAAACCGGTGCTCGACTGCTTTGCCGAGAATATTCATCACATGGGTGATGTCGGCGCGGGCCATCAGATGAAACTGCTGCATAACTATGTGTCGCTGGGGACCATCACGGTGATTGCCGAGGCAGCCGCTTGCGCGCGGAGGTCCGGCATCGGGCCGGAGGAGTTTGTCGAGGTACTTCACAAGGGGGGCGGTTGGGGCGCAGCGCTGGAGCGCTTAAAGCCCTATCTTCTCAATGGCGGTGATACCTCCAATCTGCGCTTTACGCTGTCAAACGCAGAGAAAGATCTCGGTTACTACACCACCTACGCTGCTGATACGCACGCGGATCATACGGTGGCAGCGGCGATCAGACAGACTATTGCGCAAGCGTGCCATGCCGGCCATGGCGAGGAGCATATGCCTAACATGGTCGGTTTCATCGCTGATCGCAAGGTCTAAAGCGTATGCAAAATCGCTACGAGATCGCCACGATGGATGGTGACGGTATTGGCCCGGAGGTCTGTCAGGCAGCGATACGTATTCTCAAGGAAGCCTGCGGAGCATCGCTGCTGAACTTTACGGCCCACGAAGGCGGTGCGGGGTTGTATCAACGTACGGGCGAAGTGCTTCCGGAAGACAGCTTCGACGCCTGCAAAGCGGCTGATGCGATGCTGCATGGTGCGGCCGGTCTGCCCGGTGTCACTTATCCGGATGGAACCGAGGCGGGGAATGATCTGCATCTGCAACTGCGTTTCAGGTTGGACCTGTTTGCCAATGTGCGGCCAATTCGCTTGTATCGCGGCGTGAAATCGGTGTTGGCCGATTGGCAGCCGGGGCAGATTGATTATGTGATCATTCGCGAGAATACCGAAGGCCTGTACGCCAGCCGAGGCGCGGGCGTGAATCTGCGTGGCGAGCTCGTCACCGACACGCTGGTCATGACCCGCAAGGGTGTCGAACGTATCGCGCGCTTTGCATTCGATCTGGCACGCCAGCGCAAGGGCGCGCCGCGCGATGGCCGACATCGCGTGACGGTGTGTGACAAGGCGAACATCCTGAAAACCTACGCCTATTTTCGTGCCGTCTGCGACGAAGTAGCGCTTGGCTACCCCGATGTCGAGATCGATCATGCCTATGTGGATGCGATCACGGTGCATATGCTCAAGAGGCCTGATTTTTACGATGTCATCGTGGCCGAGAACATGTTCGGCGACATCATCTCCGATCTGGGGGCGGGGACGGTGGGCGGTCTGGGCATGGCACCCTCGGGCGAATTGGGTCTTGATCATGCGCTGTTTCAGGGTTCGCATGGTTCAGCTCCCGATATCGCGGGACAAGATGTGGCGAGCCCCATCGCCACCGTATTGTCAGGCGCCATGATGCTGCGCTGGCTGGGTGACCGGCACGCAGATACGCGCCTGAGCGCCGCCGCAGTGCGCGTCGAAACGGCGGTTGAGCGCGTACTTGCGGAGGGTCGAGTGGTGCCGCGGGATCAGGGAGGCATGGCACGCTGCAGCGAGGTGACCGAAGAGATCTGTCGTCAGTTGCGATAGACGGCAGCTGGCTGCACCACCGCGCCACCGGTTCTCATCACCGTTCGCTTATCACGGGGTTTTTGTCACCGGTTTTTCATCATCGGTGTCTCATCATCGGTGTCTCATCGACGGTGTCATATGCCCGGGCTATCGAGCGGTGGGGCACCTTGGTGATCTCAGCCCACGCGGATCAGGCGTTTCCCCAGATTTTCGCCACGGTACAGACCGGCGATCGCATCTGGCGCGTGTGCTATCCCATCGAGAATGTCCTCCTCGAATTGCAGTGTTCCTTCACGCACCCAGTGTGCGAGATCGGCGCGTGCCCTTGCGTAGTGGTCTTTATGATCGAGTATCACGAAACCTTGCATCCGTGCGCGCTTGACCAGCAGGTGGCGTTCAACCCGGGGGCCCATGGGCGGGGGATCCCATTGGGCCACGGATGCGGTGCCGCAGATAATCACCCGCGCACCGACATTCAGATAGGGGATTACGGCATCGCTGATGGCGCCTGAGGTATTGTCGAAATAGATGTCGATACCGCCCTTGCAGGCAATCGCCAGTTCGCTTGCAAAGTCATCTCGTTTGTAATCGACTGCATAATCATAGCCAAAGCGCGTCGTGCACAGTGAGCGCTTGAGTTCGCCGCCAGTGACCGCAATGGTGTTGCAGCCGTGGAGCTTGGCGATCTGACCCACGATGGAGCCCACGGCGCCCGCCCCAGTGGACACCAGCACGGTTTCTCCGTGACGAGGCTGACCTATCTTCAGGAGTCCGTAATGCGCCGTGATGCCATTGATGCCTAGAACACCCAGTGAGGCTGACAGAGGAAGATCGGTGGTATCGACCCGGTAATCAATCGCGGAAGGATCGACTGCGGCATACTCCTGCCATCCGAACATGCCCGTCACTGAGGTACCGACCGCCCAATCGGGGTGACGTGATTCGACAATGTCGCCAGCCGCAAAGGAGCGCATTACTTCGCCAATGCCGACTGGTGTCGAATAATTGGCCACGGCATTCACCCAGCCGCGCATCGCGGGTTCGACCGACAAAAAGCGATTACGTATGAGCACCTGTCCCTCGGCAGGGCGCGGTATGGGTGCGGTCTCGATACGGAAATGCGCCGCCTGCGGAATGCCTTCCGGACGGCTGGACAGAACCACTGTGCGGTGCGTGATCTCGCTCATCTCTCAGCCTTCGGGTGATCAGTCTTGATGCGAATCGGCCCAGACCGATCAGCCACGACCCACGTAGGGCATGTTGGTCGCCATGATGGTCATGAACAGCACATTGCTCTCCAGCGGCAGCTGTGCAATCTGCAGGACTGCCTGTCCTACATGCTCGGCGTTCATGCGGGGCTCGACCTTGATAGAACCGTCTGCTTGCAGAATACCGTTTGCCATTCTGTGCGTCATCTCGGTGGCCGCATTGCCAATGTCGATCTGGCTGCACGCGATGTTGTCGTTCCGGTAGTCCAGGGCGATGGATTTGGTAAGACCGGAGATCGCATGCTTGGTGGCGGTATAAGGGAGCGACATCGGGCGCGGCGCATAGGCGGAGATCGAGCCGTTGTTGATGATGCGTCCGCCTTTGGGCGACTGTGCCTTCATCATGCGTATGGCCTCTTGCGCGCAAAGAAAAGGACCGGTGAGGTTTGTGTTCACCACGTTCATCCAGTCTTCATACCGGATATCTTCGGCCAGTGTCGGGGCGGTAAAGGTACCGGCGTTATTGAACAGCAGGTCGATACGGCCGAATTTCGCTTTAAGCTGTTCAAACATGGCGGTCACGCTGGCTGGATTGCCAACATCACAGGCGACCGCAAGGCAGTTGTCGTGATTGCCGCCGATATCGCTGATCGCGGCTTCCAGCTTGTCAAGATGACGGCCCGAGAGAACGATCTTGTAGCCAGCGCCGAGCAAGGCGCGTGCAGCGGCTTTGCCTATGCCGGTGCCGGCGCCAGTGATGAGTGCAACACGAGTGGTGGAGGTGCTCATGGATACCTTTATGGGTCTTGGTGGGTTGAGTGGATCAAAAAAATTCGGATTCAGTATTCGGACTCAAAATCAGTCTCGTACCGACGCCGACGGCGGCGATACTTCAGATACGCGATGAAGGCCAGCAGCAAACCGATGAACAGCGAGATCAGCGAATTTGGAAACGACGAATTCGCAGCTAGCAGCAGCTCGATCAGCGAGAACAGCATCAGCACAAACTGGGAGAAGTAATACCAGACGGTTCGCCAGGGAATCATGAAGGTCTCCTTGCCGTTGTCGTTCTCGGTCAGTGTTTCATGGCTGCGGTAGGGCATGCCGTATCAGGGCCAGCAACTCATCATAGTCATCGACGGCTGTAAATTGCGGAAATTGCGCAATCACATTCTCCGGCGCATGGAAGAGGAAGCCTGCATCCGCCTCGGCCAGCATGGTCGTGTCATTGAATGAATCGCCTGCGGCAATCACGCGATAGTTCAGTCCCTTGAACGCGGCCACGGCCTTGCGTTTCTGGTCAGGTATGCGCAGCTTGTAATTGGTGATGCGGTCATTCTCTACAATCAGGGTATGGCACAGCAGCGCGGGCATGTTCAACTGGCGCATGAAGGGCGCAGCGAACTGCTCAAAGGTGTCCGACAAGATGACGACTTGCACCTCGGAGCGCAACTGGTCCATGAACGCTTTTGCGCCGGGCAGCAGCGGCAGTGTGGCGATGACTTCCTGAATGTCGGACAGGCGCAGACCGTGCTGATCAAGAATGGCGAGGCGGCCCTGCATCAACTTGTCGTAATCGGGTTCATCTCGGGTGGTGCGGCGCAACTCGGCAATGCCGGTTGTGTCAGCCACAGCGATCCAGATTTCCGGCGTCAGCACGCCTTCCATATCCAGAGTGACGATAGCTTGTTTCACGATTTTGCTTTTCTCGGATCGGCGGGGGGGGAACACGGCCCTTACTCTACCATTGCTACCGTGACTCTCCGGTTTCTCAGCGGACCAGCGTCTCGACATTGCCATCGACCGACAGGCTCTGCCCAGTGATCGATGCGCCTGCATCCGAGCACAGGAAGACCACTGCAGCGGCAACGTCGTCCGCGCTGACCATACTGCGCAGTGAGACGCGCTGCAGTACACGATCACGCATCTCTTGTTCGGCGACACCGGCCGCATGAGCGCTGGCGGCAAGAACCCGATCTTGTCGTGGACCCTCAACGATCCCGGGCAACACGGCGTTGACACGAATCTTGTGTGGTCCCAGTTCGGTCGCCCAGGTCTCGGTCAGTCCGATCACGCCATATTTGCTCGCCGAGTAGGGTGAGCGGCGCGGGAAGGCGAGCCGACTGGCGACCGAACCAATGTTTACGATGCTGCCGTGCTGGCGCTGTTTCATGCCCGGCACTGCGCCTCGCGTACACAAGAAGGTGCCGGTGAGGTTCACGTCGAGGCATTGGGTCCAGTCGGCGAGATGGATGTCTTCGATGGACGCGGTGGGGCCGGCGATACCGGCATTGTTGACCAGGATATCGAGCCCGCCCAGGTGCTGGGCGATGTCCGCGAACATCGCAGTGACCTGTGATTCGCTGGTGATATCCGTAACACTGCTGGTAATGCTCGGCAGTGACTGCGATGCCTGGTTGAGTGCGACTGCATTGGTGCCGCAGATATGCACGCGCGCGCCATGGGCGACTAGCGCTTGTGTAATGGCCAGTCCTATGCCTTGAGCACCGCCAGTCACGAGCGCGCGGCGGCCGTTCAGATCAAACGCCAGTGGGGAAGCCATCGATGTCTCTCATCATTTGATGTTGTTCTAATTCCGTGCAGGCAGGGAGACGCTGAATAAAAGCCCCATGGTCTGGCGAGCCAGCATCGCTGTGCGACGCGGGAGCCTGCCCCATCACAGGCTGGCCGCTATTGCTCAAAGGAGAAATCTTGCGGTGTTTAATGACTCAGCGCTTCCCTCGCCAAAAAACGCGGCGTGAGATTGTCTGCATACTATAGCAGCGACCCAGGGACTTATCGCCCTTCTTGCGCTATTGACAATCATCTCGCTTGCGAGGCTGTCTTTTGAGGGACTATGGATCGATCATTACTGTTTGGGGGCCCGGCGATCGGGCTCGGTACGTGGCAGATGGGTGAACGATCAAGCGCTGCGGCGCTGGAGATCGCCGCCATCGTCCATGCACTGGAAAGAGGGATTCGACTGATCGACACCGCAGAAATGTATGCCGACGGCGAGTCTGAACGTCGGGTCGGGGAAGCGCTTCTTGCCTGGGGCAAGGCAAGGCGCGACGAGCTGACGCTGGTGACCAAGGTGCTGCCACACAATGCCAGCCGTGAGGGTACCGTACGCGCGTGCGAGCAGAGTCTCAAGCGTCTGCGTGTTGATTACACCGATGTCTACCTATTGCACTGGCAAGGCAGTCACGCATTCGAGCAGACGCTGGAGGGCTTCGCGACCTTGCGTGAGCGCGGCCTGATACGTCACTGGGGCGTGAGTAATTTCGATGTCGCGCCGCTCAAGCGCTGGCTGGATACGGAGTCGCGCATGGGGGTGAGCGCAGCACACCGGCCGGGCTGCGCCACCAATCAGGTGTATTACAGCCTGCTTGCGCGAGGACCCGAATTCGATTTGCTGCCAACCATGCAGGCGCAGCACATGCCATTGATGGCATACACGCCACTGGGATCGGGCACGTTGGCACGAGATAAGCGGCTCGCGGCCATTGCCGCGACTGCTGGCTTCACTGCTGCGCAACTCGCGCTGGCCTGGGTCATTCGAAGCGGGCAGGTCGTGGCGATTCCGAAATCGTCGAGCAGGGCGCGCACCGACGAGAACCTGGCGGCCTGCGATCTTGTGCTGGATGAAGCGATGGTGCGGCAGATCGATGCGCTGTTCCCGCCGCCATCGCGAAAAATGTCACTCGCGATGATCTGAGCCACGCAGGCGCACTCGCTTGCCGCTCAGCTTCTGGCTGGCTTCGGCGATCATCCGATGAACCAGTGCGACGTAGTTGGGATGATCGCCACCGAGCAGCGGCTCGGCGAGGACTTCGCCATTGGCGTTGACCAGCAACAGGGTGGGCGTCATCGTCACCCTGTAGTGACGCGCCAGTTCGGACTCGGTGAGGCGCCGCCCGTCGAAGCTCACCAGCGGTCTATCGCCGGTGACTGACACCTCACGTATCAGCGGCTGTTCATCTTCCCTTAGCCCGCGCATCATCGGCATGAGCGCGTCGTGACGAACTATCCGGCAATAACTACAGCCGGGCAGCGTGAAGAACAGGACCACCGGGCGCTGGCTGGCGGCCGAGAGTGCGCCATCCTGCTGCAGCTGGGCGGCGAGTGGCAGGGGGCGCAGGACGGGCTGGGCGAGCGTGGGCTTGCCAGGGAAAAGCGCCGCCGACCACAGCAGCAGGCAGAGGAGTACATGGCTTGTCAGGTATCGCGGCAGGGATCGCATGCCCACTATTGAACACGAAAACGGTCCTCGTTGTCATGCGTGGCGCTTGTAGGTCAGGGGCATGCACCGGCAGTGTGAGACACTCGCACTGAGACACTCGCGCCAGACCTGATGACCTCCTTCTCCTCGCGCCCACTCGCCAAGCCGCTCTGCTGACACCCGTGATGCCGCTCCACCATCCCTCACCTGGCGAGCACTGGCGACCCCCGGCACCGCCGATGCGTTCCAACCTGGCGATTGGGCTGCGCATTCTGCTCGGGCGTGCGCCGGAGCTGCTGCACACCCTGCCGCGCGATTGCTATACCAAAGACATCATCAGTGTGCCTATCGGTCGCAGACCCGTGTTCATCGTCAATCACCCCGAGACCATCCGGCGCATTTTCGTGGAGGACCGCGAGGCCTATCCCAAGAGCGACCTGATGGTGTCCACCTTGGCCCCTCTGCTCGGCGAGGGGGTTCTCGTGTCGGGCGGTGAGCGCTGGGAGCATGACCGCAAGATGCTCGAGCCAGCTTTCATGCAGATGCGTTTGCAGGCATTGTTCCCCAAGATGCGAGAGGCGGTTGATGACTGGCTGTGCCGTCTGCACGCATTGCCATCGGGGACGGTGATCGAGCTGGAATCCGAACTGAGTCGAGTCACGGCCGATGTGATGTTTCGGGTGTTGTTCTCACAAGCGATCAATGGCGAGGATGCGTCAAAGGTGTTCAATGCATTTGGCAGCTTTCAGCGACACAGCCCTCAATTCGATCTGCGCGTGGTGTTGGACAGCGATCCGCTGCGCCCGTTGCCGCAGGCCGCTGAGCTCCAGCTCGAAGCCCGGCAGATACGTGGGCTGCTTGAGCAATTGATTGATCAGCGGCTCATGCGGCTGGCACAGGGAGAGCACTTCATCGATTTCGCGCAGGCGGTGATCGATGCGCGGGATGCTGACGGTCATGCGTTCAAGCGCGAGCAAATGATTGATCAGTTGGCGGTATTTTTTCTCGCAGGTCACGAAACCACAGCGAGCGCGCTGGGCTGGACGTTTTTCTTGCTATCGCAACAGCCCGCTTGGTGGCAACGGCTGCGCGAAGAGATGGATTCCCACCTGGGCGAGGCGGCTTTCGAGTTTGCAGACTTCAAGCGACTGAGTGTGGTGCGGCAGGTGTTTCGCGAAAGTTTGCGTCTGTATCCCCCCGTTGCCTTTCTCACCCGCCGTGCCTCACGAGACGACAGGTTCGGCAAGCTCCGGGTGCCCAAGGATAGTTTTATTGTTGTGTCCCCTTGGCTGGTGCACCGGCATCACGCGCATTGGCCGCATCCGGACCGTTTCGATCCCTCCCGCTTCGACGAGGAAGCATCGCTGCCGGGCACGGGCACCTACCTGCCTTTCGGTCTCGGTCCGCGTGCCTGTACTGGCGCGATGGTCGCGCAGTTGGAGGCATCGCTAATTCTCTGCGAGGCTGGTCGCCGCTTTGATTTTGTTCCGGTGGCACCCGAGAAGGTACAGCCCGTCACGCATGTCAGTGTGCGCATTGAGGGAGGGCTTCCGGTCAAGATTCATGCCCGATGAAAGCGGTGCGCCGCATCCCGGTATGACAGCATCGCCAACGCTGCGGTTGTCGCCTGCTGCTTCTGCGACCATCGAGGGCAGGTTATCGTTGCCAGTCGCCACACAAGTAGCCGTCATCTCTCGCAGACATTGAACACGCCACTCGCATGCGGACACATGGGTTAAGCTGTGTGGCAAATAAATTGACTTATCAGGTTGCTAAAGATGTCAAGGTCTACCGGGCTCATGGACAAGGCAATCGGCTACTGTGCCGAGAAGTTCGAGTCACGCTCGCCAGCGGGAGAGGCAGGACTTTGCTGCGTGCCCGACCGCAGCGAGCTCGTGCGCATCCTTCAGGAGGAAGGGGGCGAGTCGGACCCGTATCTGACCGTAGCGGCGATATTGCGCGATGTGCTGCAATACACCGCAACGCCCGAAGAAGAGATCTTGAAAGTCTTCGGTATTGAAGTCGCACTGATCGTTGCCGAATTGACCGAGAATAATAAATTCACCACTGCCACGCGCCGCACTCTGCGGCTGGCGCGCATGTCCGGCCTCTCGCGCAAGGCGAAATTGATTTTGTTTGCCGAGATTATTGAAACCTTACGCCAGCTTGCCAGCAAGACGGTACCTGGCAACTGGTCAGTGCAGCACAAGCAGGAATTTTTCGAGTGGGCAGAGAAAATCGTGGCAGCGATGGGCAAGGTGAACACGACCCTACTGGCGGTGTATCTTGCCGAGCTGGAGACAGCAAAGCTCAGCCTCACGCCACAAGCGGTTCCTTCGAGGAAGCACTGATGGGCTGATGCAGTGATGCGGTGTCATGATCCCTGTCGGTCTCAGGGATCGGGTAATCAAAAAAAGCCAGCGACCGGCGTCGCTGGCTTTCTGCTGTGAGACTTCCGGGGGGTGTTACTTGCAGGCTGCCCTTGCCTCTTCCAGCAAGTGCTTGCCATCAAAGCCTTTGGCTGTCATGTCTTTCACCCATTCTTCGGTCACGCTGGCGGTTGCGGCTTCCCAGCGTTTCACTTCGGCTGGCGGCAGCGAGTAGAAGACGTTCTTGCGAGCCTCGGCGGCTTTCTTGCCCGGGATGATGTCTTCGACGAAGACCTTGCCCACCCATGCGGAGGGCTCGGGGCCGCTGTTGGCATCGATCACCTTCTTCAGTTCTGGGGGCAGACTATCGTACTTCGCCTGATTCATGGCAAAAATGAAGGCCGTGTTGGAAATCTGCGCCTCGCCTGCCCCGGCATCCGTATGAAATTTAGTAATCTCTTCGAACTTCATTGACGGTATGACTTCCCACGGAATGATCGCACCATCGATGACGCCCTTGGACAGGGCTTCGGCCGCTTGCGGCAGCGGCATGGGGACAGGGGTGGCCCCAAGCGCCGCCACCATTTTCGATGACTGACGGTTCGGTGCGCGTATCTTCAGACCTTTGAAGTCCTCAAGTGTTTTTACCTGTTTTTTGGTGGTGTGCAGCAGCGAGCCATCATGCAGGTGAAACAGAATGGGTTTTACGCCTTTGTACTCTGCCGTGGCATGTTTGGTCGCGTAATGCCACAGACCGCGGCTGGCGCGCTCGGAGTCGCGCACCATGAAAGGTAACTCGAACGCTTCGGTCACCGGGAAGCGGCCCGCCTGATAGCTGGGCACTGTCCAGATGATGTCGGCCACGCCATCCTTTGCCTGATCGAAGAGCTGCTGGGGCGAACCACCGAGTTGCATCGAAGGATAGATCTGGCATTTCAGTTTGCCGCCAGACTCTTTTGCGATCTTGTCGCACCAGGGCACCATGAAATTTTTGTGCGCAGTCGAGCCGGGCGGCAGAAAGTGGTGCACTTTCAGCGTGATCGTTTGTGCCGATGCCAGCAAGGCTGGCAGCCACAGCAGGAGTCCATACAGACTCTTGACCATCGATTTTTTCATTGTTTCCCTTTCAGGGTATGGAGGATGTCAGTCAGGTTTCTAATCCGGCAAGCCCACGCGGGTACGCGCAGACCCTGTCGTTCATGGACGCTGGGTCAGGGATCATCAAGGGCAGCGTGATTGTAGTACAGAGCGCTGTTCATGCTGGTATCGCCTTGACCGTGTCTTGCATGAAAACTGGTATCTTCACTCTCTTCTCTGCACACACAAGGAAACTGCATGTCTTCAGCCAACCTTTCGGGCAGCGTGATCGGCGTTGTCGGTGCGGGTGCCATGGGCACGGGCATCGTCCAGGTGGCAGCGGCAGCCGGACATGCAGTGCGTCTGTTCGATGTTCGCGATGGTGCGGCGGCAGCGGCCTGTGAATCGGTGCGTCAGGTGTATGCCTCGCTGGCAGAGAAGGGCCGGATGAGCCACGAGGAAGCACACAGTGCCTCAACAAGGTTGACTCCCACCACGACGCTGCAGACGTTATCTGATTGCGAATTAGTGATCGAGGCCATTGTCGAAGACCTCGAGGCCAAGCAGCACTTGTTTGCTGCACTGGAAGCCATCGTGACCGATACCTGCATTCTGGCGACGAACACTTCATCGATATCGGTCACCGCAATCGGCGCCAGACTCCTGCAGCCACAGCGGTTGGTCGGCATGCATTTCTTTAATCCGGTGCCACTCATGGCATTGGTGGAAGTCATCAGCGGTCTTGCGACCAGTGCAGCGGTGGCTGATCGCATCGTTGCCACCGCAGTGGCCTGGGGCAAGCAGCCCGTGCGCGCGAGGTCCACACCAGGCTTTATCGTCAACCGTGTTGCCCGGCCTTTTTATGCCGAGGGCTTACGCCTGCTGCAAGAGCGTGCGGCAGATCCGGCGACACTGGATGCAGTCATGCGCGATTGCGGCGGCTTTCGTATGGGGCCGTTCGAGCTCATGGACCTGATCGGACACGACGTCAATTATGCGGTGACGCAGTCGGTGTTCGATGCTTACTATCACGATCCGCGTTTTACACCCTCGCTGATTCAGAAGGAATTGCTCAGCGCCGGCTTCCTGGGCCGTAAATCCGGACGGGGTTTTTATACCTACGGCGAGGGCGCTCCGCCAGCGCCGCATCAGATGGCTGACTGCAGCTACCCGGGCAGGCCCGTGCTGAATAAAAATTCCAGTATTGGCAGCATGATCGCGGCGCGTCTTGGTGCCTCCGGCAAAGAGTTTGGCTTGACTGAACCGAGTATTGCCGACGCCCCTGTGCTCACTGTGAATGGCGCATCCTTGTACCTCACTGATGGTCGAACCGCGACCACGCGTGCTGCCGAACATGGCAAGCCGGACACGGTGTTGATCGATCTGGCGCTAGATTTTGCGAAAAGCACGCGCATCGCGATGGCAGCGGCCGATCAGTGCTCCGAGGCAGCCCGCGAGGCCATCGCTGGGGTGCTGCAAGCGGCCGGTTACCGCGTCACCTGGCTGCGCGATGTGCCCGGCATGGCAGTCATGCGTACGGTGGCCATGCTGGCCAATGAAGCGGCCGATGCGGTGAATCAGGGGGTTTGCTGCGCAGGCGATGTTGATCTCGCCATGCAAAAGGGTGTCAACTATCCTCTGGGTCCGTTGGCCTGGGCAGAGCGCGTCGGAGTGGATAAGCTGCTGCGTGTGTTACAAAATCTTGGTGCGGAATATGGAGAAGACCGGTATCGCATATCCCCGCTGCTGCGTCGCGTTGTGGCCAATGGCAGCCTGTCGTTCGGGGCTTATTGATATCGCACTCGGATTGCGACTGACAATCAAGCACCCCGATCAAGCACCCCGATCAAGCACCTCGATCAAGCACCCCGATCACGAACATCGGCGACAAATCGCGATACCGTCTCAGTCAGCAGCGCTGCCTGCTCACGATGGGGAGAGTGACCGCAACGGGCCATCGGCACGACCATGGCTTCCGGCAGCACGCGCTGTATGCCAAGGATTTGTTCCATCGTGCCGTACTCATCGTCCTCGCCTTGCACCGCTAGTATCGGGCAGCGTATGCCCCTGAGCTCGGCGTTGATCGACCAGTGACGAAAAGCAGGCGATAGCCAGACATCGTTCCATCCAAAGAAGGCAGAGTCCACATCATCATGGTAGCGAGCGAGACGATCACGCAATCCCTGGTGAAGATAGGCATGACGCGCGCGCTGCAAGCTGGCGAGGCTAATCTCTTCGACCATGATGTGCGGAGCGACGACGATGACGCCAGCACAGCGATCGGAATACCGAGATGCGTACAGCAAACTGATCGAGCCACCGTCGCTGTGTCCGAATAGCCATGGGCGATTGATGTTCAGGGCAGAGAGCAGAGTGGGTAAGACCTCGAACGCCTGTCGGTGCATGAAATCCGGGCCCCAGTGGTCGTCGTGGTCGCGGGGCGTGGATTGGCCATAGCCGGGGCGGGAGTACACCAGGCCACGCATGCCCAGTTGGTGGCTTAGCTGATCGGGGAATGTTTTCCACAATCCGACTGATCCCAGTCCCTCATGCAGGAATACCATCACCGGCGCGGCAGGATCGGTGGCGCCGACCCATTGCATCTCGAGACGAATTCTCCGACCTTGCCAGTCAATCTCGGTGTGCACTAGGGTTCCCGCAATTTGAAACGCTGAATCTTGCCAGTGGCTGTTTTGGGTAAATCGCTGACAATATGGATCTCGCGTGGATACTTATGGGGTGCCAGCCGCGTTTTCACATAGGCTTTGAGTTCAGCATCGATAGCTTGCGCTTGTTGTGAAGGGTCACGCAGCACGACATAGGCGATCGTCTTGATCAATCCTTTTTCATCGGTTTTGCCGACTACCGCGCATTCAAGCACTGACTCGTGACCCATCAGGGCCGATTCGACCTCGATGGGCGATACATACTGACCACTGACTTTCAGCATATCGTCACTGCGACCGGCGTAGGTGTAATAACCCTCCGCATCTCGCACATACTTGTCGCCACTCTTGACCCAGGGACCTTGAAAGGTTGCGATACTTTTTTCGCGCTGATTCCAGTAACCGTGCGCTGCGCTAGGTCCCTGAATGTACAGATCGCCGACGTCGCCAATGGACACGGGTTGGCCTCGTTCATTGCGCAGTTCAAGGGCATAGCCTTCGACTGGCGTGCCGGTGGTACCGTACCTGACCTTGCCCACATGGTTGGAGAGAAAAATGTGCAGCATCTCGGTCGAGCCCAGGCCATCGAGGATGTCACACTGTGCGTAGGCACTGAATTTTTCGCCGACGTCTTTTGGTAATGCCTCGCCCGCCGACGCGCACAGACGCAGTGTCAGGGCAGACCGAGGAGGCAGCTCCGGCGAGGCGAGCATCGCAACATACAGAGTGGGTACACCGCAGAACACCGTGGGTTGATGCTTGACCAGTCGCTCGAAAATAGCAGCCGGTGTCGGGCGTTCTGCCATCAGCAGCACCGAGGCGCCGACCGACAGCGGGAAGGTCAGCGCATTGCCCAGACCATAGGCAAAGAACAGCTTCGCCGCAGAGAACACCAGATCATCCTCACGCAGGCCGAGCACGGGTTTGCCATAGAGTTCCGACGTCCAGTAGAGATTGGCATGAGAATGCACCGCGCCCTTGGGCTGGCCGGTCGATCCGCTGGAATACAGCCAGAACGCGAACTGATCGGCATGGGTATCGGCATGACTATTTTCTGGCAAGGGCGGAGTATCCAGCAATTGGCTGATCGATGGGTATTCCATTCCGCTGCCCGTAACCACGATGGGCACCTGCATGCGCGCCTGCACCAACGCATCTTTCAGCACGGGCAGGAGTGAGGGCGATGCGATGATCAGCTTGGCGTCGCTATGCCTGAGCATATAAGCATAGTTATCTGCCGGTAGCAGGGTATTCACAGGAACGGGCACGATGCCGGCCAAGAGCGCGCCGAGGAAAGCGACCGGCATA
Source organism: Oxalobacteraceae bacterium (assembly GCA_900299005.1). GTDB lineage: Bacteria > Pseudomonadota > Gammaproteobacteria > Burkholderiales > Burkholderiaceae_D > Pernthalerella. The sequence goes on from OMID01000060.1 coordinate 18,186, forward strand.
TCCACCGTGTCCTGCATGACCAACAGGATGCGCTGCTCGCACTGCAGACCTCGCTTGAGCAAACCTGCCGCGAATTGCCTCGTGCGCAGATCAAGCTCGCCATAGGTCAGCGCATTGTGGTCGTCTCGGTAGGCAAGCTTGCTGGCGCGTCCTGTGTTGAGCCCCAGCAGATACTGGGCGAAATTGAATCGCTCGGGCGGCGCTTGGTGCCTTGTCTCCATGCTGTCTTCTCTCCAGCCGGCAGAGGATGGGTGGTGTGCCCAGCCGTTTTATTTGAATGGGCCCGTGTTTTTCTGTGGTCTCGAATGTCACACCACTGGAAACTCGTTCCGGCGTTTTAAAATTTCAGTTCAGTGCTGCGCTGCCCGAGTAGTTCCAGTACATTCACCGGTGCTTGGATGGCACTCCTGCGATGATAGAAAGCGAGAGCACGCAAGCCACCCAGCTCCTCACCGCCGCCTGCTCGTCCGGGGCCGCCATGGATCGAGCCGGGCATGACATTGCCATGGCCGGTATGGGTCTTGGCAACGTCCGGGCTGACGACATGCACGCGGCCGTGCGAGGTCGCAAGTGCTTCGGCGGCATGCGCCATCCAGTGCGCATCAGCACTGTAGATCGAAGCAACCAGCGAGCCCCATCCGCGATGCGCGATATCGATCGCATGTGCGGCGTCTTTGTACCCGATCAGCGAGCACACCGGGCCGAATACTTCATGCCGATGCACCTCGACAGCCGCATCGGCATCGCGCACACCCAGTAAGCTTGGTCCCATGCAGGCAGACTGATCATCTGCGTCCAGCAGCGGTTGCGCAGTGCCGTCGAATAGCACGCTGGCCTCGGCTTTTAACAGCGCAAGGCCCGCGCATGCGCTATCAAATTGTTCGCGACTGACCAGCGAGCCCATGCCGGTATCGGCATGGCGCGGATTACCAACGCGGATGGCCGCCAGTTTGCCCGCAGCGGCCTCAGCCACGGCATGCATCACAGCCTTGGGCACCAGGGCGCGACGTGGCGCAGTGCAGCGCTGACCGCTTTTGATGGTCATGTCCCTGACCAGATTGTCGACATACAGATCAAAAGCCGGTGTGCCCGGCATGGCGTCTTCACCAAGCACCGTGACATTGAGGCTGTCGGCCTCGATATTGGTGCGCACCGAATCGCGGGCGATGGCAGGATGGTTGCGAAGTTTTGCGGCGGTCTCTGCAGAGCCGGTGAACGACAGCACATCAAAAGGTGTCAGCGCATCGAGCAATCCGGCAGAGCTGCCGCAGACGATCGAGAGTGCGCCGGCCGGCACAATGCCGGCCTCAATGACATCGGCCACCATGCGGTGGGTCAGCCATGCAGTCACGGTCGCCGGTTTCACAATGACCGGCACGCCGGAGAGCAGCGCAGCGGCCGCTTTTTCCCATAGACCCCAAGCGGGGAAATTAAAGGCGTTGATGAACAGCGCCACGCCTCGGATCGGCACCATCAGGTGCTGCGACTGGAACATCTGGTCTTTGGACAAGGAACCCGCAGCCCCTTCAGCGAGTGTGCGCGCCTCGCCGAGCGCACTACCCAGTTTGGCGTAGTACCCCAGCGTGAACAGAGCACCTTCGATGTCAACTGCGGAATCATTTTTCGTGGTGCCCGAATTGGCCAGCGCAATCGCGTAATACACGTCACGCTTTGCCTGCATCACTTTGACGGCCTCGGCGAGCATGGCGGCACGGTGTGCATACGTCATTGCCTGTAGCGCGCGTGCGCCCTCGTGGCGGGCGAATGCAAAGGCCTCGGGCAAACCAGCGGCCGCGCCACCGGTCACCGCGAGGGTCTCGCTCGTCACTGGATCGCTGAGCGTATGCACCGGTGTTGATGTCGCTTGCCATTCGCCATTGAGGTAGTTGTTCAGGTAAGGGGTCATGTCGTTTCCGGGTGGGTGGGTGGACGAGCGTGTGGCGCTGGAACAAACCTGTCAATGACGGGATTTTATGATGGGCTGACGCGTTGGCGATTCTGGGTAATGAATTTATAATGCACAGCCGTTTCAGTGTAAGTGCAATATCTTGCGTGCGTCAAGGACGCGACCAACCCCCCATGACCCCGTCATCTGCCGCTACCGACAAACATCCTTTTCTTGCTGCGCTCGGTGAGCGACTCAAGCTGCTGCGCGCACGTCGCGGCCTGACCCGCAAGGCGCTGGCGCAACTGGCCGACGTCTCGGAACGGCATGTCGCGAATGTCGAGTCCGGGGTTGGAAACGCGTCGATTCAGTTTCTGCGCCAGCTCTGCACAGTGCTCAATTGCTCACTGGCAGAAATGACGGGCGACGAAACTGCGTCGTCCGCCGACTGGTTGATGATCCGCGAGATTTTACGGGGGCGCAGTGAGGAGGAGTTGGCCAAGGCGCGCACGGTACTGACTGAACTTTTCAAGTCACACACCAGTGAGGCGGCGCGTCGGCAGCGCATTGCGCTAGTCGGGTTGCGCGGCGCAGGAAAATCCACGCTGGGGCAAAAGCTGGCCACGCGACGCAACGTTCCATTTATCGAGCTCTCTGGCGTCATCGAGAAGCTCGCTGGTTGCAGCATTGCCGAAATTTATGCGCTCTATGGTCAGAATGCTTACCGTCGCTATGAGCGGCGCGCGCTGGAAGACACGATTCATCATTACCCCCAGGTCGTCATCGCGACTCCGGGGGGTATCGTGTCCGAACCAGCGACATTCACCATGCTGCTCTCGCACTGCACGACTGTTTGGCTCAAAGCCTCCCCAGAGCAGCACATGAGCCGGGTATTGGCGCAGGGTGATCGGCGCCCCATGTCCGGGAATCGCGAGGCGATGGATGATCTGAAACGCATTCTCGAAAGCCGAACGCCGTTTTATTCAAAAGCGGAGTTTTCCCTGGATACCTGCGATGTCAGCCTCGACAGCGCTTTCGAGCATCTTCTCACTTTCTTCGAGGCCTGAGCAGCGCGCACTCACTTTGCCCGTATCGTTGACCTTGCGGGCGATCGCGCTGCTTCGCGGCGCCTATTTTGATAGCCTGTTATGAATCTTCTCGGGATTTATGGCCTGAGTTTCGCTCCCTGGCACGTGGTAGGTGGGCGGGTGTTGACGCTGACCAGATAGTGCAATATAGTGCCGGATAACCATGATAAATGCAGCATATTGCAAACTATCGACCCATGAGCACAGCCTTCGTCGTCAATTACCAAACGTCACCGGACCAGTACCGCCACTGGTCGCTGGAGGTTCATGGGCCAATCGCCACGCTCACCCTGAAGGTCGACGAGGATGGCGGACTCCGAGAGGGATACAAGCTCAAACTCAATTCTTATGACCTCGGAGTCGATATTGAGCTCCATGATGCGGTTCAGCGGCTCCGTTTCGAATATCCCAACGTGCATGCGGTCGTGATCACGGGTGGTCGCGACCGTATTTTTTGCTCGGGTGCGAACATCTTCATGCTCGGCATGTCCTCGCATGCCTGGAAGGTCAACTTCTGCAAATTCACCAATGAGACGCGCAATGGACTGGAAGACGCCAGTCAGCACTCGGGGCTGAAATTCATCGCTGCCGTCAATGGCGCGTGCGCAGGCGGTGGTTATGAGCTTGCAGCGGCATGCGACGAGATTATTCTGGTGGATGACCGCTCCTCTGCCGTTAGCCTGCCTGAGGTGCCGCTGCTAGGCGTGCTGCCAGGCACCGGTGGTCTCACCCGACTGACCGATAAGCGCAAGGTTCGTCATGATCACGCAGATATTTTCTGCACCACTCCCGAGGGTGTGCGTGGGCAAAAGGCAAAAGACTGGAAACTGGTGGACGAGATCGTCAAACCAGCGGCATTCGCAGACACAGTTCGCGCGCGCGCGCTGACATTGGCATCGCTGAGCGATCGCCCCGAGCATGGCAAGGGGGTAAAGCTCACCCCGCTGTCACGCTACTTTTCCGATGAGGGTGTGAATTACGAATTTGTCGGCGTGACGATTGATCGCTCGGCACGCACGGCCACTTTCACGGTCAAAGCGCCTGCTAACGATCAGCCTACCGATGTCAGCGGTATCGAAGCAGCGGGCGTGCACTGGTGGCCGTTACAGATGGCACGTGAGCTCGATGACGCCATCCTGCATTTGCGCACCAACGAGCTCGATTTAGGGACCTGGTTGCTCAAAACCGAGGGTGATGCAGCCAAGGTGCTGGCCTGCGATGCGGTGCTGGTAGCTCAGCAGTCCCATTGGCTGGTGCGCGAAACCATCGGGCTGTTACGCCGCACGCTTGCGCGTCTGGATGTGTCCTCACGAAGCTTGTTCGCGCTGGTGGATGAGGGTACCTGTTTTGCTGGCACGCTGGCCGAACTGGTTCTCGCTGCCGATCGCAGCTACATGCTCGCGCTTCCCGATGCCCCCGATGCTGCGCCACGCCTGACGCTCTCCGAGATGAATTTTGGATTGCTCCCCATGATCACCGGGCAGTCGCGACTCTCGCGCCGTTTCTACGACGATGCATCGATTTTGTCTGCCGTGCGTGCCCGGCTTGGTCAGCCGCTGGATGCGGAGGCAGCCATGGCGCTTGGGCTGATCACCGCCAACCCCGATGACATCGATTGGGCAGATGAAATTCGGCTGGCACTCGAAGAACGCGCAAGCATGTCGCCCGATGCACTGACGGGCATGGAAGCTAATCTTCGTTTCAATGGCAAGGAAACCATGACGACCCGTGTCTTCGGTCGTTTGTCTGCCTGGCAGAACTGGATATTCAACCGACCGAACGCAGTGGGCGAGGCCGGCGCGCTGAAAGTGTACGGCAGCGGCAGCAAGGCAAAATTTGATTTTGATCGTGTATAGACAACCGAACAGGCAGTTTACGTAGCCCGTGAGCGGGTGACTGATTTTCAGGAGAAGGCTTGATGAGTTCCATTGATTACAGCGAAAAAATCCCGAACAACGTCAATTTGTCGGAAGACAGAGCCCTGCAGCGCGCACTGGAACACTGGCAGCCGAACTACCTGCAATGGTGGCAGGACATGGGGCCGGACGGCTCGCAGAATTTTGATGTCTATCTGCGTACCGCCATCAGCACCACGCCAGAGGGTTGGGCGCACTTCGGCCATGTGAAGATGCCGGACTACCGCTGGGGGATTTTCCTGGCGGCCCAGGAAGAAGGTCGCCAAGTCAATTTTGGTGAGCACAAGGGCGAAGCGGCCTGGCAGGATGTCCCGGGCGAGCATCGCGCCAATCTGCGTCGCATCATTGTCACCCAGGGTGACACCGAGCCCGCCTCAGTGGAACAGCAGCGTCATCTCGGTCTCACCGCGCCATCGCAATATGATCTGCGCAATCTTTTCCAGATTAATGTGGAGGAGGGGCGTCATCTGTGGGCCATGGTGTACCTGCTGCACAAATATTTCGGGCGCGATGGTCGTGAGGAAGCCGAGGCCATGCTGCATCGTCACTCCGGCTCGCAGGACAATCCGCGCATTCTTGAAGCCTTCAATGAAGAGACACCAGACTGGCTTGCGTTCTACATGTTTACTTACTTCACCGACCGTGATGGCAAATTTCAGCTGTGCGCGCTGGCGGAGTCCGGCTTTGATCCGCTCTCGCGCACCTGCCGCTTCATGCTGACCGAGGAAGCACATCACATGTTCGTCGGTGAGTCTGGCGTGTCACGCACGATTCAGCGCACTGCCGAGATCATGAAGCAGCACGGCATTGAAGATCCGGAGCAGGTACGCCAGCATGGCGTCATCGATTTGCAGACGATACAGCGCTATCTGAATTTTCATTTCAGTGTCACGATCGACCTGTTTGGCGCCGATCAGTCATCGAATGCCGCCACCTTCTACAGCGCGGGTCTGAAGGGGCGCTACGAAGAAACAAAACGCGCGGACGATCATGCACTCAAGGGCGATCATTACAAGATCCTGGAAGTCAAAGATGGCAAGCTCGTAGAAAAAGAAGTACCCATGCTCAACGCGCTCAATGAAGTGCTGCGCGATGATTACATCAAGGATTCCATTGCCGGCATCAACCGCTGGAACAAGGTGCTCGAAAAGGCGGGCCTTTCCTTCCGTTTGCAAGCCCCGCACAAGGCGTTCAATCGTCATATTGGTTCTTTTGCCGGTATGCGTGTCTCTCCTGATGGGCGCATGATCTCGGAGACCGAGTGGCAGGGCAAGGTTCGCAACTGGCTCCCCAGTGAGGAAGATCGTGCCTATGTCGCGTCGCTGATGGGGCGCGTGGTCGAACCGGGCAAGATGGCAAACTGGATAGCGCCACCGGCCATCGGCATCAATCGACAGTCGGTCGATTTCGAGTACGTGCGATTTAACTGAGCGGACGCGGCTGATGAGTGCGATGGAAACCGAGGTGCTCATCCGTCAGCACCTGATTGACCCCGAGGTCTGCATCCGTTGCAATACGTGCGAGGAGACCTGCCCCATCAATGCGATCACCCACGATGATCGCAACTATGTCGTTGATCCCGCAGTCTGTAATGGCTGCAACGCTTGTCTGCCACCGTGTCCTACGGGCTCCATCGACCATTGGCGCACGGTACCGAAACACAATGCGTACTCCGTCGAAGCTCAACTCGGGTGGGATGAGTTGCCCCCCGAGCAGGAGCTCGCTGGCGAGACGATGGCGGTCGTTGCAAGCGCGTCTTCGCAGCAGCTCAATGCAGCGGTGTCTGCCACATCGCCCATGGCGCCGCATTCTGCAGAGAAGCCCCAGGTACACTGCTTTGACACGCGTAACCCCGTGACGGCGACGGTAGCCGGCAACTACCGGCTCACTGCTGAGGACGCCGAGAGCGACATACGGCATATCGTGCTCGATTTCGGTAATCATCGTTTCCCGGTGCTGGAGGGGCAATCGGTTGGCATCATTCCTCCCGGTGTGGACGCGGCCGGCAAGCCGCATTATCTGCGCATGTACTCCATTGCCAGTCCTCGCGATGGCGAACGCCCTGGCTACAACAACCTGGCGTTGACAGTCAAGCGAGTAGTGGGCGAGCAGGATGGCACAGTGATTCGGGGTGTCGCGTCGAACTATCTGTGCGATCTGAGAAAAGGCGATCGTGTCCAGGTCACGGGACCGTACGGCGACCGTTTCCTGATGCCCAACCACCCCGGATCGAATCTCCTGATGATCTGCACCGGCACCGGCGCTGCGCCGATGCGCGCAATGACAGAGTACCGGCGACGCTTGCAAGCGCAAGGCAGGGCGGTCGAGGGCCAGCTGATGCTGTTCTTTGGTGCTCGCATGCCTGACGAGCTGCCTTACTTCGGCCCCTTGCTCAAGCTGCCGCCAAGCCTGATTACCAAACACTTTGCCTTCTCTCGCCTGCCCGGCGAGCCTCGCTGCTATGTGCAGGACAAGCTGCGCGAGCATGCTTCCGCGGTGGCCGAGCTGCTGACGTCAGACACCTTTATCTACATTTGCGGCCTTAAAGGTATGGAAGCCGGCGTCATGGAGGCACTGCACGATGTCTGCGCAAAGACAGGCATGAACTGGGAGGCACTGCATCAGACGATGGTCAACGAAGGCCGCTTCCATGTAGAGACGTATTGAGCAGGGGTCGAGCCGAGCGAGCGGGATTGACTTGCGCATGCACCGGCCGCGTCCCCCAGATCCCCCGAATCCCCCCAATCGCTGAAATTCCCCGAATAAGCTGACGGCGAGCCGCCCCTGGCTTTACCCACAGGTTTCACTGGGTTTTAGCGCCCGACCGGTCGTTTAGGATTTACTATCGCGTGACCTGCTACCGAAATAAGATGAGAATCAGACGGCTAGCGAGGGAAGCGCTTCATTAAACACCGCAAGCATCCTCCTTTGGGAAATAGCGGCAGGCCTTTGTTTTGGCAGGCTCCCGCATCGCACCGCGATGCTGGCTCGCCATAGCATGCGGTGTGTTGAGCGTCTTCCCAAATAAAAATAAAACAAATAAAACAAATAAAAATAAAAAATGGGCGGGGGACGATGACGAAGACCTTGGTTTGCTGGCGCCGTGCCATCACGGGCCTGCTGTTGGTGGCAAGTGCTGTGGGTCATGCAGTCACGCTGAAAAAAGCCGATGTTGATCAGTACCTGTCGAAGCAGTACCTGGTCGGCGACATTAACCCGAATGTTCCGGTCTGGCCCTTGTTCGAACGTCAGCCCACGACAGAGAATGAAAAACCCCAGCTGATCGGCTATGCGTTCGAGTCTGTTGATTTCGAGCCAGTGCGCGGCTATGGCGGCAAGCCGATTAATATTCTCGTGGCGATAGACACCCAGGGCAATTTCCTCTTGTCCAGGTTGCTCGAGCATCGCGAGCCCCTGTTTCGGTCCGAGGTGGGCATTGCCAAACTGACGGAATTCGCTTCCCAATATGTGGGCATCACCGTCAGGCATGAGACACATTTGCAGGGCTTTCGTGCGAAGACATCGCATGATGACAAGCGTGCCTACTTGCATGGCGTGCAGGCGGGCACGGTGTCGGCCAAGGCAATCGACCGCACCATTTTGCAATCGGCAGCCTCGGTCGCGCTCGCCCATGAGGAGGCTGCCCGAGCAGGAACGATCATCGGCGAGGGCGATGCGGTTACCCTCACCAAGGGTAATTTACGAAACGTCGAGGTCAAGCCGCTGACATGGGATCAGCTCCTCTCGCGCCGCATGGTCGAGCCAATGTCACTGACGCGCAGACAGATCGAAAAAGCATTTGCCGGTACCCGTGCCGCTGGCGCAGACAAGCTGGCCGCTACCCAACCCGACGAGGTAGCCTTGCAATTCCATGTCGCGCTGGCCAGCATTCCCCAGATCGGGCGCAATGTGCTGGGCGAGGAGGGATGGCGGCTGCTGGTGGCCAACATGCGCGATAGTCAGGCCCTGGTGATCAGCGAAAGCGGGCCCTTGTACAAGATGATGTACGAGAGCCAGCGCATCGTGGACGATCAGCCCTTCGTGCTAAAACAAGATGGCAAGGTCGTATCACTGCGCGCCATCGCCTACGATAAAGATCTCGTCGTGCCGGGCTACCCGACGACGACGCGGGTCCATGTGCTGATTGTTGACAGCGCAACGCCACTGGATCCTTCAAGGCCCTTCGATCTTGCTCTGCGATTCGGTCGTCGTTACGGGTCATTCGCGCATCAGGTTGCGTACACGGAGTTTGCCATGCCCTATGAGTTCTATGGCTGGCGAAGGACATTATCGCGATGGATGGACGCCGACTGGGTCGATGCGTGGAGCAAGCGCAGTGCCGAGATTGCGGTGCTGCTGGCAGGACTGATCGTGCTCAGTGTTGCGCTGGTTCGCCAACGCGTGACTGCGCACAGCGCACGACGGCTGAAGATCTTCCGCATTGCCTATTTGCTGTTCACGCTGGGCTTTATCGGCTGGTTCGCGCAGGGGCAATTAAGTATCGTGAACATCACCGCCTCCCTGGAGGCACTCTCGACAGGCAATGACCTCAGTTTCCTGCTGGCTGATCCGATGACGGTGATCCTCTGGATCTTTGTGGGTATGACCTTGCTCGTGTGGGGGCGCGGCACCTTTTGTGGCTGGCTGTGTCCCTTCGGGGCATTCCAGGAGCTTGTCAGCCTGATCGTGCGGCGCATCGGAATAAGGCCGCGCCGCCTGCGCGGGGCATGGGACCGCTCTCTCAAATGGATCAAATACCTGGTGCTGGGGGCAGTGCTTGCGACGATCTGGCTGGCGCCAACTTCCACCGAGCTGGTGGTCGAGGTCGAACCCTTCAAGACAGCTATCAGCCTGTATTTCGTCCGAGATTGGCCCTATGTCGTCTGGGCGGTCGGTCTCTTGGCGCTGAGTGTCTTCGTCTATCGCGGATATTGCCGGTATATTTGCCCACTGGGCGCCGCGCTTGCGGCCCTGAATCCGCTGCGTCGCTGGGGCTGGATTGCGCGCCGAGATGCCTGCGGCAAGCCGTGCCAGACTTGCCGTCATCGCTGCGAGTATCAATCGATCGCGCCGTCCGGCAAAGTGAGCTACAGCGAATGCTTTCAGTGCCTCGATTGTGTCGCGATTTATCGCGACGACACCCAATGCCTGCCCCTGATCCAGGAGCGTAAGCGCAAGGTCATCCACCTTTACGAAGAAAGGGCTGCGGCATGAATCCGACTCGACGACAGTATCTCCGACTGGGCATGGGGCTGGGATTTCTGGCCGCCTGCCCCACGTTGTCGGTCGCGGCCGATGCGTCCGAGCGTGACCTGGCGGCCCGACTTAGCTGGCGCGAGCGCTCGCTCCTGGGCTTTGGCACTACGCTCTGGCTGCGCGCTGGTGACCTGAGTGCGGACAAGGCCGAGGCCGCGCTAGACAAGTCCGTGCAACTGCTTCGTCAGACCGAATCTCAGATGAGTCTGTTTGATGAGCACAGTGAGATCAGCCGTTTGAATCGCGCAAGTGAACTGCGCAAACCCTCGCGTGAGCTGCTGCAGGTCATCGCGCTGTCGTCGACGATTTCCTCGGCCAGCCACGGGACTTTCGACATCACAATGCAGCCGTTGTGGACTGTGTGGGCGCGCGCGCAGGCCGAGTCGCGCCTGCCAACCCAGCGCGAGCTTCAGGCCGCGCGAGCTCGCGTGAACTGGCAGGTGCTCAAACATGCCACGAATTCTCTTGTGTTACCCAAGGGGATGTCGCTTTCTCTGAATGGCATTGCACAGGGGTTTGCTGCCGATGCACTGCGTACGCAGATGCAGGCCATGGGCATCCGGCATGCGATGCTCGATACGGGCGAGACCGCCGTGTTGGGTGAGGCGCCCGGAGGGGTGCCGTGGCGTTTCGGCATCGAAGATGTACATCGGCCAGACTCTGCACCAGTGCAGGCGGCAACTGTGCCTGATGGCTATGCGATAGCAACCTCCTCCGATGCGCATACCACCTTCACCGAGGATCGCGTGCACCATCACATTCTCGATCCACGCACGGGTGATTCACCTGGCTGGTGGTCTTCCGTCACGGTGATGGCCAAAAGTGCGGCGCTCGCTGATGGTCTGACCAAGGTATTTTTCATGTTGCCTCCGTCGCAGGTGCAGCAGGCCGCCAAGCGCTGGGGTGTGGCAGTGATCTTGCAGGACAAGCAGGGCCGATGGCGTCGGTTTGCCGCCTGAACTGCGGCCCACTGCCGACTGCCACGGGGCAGCCCGTGGGGGATGCGCTGTCGTTTCTGATCCGTCCGAAGACTGATTCGGCGAGCGCTGATTCAGCACCGAGTGCGCAGGGGAGTTCGTGATGAAGGCCGTTGTGCTTTCTCTCGCGCTTTGCTTAACCGGTCTCGTGACAACGACCGCGCACGCCGCATGGAAATTAATCGACTTCACAGATGAAGCGGCGTTCTATATCGATGATTTCTTCGAGCCCGGGCCTCAGCCCCGGATCTGGGAATTGGTCGACTACCGTGTTCCCAATGAGTTCGGCAGCCAGTCGGCCAGGATATTGTGGGAGGTGGATTGCACGCGCAGCGTCGTGCGCACGCTGAGTTTCAGTTCACATCCTCATCGCATGGGTATCGGCGAACCCATCAGCATCGACAACCGGGTCGGTGAGTGGGCGCTGCCACCGGAATACTCGCCTCAGGAGGCGGTGTTCATCCTCGCCTGCGGCTTCGAACCTGCTGCCGGCCCCAAGACCTGAGCATGGGCTGACTTATCGATTTAGTAAATCGATAAAATTTTTCATCATGACTGGCCAGTCGCTGCGCACTTCTGTCCGCTTTTTGCGCATTTACCAGATAGAATGCCCGGTCGAGAAAATCTATAACAAAAATAAACGCCCGGCCATGGCGTAGGGGAGCCTGTTTGAAGATCAGTTTTCTACGACTGATGCCGTCCAGCCCGCACAGAAAGATCGAACCCATCCTGTTCGAGTGGTTCACGTTGATCGGCATGTTCCTGTTCGCCGCCTGGCTGCTCGGTCTCAAGGGGGTCTGGCAGTTGCTGCTGCAATCGGACCCCACCGGCATTACCTTCGTCATCATCGTTATTTTTTGTGTCGCGACAATCTGGTGCGGCATGCGCAGCCGCGAGCTGGATCGTCAGCGAGAGAGTCTGGAGCATCAGATCGCCAACTCGGCAAGCGCGCCTGCGGAGTACTGCTGGTCTCATGCCTACTGGGAGGCACTGAGGTCCAATCCACGCGATTCAGGCGCCCCCATGGACCTGCTGACCGAGAAGACGCACGGTTGCCACAGCACCGCCTGGTGGGTGAACGGCCTGCAGCTGAAGCTTGGGCTGCTGGGCAAGGTGATCGGCTTTTCGATGCTGGCTATGCAGATCGGCCATATGCAAAGTTTTGACCAATCACAGGCGCAGGAGATGTTGCGCGATTTGACCACGGGCCTCGGCGTCGCGCTGCTGACCACGATGGTGGGTCTGGTTGCGAACATCTTGCTGGGCCTGCAGCTGACGCGGCTGGATCGGTTTGCAGATGATCTGGTGTCGCGTGCACAGACCCAGGGACTGAAGATCAAGGCATCGGAGTGAGACAAGGCTGATGCGTGATCGTCGCAAATCCCGGGAGCCGGAGGTCGACCCAATGTATGACATGTTGTTCAACATGCTCATTGCATTCGTGTTTTGCTTCATCATTGCCTTCATTTCGATCAATCCCAAGGCGCAGAAGAGTGGCGACATCCCCGCAAAGGCAGAGTTCATCATCACGCTGAGCTGGCCGGACAATGACCCGAACGATCTCGATCTCTGGACCCAAGGTCCGTCGGGGGAGGTCGTCTGGTTCCGCAATCGCGAAGCCGGGCTCATGCACCTAGACCGCGATGATCGCGGTAGTTCGAACAACACCATCATGGTCAACGGCAAGAAGCTCGTGAACCCGCTGCGGCAAGAGGTGACCACGATACGCAGCATCGTTCCCGGCGAGTATGTGGCGAATGTTCACTACTACGAAACCAAGGACCTCGATCCGGGTGAGCCCAAGTCCGGCAGGCCGGTCGAGGCCACGCTAACGGTCATCAAGGTGAACCCCAAGGCCGAGGTCGTGTTTTATGGGCAGGCGACTCTGGAGAGTCGCGGCAAGGAAACCACCATGGTGCGGTTTACCGTGGAGCCCAACGGTTCAGTCTCGAATGTCAACACCATTCCCAAGTCTTTAGTGAAGTCAATCACATGACCCTTACCCTGATCATCGCATTCGCGATCTTTGTTTTTCTGTTTGCGTTGGCCATCGTATTCTCGGGTTGGCCACGCTGGCTCAAGGGCGTGCTGACACTGGGTGTCTGCGCCTTTTATTTTTTTGGTTATCAGGCAGTATTCAGCCTGCTCGGCAATCCCAGTGTGGATCCCTTACCAGCGCGCTTTCTGCTGATCGCTGCTGTCGTCGAGGAGCCAAGGCCCAAGTATGCGGGCGCCCTCTATCTCTGGGTGACGCCCATCGAGGAGGGCAAGCAAGGACTTGAGCCACGCGCCTACAAGCTGCCTTACATGCGCGCACTGCACGAAAAAATCAATGAGGGAATGCGCAAGGGGCGCCAGGGCATTAGTCAGATGGGCACCGCCGAACCCAGAGCGGGCACCGGCAAGGGACCTAGCTGGCTTAATCCCGGCAAGGATGAGCAGGAGGTGAAGATTGTTGATCTGCCCGTGCCGCAAGTCCCGGAAAAATAAGATGCGACGACTGCTCTTTTCCCTGCTAATGATGTGCCTGCTGGCGGGTTGCGACAAGCCGGCGCAAGACCATCCTTTTTTTCCGCTTGAGTCAGGTAGAAGCTGGACTTACAAGGTCGAGATTGCTTTTGATGATCCTGATGCGCATCTCGACAGCTACCTGCTCACGCTCACTAACCGTGGGCGGGTGGAGCTAAACGGCAAAGAGGCCTGGCGCCGTCGTAGCGACACGGGCAATGAATACTGGCTGCGTACCGACGAGCAGGGTGTCTATCGCGTGGCCAGCCGTGGTCCGGCCGGCAAAGAAGCGATGCTCGATCCCGGACCGCGCATTGTCTTGCCGGCCAAACTCAGCAAAGAAGCGAAATGGTCGACGACCACCGTGCCCTATTTTCTTAAACGGCGCAACGAGTGGCCACCGGAATTCAAATACGTCGATAAATATCGCAACCTCACCATGAATTACACGATCGAAGCATTGGATCAGAAGGTGACCACACCCTCAGGCGCGTATAGCGGCTGTTTGATGGTCAAGGGTATTGCCGAGATCAACGTTTGGGTCGAGAGCGACATGACCTACAAGGAAGTACCCATGGAAAATGTCGAATGGTATTGCCCGGGCGTCGGCCTGGTGCAATTGGAACGTCGCGAGCCGACGACAGCGCGTTTCTTTCAAGGTGGCGTCATGCGCATGGTGCTGGTAAAGACAGAATGAGCAACGGGTCCCTGCGGCCGCAGGTTTTGACGTCTTCACAGCGACCGCAGGGCGGTGCCGCGCTCGCGTTGTGAGCGCACAGTAGCTTCCGGTGTGGAGCTGAGTCTTGACCTCAATCGATGGGGTTTGTAAGTTCAAGGTAAGTTATTCACCACCAATCGACAATTTTTTTATTTTTTATGGCATCGGTAAAAAAACCGAACGCCGGAAAAAATCAGACTCCTTTTTTTGATAGCCATCGTGTCCCAGACAATAGGCCTCTGGATACGCGCCGCCTTCTTGCAGTCGACCTTGTCGCTCCCCAGCGTAAGTTTCGGGTAAGACCTCTCTCTACGTCGCTCGACAAATCAAGCAAATTCAAGGTGTTACCGAAGTGTGAGCAGCGGCTTGTTTCGCTCAGAGGATGAGGACATTAATGACTGAAAATTCAAATAAAAATCTGCCTTAATGTTTGTAAAGTGACTGCGCGGTTTATTTTAGATATTCAAAGTAATTCAGCACCTCAAAACCATCGCGTCTGAAGAAGAGTTTTGCGTTAATTCCCGAAGGTTTTAGCGGGTTGTTCGTTGATTTTTCCTCTGCAGCTTGTACTATCGCGGTGCCTGATTACTTGTAGCACTGCATCAAGGTACAAGTGGCATTAGGTTGTTTGTAAATCAATAACAGAGTTTCTGGTTAATCCCGAGACAAAAAGATGGAGACAATATGAAATTCTCAACCAAGCTCATGACTTCTGCAGTGATGCTGGCAGCCGCCCAGCTCGCCGCTGCGAATAATTGGGGTGTCTATGGTGGTGATTCGGGTAATACGCGATACAGCACTGCCAATCAGGTTACGCCCGCAAACGTAAAAAATTTGCAGGTCAAGTGGGCACTGCAATTAGGCACCAACCGCTCGCAGGAATCCGTGCCTATCGTGGTGGGCGATACGCTGTATGTGACCTCTTCCTATGGCCCGAAAAATGTGATCGCGGTCAACGCGAAGACGGGCCAAATGAAGTGGAAGTATCAGCCGGAAATTCCAAAGAACGTTGATCAGTTCGCTTGCTGCGACGTGGACAACCGCGGCGTGGCATACGCGAATGGCAAAATTTTCTTCGGCCGTCTTGATGCAAAAGTGACCGCCCTCGATGCCAAGACTGGTAAAGAGCTGTGGACCTCCACCGTCGTGGACTACACACAGGGTTCGGCCATCACCTCCCCACCGACCATCGTCAAGAATTTGGTCGTCACTGGTTTCGCTGGTGGCGAGTACGGTGTAAGGGGTGCGATCGTCGCCTATGATCAGAACACCGGTAAAGAAGTGTGGCGCACGCATACCGTGCCCCTGCAGGGTGAAAAGGGTGGCGACACCTGGAAGGGCGACTCCGGCAAGCACGGTGGCGCAGCTGCCTGGCTGATTGGTTCCTACGACCCCAAGCTGAACCTGGTCTACTACGGAACATCGAACCCGGCTCCCTGGTCTGCGGCGGTACGTGGTAATGACAGCTCCGACATCGGCAAGTACTCCAATCTTTACTCCGCATCGGTGCTGGCCATCAACGGCGATACAGGCGCCATTCAGTGGCACTATCAATTCACACCGCATGATGCATGGGACTATGACGGCGTGAACGAACTGGTCTTTGCTGATCTGCCCATCGATGGCAAGACCACGCCGGTGATCATGCAGGCTAACCGTAATGGCTTCTTCTACGTGCTTGATCGCGCCAATGGCAAGCTGCTCTCCGCCAAGCCTTTCGTGGATGGCGTGAACTGGGCCACCGGTATCGACTTGAAGACCGGCATGCCGATCGAAGCTCCCGGCAACAAGTTCCGTCCTGGTCTCAAGCGCAAGGCTGTCAATGTCTGTCCTAACCTCATCGGCGGAAAGAACTGGCAGAGCATGAGCTACAACAAGGACACCGGCCTGGTGTACATCCCGACCACCAACCTCTGCATGGACATGGAAGCAGTTCAGGAGGATTACAAGCGTGGTCAGTTCTACCTGTCGGTTAACTTCGATCTGGGCAAAATGGGCCCCGGCGGTCACGGTGGTGGACTGAAGGCCTGGGATCCGGTCAAGCAGAAGGAAGCCTGGTTCTTCAAAGAAGAACTGCCGCTCAACGGTGGCACCATGACTACCTCAACCGGTCTGGTATTTGCGGGCGATGTGAAGGGTATCTTCCGTGCCTTTGACGCCAAAACCGGCAAGATCCTGTGGGAGTTCAACACAGGTTCTGGCATCAGCGCCGCGCCGATGACTTACGTCATCGATGGCAAGCAGTATGTCGCTGTGGTGTCTGGACGCTCGCAGTCGATTCCTGCGTTCTTCGGAGAGGTTGGCCAGAAGATCGTGGACGCCAGCGCTGAGGGTGGCACGCTGTTCGTTTTTGCTGTTAATTAATTCGGAGTCTGAGTAATGCCCAAGTTGCTTGTTACGCCTGGCAGGTTCGCGTTGAAGACTGCTGTTGTATTCGCTGGCCTTCTGTCGATGTCGGTGGCTTTTGCCGACACGCTGAAAGTCTGCTCCGATCCTGATAATTTGCCTTTCAGTAAATCTGAAGGGTCGGAAAAAGGTCTTTATGTCGAGCTTGCAGAACTGGTAGGCAAGCACTTGGGCAGCTCCGTAGAGTATGTCTGGTGGTTGACGCATAATCAGCGACGCGCCATCCGAAACACCATGGATGGCTGCGATGCGTATTTTGCTCTTCCCGCAACGGCTGACTACAAAGTCAGAGGCGCGGACAAGAGCCGTGCTTTCATGGATGTTGGTTTCGCTCTGGTTGGACCGGCATCTTTTACATTGAGATCTCTGGAAGATCTCAAGGGCAAGCGTGTTGGTGTTTTGCATGGATCGCCGCCTCATATCTTGCTTTCTGCCGAGCCGGGCTACGAACCAAGGAATTACAAGTTTCAGGAAGAAGTGTTCGACGCTCTGGCCAAAGGCGAACTGGATCTCGCAGTCCTATGGGGCCCGAGTGCCGGCTACGAAAATCAGAGCCGACTGCAGAATCGCTGGACTATCACACCGGTTGCTGGTTTTGGCCTGAACGGGCAAGTTGCCGTGGCTGTCTCCAAGGGCAAGACCGAGTTGAGAGACAAGATTGATCATGCGCTCACCGAGCTGCAGCCCGAAATCAAGCAGCTGCAAAAGAAATATGGTTTTCCGCAGGCGGTGCCCGTCGTTCTGGATGCCAAGGGCTCGTGGAACACTATCATTGAACAAGTCGCTGGCGGCACAGCGCAAGCGAATGTAAAGAAGTTCAGCGACAAAGGCGCGGCGAAGATGACGCTGGCTGCTGCCGAAAAAACCGATCTGCAGTCGAACATGATCAAGGTCGCTGATGTCGACATGGAAGAAATCAAGGGTATGTTCAACAGCCGCTGCTCACATTGCCACGGTCAGAATGGCGCCAGCCCGCAGTCGGAACGAGATCTGCGCAAGCTGTCCAAGCGCTACGACGATAAATGGCAGGATGTTGCGCACACCACGATTACCAATGGCCGCCCGGAACTGGGTATGCCGACGTGGGGCGGTACGCTATCTGATGCCGACATCCGCAATATCATCAAATTTCTGGGGACTATCCAGCGCAAGTAATTGTCTGCCTCTTGGGGGAAACCGCCCGCCGCGCCGTAAGGCCCGGCGGGATTTTTTTGTCATAGGGCGTGTGGTGCTCGGGGCGGTGGGGGGAGGTTGAATACCTTCTGGGGGTATCAGCGGGCGCAGCCGCACGGGGCCAGCACAGGAACGGAGGTGAAACGATGAAGCACCGGGGCCTGATTGTATTGCCCGCTCTGTTGGGGCTATGGATGCTGACATCCTGCGTCAGCAAGTTTGATCGCTGTGTTGAGGAGCGACAGAACCAGTACAAAAAAGAGCACCCTCACTCTAACTACGCGGAGCTGCTCGATAGTCGCGAGCTGTTCCAGAAGCAGTGCAGGGAAGCATACGGCGACTGAATTTTTGGTTCATTAATCCGACGCAATCAGAAGGCTGCAGTGCACGCGCTCCGCGAGCCGAATGTCGATCATTTTCCTGCCCAGTCCCGTGACGCTGGGGATTTTTTTTGAGTGACCTACGATGATCAGATCAGGGTGCAGCTCGCGGATCATTTTTTCAATTTCATCCAGTGGATCGCCGGTCCTCAGATGCTTGCTGACATGCTCGTGGAAGGACTTCAGATCGTCCACCCCGGCGTCAAGCTGACGGTGGAGGCGCTGTAGTGCCGGATGCGCGTCACTGCGCGGCTCGCTCAAATGAAAATAGTCAGCCAAATGTTCGAACACGCTGCGCTCGGCTACGCACACCAGATGAATACGTGTCTCGCTGCTGCTGGGCAGCTGCATGCAGCGGCGTACTGCGCAGTAGGTATCGCGGGTGCCATCGTAGGCGACAAGAATGGTGCGGAACATGGGGATAGCGTCAATCTATGCGCCAAGGAACTGTGGATTCAGACTGCCATAATAATCGGTCGCCGGCGGGTCAAATCCGCACGCTGTCGCCTTAGCAAAAAGGCGACGGGCATGTGTATTTCGGCTTCGCACATTTAGGCAGACGCATTGCAAGATTGTCGAACGCGTGATTCATGTGGCTTCAGGTTCCGGCCAGATCGAGGCATCCGACGATAGCGCCGCAGGAGAGCGTGGCCAGCGTTCCGGATAACAGGGTGCGAGGGGCCAGTTGAATAATCTCCGCGCGCCGTGAGGGCGCCATGGCAGTCAGGCCGCCGATCATGATGCCCAGACTGCCGATGTTGGCGAAGCCGCACAGAGCATAGGTCATGATGAGTCGACTACGGGGCGAGAGCGCATCCTCGGGCAGGCGCGCCAGATCGAGATAAGCGACCAGCTCATTGAGTATGGTCTTCGTGCCGAGTAATGAGCCGGCAGCGCCGGCCTCGGACCAGGGAATGCCGGCCAGCCATGCCAGAGGTTTCAGCAGTAAACCCAGCAGTCGCTGCAGCGACCAGGGGTCACCTTCATGTGGCAGCAAGCCCACCAGCTGATTGACGATGGCCAGCAGCGCTACGGCGACGATCAGTGAAGCGATGATATTCAGTAGCAGCGCCAGCCCTTCCGATGTGCCGCGATAGATCGCCGATATCGCGCTGGCGTCGCTGTCGGCCACGACCATCTCGCTGCCAGTGCCGGGCCCCGAGTGCGGCACCATCAGGCTGGCAAACACGATCGCAGCCGGCGCACTGATAAAAGAGGCCGCCAGGATGTGCCCGAGCGCATTGGGCACTAGCGGTCCGATAACGGCGGCATATAGTCCCATTACGGTACCAGCCACACCGGCCATGCCCGCCGTCAGAATAATGAAGAGTTCGCCACGCGAGACTTGTTGAAGGTAGGGCTTGATGAAAAGAGGAGCCTCGACCATGCCAAGGAAGACATTGGCAGCAGTCGAGACGCTGACAGCGCCACTGACCCCCATGGTTTTTTCCAGCCACCAGCTCATGTGCGCCACCAGCCAGGGAAGCAGGCGCCAGTAGAACAGCAAGGCCGACAGAGCACTCATTACCAGCACGATGGGGAGCGCTTGAAAAGCAAGGATGAACGTCGAAGCGCCCGGATTTACAGGGAAAGGCGAGGGAGCACCCCCGAGATACCCAAACACCAGCGAGGTGCCCTCACGCGTTGCCTGTTCCAGGGCGAGCATGGCTCCGTTCAAAGAGGCAAATGCGGCTTGCGCGGCAGGGAGTGTGAGTATCAGCAGCGCGAGCAGCCACTGCAGCGCTACCCCACTCGACACTGCACGCCAGGGGATGGCTCGTCTGTTTTCCGAGACCAGCCAGCCGATAGCCAGCAGGCCGCCGTAGCCGAGCAGAGAGTGCAGCAAAAGGCTCACTCCTTGTCTGGTACCACGGTGATCTCGATCTTCTTGCGGTACTTCTCGCCATAAGAGCGGTGCGCGCCGTCACCGAACTGCAGTGTCAGCGTGTATTTGCCCGGAGGGAGGAATACCAGACTCTCGGACTGTCCGCGATCGAAGTGCTTGTACTGATCGTTTCGGGGGATGGTGTAACGCTCGGGTACATCTACCGCATTGACGAATAGATGATGATGGCCCGTGCCCGGGGTGTCGTCACCGGATTTTGATAGTTTTTTCCCTTCCACCGAAAATTTTGCGACGAAGGTCGAGTTGACGGTATCGCCATCCTGAGGCTGTATGAAATCCACACCTTCAGCGTGAACGGCACCGGCAAAAGCGGATATCGCGAGAACCCACAGCAGCTGGGTTGGACGCGCTGGCAAACACAATGCGCTGGCGGTGCTGGGGGCGTCTTGCGGTACGTCTGCACTGTCTGCGATGCGCCCACCTGGCCAGCGAGCGCAATGCTTAGCGATGCGCGTTTTTTTTGAGCTTGATAATGGCATGATGCTTCCTCGGGCTGGACAATGATCGCCTGCACCAGTCGGACTGAGGGCGCCGGACTGATGCCGTTGGTCTTTGGATTCTAAGCGAAACAGCCTACTGTTCCCGCATCTGCTGCCAGCCATTCGGCTTTAGACGCCATCGATAATTTTTGGCCTTTGCAGGAATCGCCCTGTGATACTCTTCCCACCTATCTTGTAAACTTGCTGGCGGCGTCGCCAATAGCTCGCTGCACCTCTGTACGGTCTGCGGTATTGTCCCCGTGCCATCAATCTAAGGAGATGGGTTCTTATTTCGCTAAAGCGAATGCAGACTCAAGCAACTTACCAAACTGGCATGTATCGATTGTCGGCGAGTGGCCCAACCGAACCCCTGGGCACCGATATGCGAGGCTCCCATGCACAATGATTTTTCGGTTTCCCTTAATCGCGAAGAGCTCTTTGCGCTCGAGAAGTTAATGGCATCGCTCCCTGCAGGCAGCCCCGGCGTCACCAAAACCCAGTGTCTTCGCAGCCCTGTGGATCAGGCCTGCTTGTCGCTGCGTGGACAAACGTCACTGGAAGACTGCGCGATCTCGCTCCGATTGGAGCCTGCGCAGGCAGATTCTCTTGCCAGCTGGCTGGGCGCGCTTACTGTGGATCAGATTGAAACCATGGTCGACGATGCGGACACTGCCGACTCGGCCTCACTGGCGCTCTGGAGTCTTCTGGGGGTGTTAAAACCGGTGAGCCTAGGCTTCTGAAACCCCCCTCGCCGCCTAGCCGGCATTCCTACTGGCCGACGATCTGGCTTTTGAGGGCATTCACGGTCCGGGTGATGGTATCGACATCCTGAGGTTCTACGCTGGCCGCTACCAATGCATCCTTGAGCAGATCGACGGCCAGTTCAAATGAGGCCGATGTAATTCTCAGCCCTGCATGCGCACTTTTCATGTCGCGCCCCGCATAGTCGTGCGGCACCTTGCCCATTGCCAAAGAGACAAAAGCGATCTGATGCATGATCAGATCCTCCATTTTCACGTCAACGAAATAACGCCTCAGATTGGGGCGTTTCATCACGCGTTTGTAGAAGTCTCTGACGATGGTGGTCACCGCAGGCACGCCACCGTATTTGTCGAATAAAGTCTGCTCCATGAGGACGATAGCTTACCGAATATTTGCTGTCATCGCACAGGAGGCTGTTCGCCGGCTTGTCTCGCCGGTCTTGAACTGGTTTTTCCGCGAGCGCGTCGGGATGTATTTGTTCGGCCTTATTTTAACCAGCCCTCCCACCCGGTAGTGGCAAGCGCTTCGTATTCCTGTCGAACTGGCGCAGGGATGAGTTTAGGTATGACGGGCACATGCGTAACGTTGTCTCCCTGAGCCAGAAAACCATCAGCCCATGCGCCGCACAGCACGACTTCCTCCTTGAGTGCCGCTTGTCGGGCCGGATAGGTCTCGCGGAATTCCGTGAGCAGCGCTGCCCGTCGCGCCGCACCCTCCGCGGGGCTACTGCTGCCGGTGCGATCTTTTTTCTCCTTCAGGTAGAGATCATTGAAGAGGCCGATAAAACGTTGGAAGACCGGAGCCCTCGGGTCAGTCGAAAACGCCTCCGAGAGCATGGTGAAGATGGCCGAGCAACGGGCGGATTTGATTTCTTCTTTGGATTCCTGGGCGAGGCCCGGTGCGCCAGTGAACAAGCAGCTGGCCGTGAGAAGCGCGGGGAGCAAGTGTCGCAGGTCCATGGCTTTATCAGAAGCGTTTTTAATCCGGGTAATTGTACTCAGCGAGGTGGCCCAGAATAACTGACTTGGGTCAACGGTGATTCAGTCAGTGGTTTTGTGATGAATTTGGCCATAGATTTTCCGGTGATCGATTATCTGATGATGCAATAAATAACGCTTTGATAATCTTGTTGCTGCCATCGTCAGGCTGGGTCGGGAGGATGTGCTCATGCCCAGACAGGCATTAATGACCTTCGTCGTTTTCAGCCGCCTGTTCCGCCCGGCGCGCGCCGCGTGGGTGACCGTCGTGAGGGAGCGCGATGTCGCGGCAAAGCGCTTCTCCTTGTTTGTAGATTCTGAGTCTGGCTCGCCCTAAAGGGCGGTGCTTTCTTTCGTCTCTCTGGTCATTTTTCATTCTCGTCAGGCGCCGGTTGCCTCTGTTACCCTGCCAGACACCGGGCATGCATAGCCGCTGGGAGAGCACCATGGAAGACACCACGACCACGACGAATTCCGGAAACTCGGGTACAGATAATTCCGCAGAACCCTCGCCGGAACGTTTTCCGATATCGACCAAAGACATGGTCCGGCAGATCTATCTGCTCTGCGGTGTCGTGATCGCTTTGCTCAGTCTGGCAATCTGGCTGATGATGAGTCTCTCCTGATTGCTCCTGTCACTGGGCGGTTAAGCTCGATTTTGCGCGGTTGCGGCGGCAATTACTGCTAGACTTGCAGGTTTGCGCGATCTGCAACGAGCTTCGCGCCCGGACACGCACCTCGCCAAGCATCCAATAACAATAAAGAGGAGGGCCAGCATGGCATTTTTCAAGGGGTTTTCACAGCGCCGCATCAAGACTTCCGGCGCCACTATCAACACCGTAGTTGCCGGTACCGGAGAGCCGGTGCTTCTGCTGCATGGCTATCCGCAGACGATGGTGTGCTGGCATGAGATTGCGCCCGCACTGGCGAAAGATTACACCGTGGTGTGCGCTGACTTGCGTGGCTATGGGGGCTCTTCCAAGCCCAAGGGTTTGCCGGACCACAGCAACTATTCCAAACGCGCGATGGCGCAAGACATGGTTGAAGTCATGACGGCGCTGGGGCACGACAAATTTCATCTCGTAGGCCATGATCGCGGAGGACGCGTCGCGCACCGACTCGCGCGAGACCACGGCAAGCGGGTGCAGACGCTGACCGTGCTCGACATTTCACCCACGCTCAAAATGTTCGAGAGTACCAATCTGGCCTTTGCGAGCGCCTATTACCATTGGTTTCAGATGCTCCAGCCCGCACCGCTACCGGAAAAGATGTTGCAGGGGATCGTACCTTTCAACATTCTGGGTCGTGTCGGGCGCGACGAGCTCGATCTCTCGGCATTTTCGCCTGCTGCCGTGCGCGAGTATGTCAAGGCATTCAAGGATCCTAAAGCCATTCATGCGAGCTGCGAAGACTACCGTGCCGCCGGTACTATCGACCTCGTGCATGACCGCCGCGACCTGCACAAGAAACTGAAAATGCCGGTGCACGCGCTCTGGGGCAAGAAGGGTGTGATCCATCGTCTGTTCAACTGCCTGGAAGACTGGCGCGAGGTGGCCGAGCAGGTCAGTGGTGGCCCGGTCAACTGCGGACATTTCATTCCTGAAGAAGCGCCCGCAAAAACACTGTCCGAGATACGCCGCTTCATTCGCCAATATCCGATCGGAGGCTGAGCATGAGCGCCGATCCTAGACATAAGAGCAGCCCGCTGCTCGATGGCCCCGATCGCGCCGTGGCGCGCTCGATGATGAAAGCCGCAGGCTTTACTGATGACGATCTGAGGAAACCGCAGATTGGTGTCGCGCACTGCTGGATAGGGACCATGCCCTGCAACCTCAATCATCGCGATCTTGCACAGCAGGTCATGCAGGGGATACGCGAGGCGGGCGGTAATCCGGTCGAGATCAATACCGTGGCAATCAACGACGGCATCACCACCGGTACCGAGGGCATGAAGACCTCGCTTGTCAGTCGCGAGCTGATTGCCGATTCTGTCGAGCTCGTCGCGCGTGGTCACATGCTCGATGGACTGGTCACGCTGTCTGGCTGCGACAAGACCATTCCAGCGATGGCGATGGTGCTAGGACGCGTGAACGTGCCGGGACTCTCGTTTTACGGTGGTTCGATCCAGGCGGGTCGTTGCCACAAGCCCTCGACGCTGTTCGAGGGCCGCAAGCTGACCATCCAGGAAGTGTATGAGGCGATTGGCGCATTCAACGCCGGACGCATCAGTGCCGAAGAGCTGCGTGACGTGGAAGACCATGCCTGTCCCGGCGCGGGTGCCTGCGGCGGTCAGTTCACCGCGAACACCATGGCGACAGCCTGTTCCATGCTTGGTATTTCGCCATTGGGCATCAATGACATTCCCGCACTCGAGCAAACCAAGGAAGCCGCTGCCCGCCAGTGTGGCCGCATGGTGATGGCCCTCGTGAACGCGGGTACGCGTCCGCGTGATCTTGTCACCCGCGAAAGCTTCGAGAACGCGATCACGGGCGTGATGGCAACAGGCGGCTCCACGAACGCCGTATTGCACCTGCTGGCCATGGCACATGATTTCGGCGTATCGCTGTCGCTCCAGGATTTCGATCGCATCTCGCGCAAGACGCCGGTGCTTGCCGATATGCGCCCCTGGGGCACCTACACTGCGCCTGAAATGTATGAGGCCGGTGGCATGCCCGTGGTTGGCAAGCGGCTTGTGCAGGCGGGCTTGTTACACACCGCATCGAAGACGGTCAGTGGAAAAACCCTGGGCGAAGAAATCGCCTCAGCATCAGAGCCCGTCGGACAGCAAGTCATTCGCTCGCTGGACAATGCGATCAAGCCCCAGGGGGGCCTGGCGATTTTGTCGGGCAATGTCGCACCCGGGGGCGCGGTGATCAAATTATCGGGACAAAGCAAGTCGCTGCATCGCGGCCCCGCCCGTGTGTTCGACAATGAAGAAGTTGCCTTTCAGGCGATCAAGGCGGGCGAGATCAAGCCAAACGATGTGCTGGTACTTCGCTACGAAGGACCGCGAGGTGGTCCGGGGATGCGCGAAATGCAGCTACTGACCGGCGCTCTGCAGGGCGCGGGTCTTGGCGGTTCTGTAGCACTGATGACGGACGGCCGTTTCTCGGGTGCGTCACACGGTTTTGTGATCGGCCACATCGTTCCCGAGGCAGCCGATGGCGGGCCTATCGCTGCACTTCGCGATGGCGACATCATCATCATTGATGTCGAGCAGCGTCAGTTGCGCGCCGAGCTAAGCGACGATGAACTCCGAGAACGTCTGAAACACTGGAAGCCGCCAGAGCCTCGTTACACCGAGGGCGTGCTTGCCAAGTATGCGGCGCTGGTCACCGACGCCTCGGTGGGCGCCATTACCTCTGCATTCCCCACCCGGCGCAGGGAGACGTCAGTGTTTGCGACCAAATAAGCACGATAATCACAACCCCCTCACAAGGAGAACAACATGAGAAAACCAAACGCTGTAAAACGACTAGGCATGGTGCGTCGCAAGCAGAGCATGACCCATGAACAGTTCGTCGATCACTGGCTCAATGTCCATGCAGAGCTGTGCAAGAAGCTGCCTGGTATGCGCCGCTACTCGGTGAACCTGCTCGCACCGGAATCCGTACCTGTACTTGGCTACGATGGCTTCTCCGAGCTATGGTTCGATTCAGTCGAAGCGCTGCAGGCTGCGCTGAGCAGCCCCGAAGGTAAAACCCTACTGGCCGATCTGCCGAATTTCACCGATCACATTCAGCCTATCCTGGTTGAGGATTATTTGATGCTGGGGTGATGTTTTCCCGGCCCTCGGTGTGCGGGCATGGGTCCCAGCTTTCGCTGGGACGACGGTGGAGGAGCGCTGGGACGACGGTGGAGGAGCGCTGGGATCACAGTGACCCAGGTGTTCGCACGACGTTGAAATTAGCCACTGGCTTCTCAATCGTCATCCCGGCGTAGGCCGGGATCCATCCTTGTTCTGGCAGTGAATAGGCTTTCACAGGCAACCATCACGCACTGCGCTCACCCGCAGATTTTTCTTCCTACTGTCAGACAACCCTCAGGTTTCATTTCGACCCGAAGATTGCTGTTCAAATTGATAATCCGCTTCGCATCTAGCCCAGGCTTGAGTGCGAAATGTGCCCGGCTTCGTGGTAGATTGCATCTGCCTTTGCAGCAAACGAATAACCAAAAAAGGGCCGGCCGTCACCTGCAGTAGCGACCGTGCTTGTGGGGGAGGGTCTGTGCGCGCATTCGCGGTGTTGTGCTTGAGCCTGTTTAGCGCCTTGAGCGTCTCTTCCGATGCATGCGCCGGCTTGCTGAAGCGCGACGAGGTCGACAAACTGCTAGATAGCCAGTTCATCGTCGGCGAGATGCAGGCCGACATGCCGGTCTATCCTCTGATGTTGAAAAATCCTGCCGGCGGCAAGCCTGAGCTCAAGGGGTACGCCTTCGAGTCGCTCGACTTTGAGCCGGTGCGTGGGTATAGCGGCAAGCCGATCGATGTGCTGGTCGCCATGGATCTGACCGGCAGCTTCATCGACCTGAGGCTGGTCGATCACAAAGAGCCTTTTTTCAACAACCCGACCGGCACGGCGCGACTTGGCACGTTTACGGCGCAATACACGGATCTCTCGCTGCGCCATACGGTGCGCATTCATGACTGGCGCGCAGCGACCAAGCGTGACGATCAGTCGGCTGATCTGCAGGGCGTCAATCACGGCACCGTCACGACCAAAGCGATCGACCGATCAATCTTTGCCTCGGCAGCCAAAGTCGCGGTGGCCAAGCTTGACCCGAGCATTGCGGCTGCGGCAGCGGCGCGTCGTCGCAGCACGCGAGAGAGCTTTCGACCATTGGACTGGGACGATTTGCTGGCACGCGGGATGGTGCGCACCACCGTCATCAGACTCGATGATATCGAGCGTGCCTATGCGAATATCAACGAACCCGGAGGCGGCAAACTGGAAGGCCTTGCGCGCGATGCACCTGTGCTGCGTTTTCAGGTGGCGCTGCTTGGCATTCCCTCGATTGGCCGTAACTTGCTTGATGACGAAGGTTGGCGCTATCTGAACACCAGCCGTCGCAAATCGCAGGCGCTGCTGGTGACCGAGAGCGGCCCGCTGGCGGCGGTGTCTGATGCCCTGTTGCGGCCAGCCCTGCCCGAAGCGCGCAGCACGGGCGATCCGCGTCTTGCTGCGCAGGACGCTCAAGCACCGATCGACCGCCCGCCTTCAGACAATGCAATTAGTGCGCTGCGGGTGCCCGATGAACTGCCATTCGTGCTGACCCAAAACGGCAAACCCCTGAAATTCAGCAGCATTGGCTATGACAAGCGCCTCAAAGTGCCTGGGTATCCGAAATCCACCAAGGCGTATTTTCTGGTGATCGACAAGGCCACGCCGCTGGATCCGGCTCAGCCTTTTGATCTCTCATTCCGGCTGGGCCGGCGATTTGGCACCAACCAGATCATGAATCATGTCGAACAGCGCCAATTTCCTCTGGTGTATGACTTCCACGGCTGGCGGGCAACCCTGTACGACTGGTGGGATACGGATTTTTCTTCCATCGACTGGATCAAGGCATGGCAGTCACGCTGGCTGGATATCGCTGCGCTAATCATCGGACTGGGCCTACTCACCGTGGCCTTGTTCGCTCAGCGCCGGATCACGGCCAGTACACGCACACTCACGATCTTCCGCACGGCCTATCTGATCTTCACACTGGGCTTCATCGGCTGGACTGCACAAGGACAGCTGACCATCATCAACGTGACGGCAGCCCTGGAATCACTCAGAGGCGGAGGCGATCTCGGTTTCCTGATGAATGACCCCATGACAGTGATTCTCTGGCTATTCACCGGTGTGACGCTGCTGGTCTGGGGGCGTAGCACCTTCTGCGGCTGGCTGTGCCCCTTCGGGGCGATGCAAGAGCTGATCAGCATGATTGCCAATCGCCTTGGCCTTCACCAGCGACGTTTGCGGGCGGCGCTTGATGCGAAGCTCAAGTGGATCAAATACCTTGTGCTGGCCGTGATCATGGGCTCGGTATTCGTCGCACCGTCATTCTCCGAGCTGGCCGTCAAGGTAGAACCTTTCGAGACTGCGATCAGTTTTTATTTCATGCGCGATTGGCCTTATATTGTCTGGGCGGTTCTTTGCCTCGCGTTTGGATTATTTCTTTACCGAGGCTACTGTCGTTACCTATGCCCACTGGGTGCAGCACTGGCCTGCGTTAATCTGCTGCAGCGATGGCACTGGATCCCGCGCCGTGCCGAGTGCGGAACGCCATGTCAGTCCTGCCGGCACCGCTGCGAATATCAGGCGATCACACCTGATGGCAAGATTAATTACAGTGAATGCTTCCAGTGTCTAGATTGCGTGGCAATCTACCAGGATGACAAGCGCTGCCTGCCATTGATAGAAGAGCGCAAGCGCCGCGTCATACCCATTCGCAGCACCCAGGCGGCCTGAGTGTTGGGCAGGCGGGGTATTGGCGTGGTGCGCCGTCGTGGCGTGGTGAAGGAGCAAATCATCTTGGGTATAGTAACTTTACGGGACCGTCCTCTGGTGGAGACGATATGAGCAAGAAGAACAACGCAAACAACCAGAAAAGCGAGGATCTCCTCGACGCGGATATGCGGCGACGAGCTTTATTACTGGGGGGTGCGGGTGCCGCAGCCAGTGCCATGCTCGCTCCCTATAGCAGCATCGCGCAGGCAGCTACGACCGAAGTCGAACTGCCTTTTGCCAATGGCCGCCGCCAGCTGGTGGCCTATCCGGAAAAGCGACCGCTGATCGTGCTCACCTCGCGCCCCCCACAATTGGAAACACCGTTCGACGTATTCAATGAAGGCCTCATTACCCCGAATGATGCGTTCTTCGTTCGCTATCATTTATCCGGCATACCCACATCGATCGATGGCGATCGGCATCAGATCAAGATTGGCGGCAAGGCCTGTGGTCGACCCTTCACCATTTCGGTGGCTGATCTGCGGCAGCTTTTCCGGCCTGCCGAGATCGTCGCGGTCAATCAATGTTCTGGTAATAGCCGAGGTCATTTCTCGCCCCGAGTCACGGGAGGGCAGCTATCGAATGGCGCCATGGGGAATGCGCGCTGGGTCGGCGTGCCGCTCAAAGACGTGCTTGCGCGCGCAGAGATCATGGACAGCGCCCGTCAAGTGGTGTTCAATGGACTGGATACCGCGCCATTTGGTGGCGGCGATTTTGTCAAATCGCTGGATATCCATCACGCGATGGATGGCGAAGTCATGCTGGCATATCAGATGAATGGCAGCGACCTACCCATGCTTAATGGGTATCCGATCAAGCTCATCGTCCCCGGCTTTTATGGGACCTACTGGATCAAGCATCTATCTGACATCGAGATCGTCGATAACACCTATGAAGGCTTCTGGATGAAGCCGGCCTATCGCATTCCGGATAACGACTGCGCCTGCGTCGATCCGGGCAAGGCACCGCAGTCCACGCGTCCGATTGGTCGTTTCGTCGTGCGCTCTTTCATTACTTCGCTGCGTGATGGCGCGCGCATTGCTGCCGGACGCAGTGTCAACGTTCGGGGTATTGCGTTCGATGGTGGTTCGGGTATTCGCAGTGTTGCCTACTCCACCGATGGCGGCCTGACCTGGCGCGAGGCGGCTCTGGGCCGGGAATTGAGTCGCTACTCATTCAGAGAATTTACGTTTGGTTTTACGCCTGCAGGCGGCGATTACGACTTGCGGGTTCGCGCCACGGCCCGCTCGGGTGAAACTCAGCCTGACCACGCCAAGTGGCAACCGGCTGGCTACATGCGCAATGTCATCGAATCTGTGCGCGTCACTGCGGCGTAATTCGGAGGATAGGATGCCTGCTGATTCATTCATGCCGAAAGACCTCATGAAAAAACGTGGATTAATTTTTTCTTTCGTGGCCGTAGCCCTGCTCAGCGCGACCGGCGTTGCCGGCGCTCGCGTCAAGACGATTAATCTGCCGCCTGATGGCGTGCAGCTAAGAGCGAGTCCGCTGCCCGGGTATGAAAAAGCGCGGATCAGCTGCGTGGCCTGCCACTCGGCAGAGTACATGCAGTATCAGCCACCGACGGCGGCTCGTCCCTACTGGGAAAACATGGTCAAGCGGATGAAGGCGGTATTCAATGCGCCGCTGGAGGACGCTGATATTCCCGACATCGTTGATTATCTGGTCAAGACCTACGGCAATGAGCAGGCGCCCTAGACGCGCCACTGTGGGCGATGTCGGTAGGGCATGGGTTGAGGCGTCAAGGGTGATGCTCTAGGGGGACGGTAGGCTCGAGATGGCGAGTCGATAGCTGAAATCCACCTCACAGGTGTCGACGTTGCCTTCAACGGGTGCCGCCGCAGCCGGCAGCGGTGCGCACGCCACGGGGACATGCGCCGCACCAGCGAGCAGGCCTGAGGTCGGGTCGAGTCCTATCCACCCGATGTCGGGGACATAGGCCTCGCACCACGCGTGCAGCTCGATTTGATCGGCGTGGGATACTGAGGGTGCTTCCGCAGGCTGCGCTGGCGGCGAGGGCTGCATCAGATAGCCGGATACAAAGCGTGCAGCAAAACCGCAGTGTCTGAGCAATTGAACCAGCAGCCAGCCGCTATCCCGGCAAGAGCCGCTTTGCTTGTGCAAGGTCTGTTCCGGCGTCTGTACACCATGCTCCCGACGCACCAGATAGCGGATGTCGCTGTGAACGCGTTGATTGATCGCCAGTAGAAAATCAGTGGCTCGCCTAGTGCTGCGGTCTATCGTCCCCAGGTACTGTTGCAGCAGCGCTCCGGCGGGCTCAAGATGCCGGTAGGGCGCCAGTGCTTTTATCAATGGCGAATCATAGACCGGTGGGACGTCACAGGCATCGGGGTGGAGCAGAGTGCCGAAAGGATGGATTATCAGATCGTCGATCACCAGATCCACGCTGATACGAAACAGCTCACAGGCGTCCGGGAAGCTGACTTCGGCTATCTCATTCGAGAACGCGTCCTGCATCCATCGCACAACTCCGCTGGCGGGTTCCACCTTCATCGCGTAGCTGATGACTCGACCGCGGTAGTGCGGCGCAGGCCGCAGTCGGATGATTTGCGGTCCCAGCCGAACATGGCGGTCGTAAAGATATTGGGTAACGTGATGTAAAGCGATAGGCATGGACACGGTAGTGCGATGCTTTGATATCGATAATCCGGGGGGACGGTTTCCAGGGATGAAGTGTACGGTATCTGGCAGTGCGCCTTCCCACTTGAGTTCGCAGTCCTGTCAATCAGCGACGCCTGACCGTTGTGCGGTAAGCTCCGTCGATCGACCGTCGCACCTGGTGTTTGTTCCGATAGCGTTTCGCTAAGTCTGCCCAGTGCGGCAACTCACACACGACTGAAAAACCTGCCAAGGAGACAGAGATGCGAAAGGCAAGACTGCGCGCCATCGTGATGGGTGCGCTGATGATGTGGGTCGCAGGCATGAGCAGCAGTGCGCTGGCGATGACGCCCGAGCAGATCATTGCTGCCCTCGAGCGACCTGAGAACAGTACCGGCAACATCGCCGACGCCGTGGAGGAAGCGACGGGTGCGCGGGGCTGGATGTCGTCTGACATGAAGCCCATCTATGATGCGCGCATTGTAGGCCGTGCCGCTACGGCCCTGATGCGCCCAGTGCTCAAGAATGACACTCGCAAGTACCCAAACCATATGCTCGATATCCTCGATGAGGCGCCGGCCGGGTCGGTGCTGGTGTATGTGATGCAGGACGGTCTGGAAATCGCGGCGATGGGCAACCTGATGGGTACGACCGCCAAGGTACGCGGTCTCGCGGGTGCGGTCATTGATGGCGCAGTGCGGGACATCACTGAGCTGAAGCGACTGGCATTTCCTGTCTGGTCTCGCCGAGTCAGTCCGGCCACTTCGGTCGGTCGCATGATCAGTGTGGACAAGCAGATACCGGTGAAATGCGGCGAGATCATGGTGCATCCGGGAGATTACATCGTGGCCGACGCCGATGGTGTTGTGGTGGTGCCGACGGCCGCGGCCGAGAAGGTCGTTGTCCTTCTCAAACAGTACGACGACAAGGAATCGAAGATGATTCCGATCATTGAACGCGAGAAGTCGATGCGCAAGGCGCTGGAGCAGTACAACCGCTACTGAGTTCGCAACTGCGTCAGAGCGGGCGGAATGACCGGTCCGGACCCAGCGGCATGCCGCACGCCTGCCTACTGCCTGCTGACCACCCCCTGCGGGCTCTGGCCGGTGATGCACGCGAACGCAAGGTCCGTCCACCAGAAAATCAGCAGCGGATCCCGATGATGCTTACATCGTCGCGGCGCTGGTCTTGCCCCTGCCAGTCGGCAAGCGCTGCCAGCAATGCCTGTTTTGCGTCGCTAGCTGTTTGGATTGCATCGTTTGCCAGTGTGTGCTCAATGCGCCTGTTCCCGAAGCTTTTCCGGTGCGCGGGATCGCTGCCAATTTGATCCGTTACGCCATCGGTCACCATCACCAGCAGATCACCCTCGGCCAGACTGATATGGTGTTCCAGCGGCGCTTGCGCGGGCGGCTTGAGATACCCGAGGCTGATGCGGCTTGCGCGATGGTGAATTACTGCGCCCGCGTGGCGGTGGAACAGATCGATCTTTGCGCCAGCGAACACCAGCTCGCGGCCACCGGGAGCGATGCGGATGATCGCGGCATCGCACCCATCATCGCTGGCCTTGTTTTCGCCTGCCTGATGCAGGCTCTCGCGCATGCCCGCATCGAGGGCTTGGAGTGCTTGCGCAGGCCGCACCGACGGATCGTGCGCAAAGATTCGGGCCATCGTCGATATCACCAACACTGAGAGCATGGCACCCGGCACGCCATGTCCAGTGCAATCCACCAGCGCCAGCGTGAAGCTGCCATCGCTACCTTTGTGTGTCCACCAGATATCGCCACCGATCAGGTCGCGCGGCTGCCACGCAATATCAATCGATTGGAAGGGGCCGCTCAGCTGTGCAATGTCGGGCATTTGTCCCTGCTGCAGCAGCCGCGCATACTGAATGGATTCCATGATCACGGAAAGCGAACGGTTCGATTGCTCTACAACGTTTTTAAGCAAGGACTCGCGCGCTTCCAGTCGGCTTTCCACAAGAATGACCTCGGCGCTTGGATCGCTGCTTGTTCGGCGGGTAAAGCTGACGCGGTAATGGAACGCCGCCCAGTTCGGACCATGCGTAGTTTTGTCGGCAAGATAGCGGATATCCAGATCCCACTCACCCGAAGTGCTGCGGATCAGGAATGAAGCGAAAATACCTCTGGTGAAATCATGATGATCTGGTTCAGCGAAGGTGCTCGCCACGATGTCGAACTGATGATCACCCAGCGCGGTGCAGCGTGCGCAGAACAGATGATGATAACGGTCCACCATGTAGGCAAAGTTGACGGTATAAGCGTGACAGATGTTGTGAATCATCGTTTCGAGCGCCTGACGCTCTGTCGCTGCGTTGCCGGCTGCCACGCGCATCGCCGCGCGATAGTTGTGATGATCTTCCTGCAACTGGGGTATGAGCGAATATTGCAGATCCGAGGTGGTGAAACCGAATGAGTAAAGCGCTTCGGCACCATAGCGAGCCAGCGCGGTCCTGTGCATGGCACGCCGCGCCTCGGCGGGGTACCACGCTTCCATGTCGATCTCGTGTATACCAAGCTCGGCGAGTGCCTGCACACCCAGAGATCCGAGAGAAGACATGCTGCGCACCGTCGCCGCCAGCATCCGGCCTTTGACCATCAGATCGCCATCCGTATCGAGCGCCATCGTCCGCTGCCTTGATGATTTACCTTGTGGGTTGCTGCCTCGCTGGTGGGAGTTTGCCTGAATTTTAAGAACTGAGGTCGATTATTGAAATTTGCAGGCCACGCCCTCATGTCTGCTCTCGTCTTCACACCTGGGCAGGAAAGAGCGATGTCATGACGACTACGGTCAAAACAGAAGTTTCAATTTTTTTATTGCTTGCGGCGATCGTGATTTCACTGGCCGGAGTGCCTGCTGCGTTGGCTGGTGTGAACGCTGCCCCGCGCCCGGTGACGCCGCGCGGCGAGCTGCACCCCGACGAGAAGGCGACGATAGACTTGTTTGACAAATCGAAAGCCTCGGTCGTGTTTATTTCCACTCGCGAAAAGGTCGTCGATTTGTGGACCCGAAATGTGTTCTCCGTGCCGCGAGGCACAGGGTCCGGCTTTATCTGGGATGATGAGGGTCACGTCATCACCAACTTCCATGTTATCGAGGGCGTTAACGAGGCGCGTGTGCGTCTGGCAGATGGTCGGGACTACAAGGCAGTACTGGTGGGCGTGAGTCCGGCGCATGACATCGCCGTACTGAAGATTGCGGTTGATTTCAAACGTCCTCCACCCGTGCCGATTGGCGAGAGCGCAAGGCTACGAACCGGCCAGAAGGTGTACGCCATCGGCAATCCGTTTGGGCTTGACTGGACCCTCACTACCGGGATCATCTCGGCGATGAATCGTTCGCTGCCGGGCAACAATGGCACCCAGATCGATCATCTGATTCAGACTGATGCGGCCATCAATCCCGGTAATTCGGGCGGTCCGCTGCTTGACTCGGCCGGGCGTCTGATCGGCATTAACACCGCCATCTACAGCCCCAGTGGCGCCAGCGCGGGCATCGGCTTTGCGGTGCCGGTCGATACAGTCAATCGCGTCGTGCCGGAGCTGATCAAGCATGGAAAATACCTGCGCCCGTCATTGGGTATTGGCATGGCCGAAGACATCAATCAAAAACTCAGCGAATTCCTGGGCAGGAAGGGCGTCTTCGTGCTGAAGGTGTACCGTGGTTCAGCGGCTGACCGGGCCGGGCTGAAAGCGGCCAGCGTGTCGGCGGATGGCGCGGTCACACCCGGAGATATCATCACGGCCATCGATGGTGTGCCCGTTGAGTCCGTCGCAAAACTGATGTCGCGACTCGATGATTTCAGTGTGGGAAGCAAGGTTAAGCTCACAGTACAGCGGGGCGCAGAGAAGACAGAGATATCACTGACACTCGAGGCACAGCGCTAAAGAAGCTGGTTCATTAGCTCCAGGCGAGGTGATCACTGTCAGAGGCTTTTAGGCGGATCAATTGTGGAGGCCCCTGCCGGGGTTGACCGACGACGGCAGCGCACAGGGGAGTTCCAGAACCGTCAAAGACCTTACAATAGCGCGATTCACCGTTCGACTCAGGATGTCGCCCATGGAGCAGGTATTTGGCAACGACGACTCGCTTCCCGAACAGCGACAGGAGGCGGCCAAGAAGACCACCTGGGTCAGCATGGTCGTTAATGTGTTCTTGTGCGCTGTGCAGGTCCTGGCGGGTATGCTGACCAGCTCGGCTGGCCTGATTGCCGATGGTCTGCATTCGCTGACTGATCTGACCGCTGATGCCATCGTGTTGCTGGCGAATCGCCACAGCAGCAAGGATGCGGATGAAGACCATCACTACGGTCATCAGCGCTATGAGACTGCAGCCTCTTTGTTCCTTGGCTTGAGTCTGGTCGCGGTGGGCGTGGGCATTGCCTGGTCGGCGACTCTCAAAATCATGCAGCCGCCTGCAGCGGCAGTGCAGTTTGCCGCGTTTTACGTCGCCCTCTTGGCACTCGTTTCCAAAGAGCTGCTGTTTCGTTACATGCTGAGAGCGGCAGAGAAAGTACGCTCATCCATGCTGATCGCTAACGCCTGGCATGCGCGCGCCGATGCAGCCTCATCGCTGGTCGTCGCGCTCGGTGTTCTGGGTTCTGCGCTGGGCCATCCCACACTGGATGCAGTAAGCGCACTGGTCGTGGGTCTGATGATCTGCAAGACAGGCGCAGGCTTTGCCTGGGAGGCATTGCATGACTTGATGGACCGTGCCGCCTCGGCAGAAACGTATCAGCACATCTTCGACGTCATTGCCAATACGCCTGGTGTGCGCGGTGTGCACGATCTCAGAACGCGCAAGATGGGTGATCTGATCGTGGTCGATGTGCACATCGAAGTGGATGGGAATGCCACAGTCAGAGAAGGCCATGACATCGGGTTAGAAGCGGCGAACCGGGTCAAGGTTGAGCTGCCGGTACTCACGGTAATGACCCACATTGATCCGGCATGAACCGCTGGCACAGCGTCCAGAGCAGCGCTGATGAAGTTAACGCCGTGAGATTGCTCTTTCGCGCAACAGTGGCAAGCCGTTGAGTTGGCAGGCTCTCGCGTCGCACCGCGATGCTGGCTCGCCATAAAATGGGCCTTTTTCAGTGTCTCCCTACGGATCATTGCCCGAAAAGCCCTGCAGCATCAAGCCGTACAACGCTGCTGTACCTACCTGGCCACCCTTGAGCAGCACTTCTTTGCCATGGATCTGAGGATCCTCGGAAAACAAGCTGCAGACATGTGCGTTCTGTCGGAAATGGCTGGCCTTGGTCTCCAGGGCGATCGCACCCAGCTGGCGCATCGTGAAGCTGGATGAATCACCGCCGGCCACCACAATGCGGCTCAGGCCAGCCTCAACGATGGCGGCGCGAGCGAGCTTCGAATACAGCAAACCGATGCGGTGGGCGACAAATGCCGGCGCCGACACCCCTGCGGGGAGTCGGTCTTGCACGGCCGCCACATGATCATCATCCGGGCCTTTTGCCGTGTACATCACCACGCTCTTGCCCGAGCTGAGGGCGTCAAGCATCTGCCGCTGCAGTGCCTCCTGAGTTGCCTCATCCGCGCTGATCAGCTGCTCTGGCGTGATGCGTAGGCCGATAAAGCCTGCGGCGATAGCCCAGTCGATTTGCGCTGCTGAGAGCGCAGAGCAGCTGCCCGAGAGTACCAGCAGACGGTCCACCGGTGCCAGTGTGTGCGAGGGTTCAGGCGCTGTGATCTGGCCTTGCTCGCGCAGGTGAGCACCCAGCGCATGCGCAAGACCTTGCGCCGCCATCGCGCAGACCCTGCGTGAGCGAGACAATTGCCACAGACTGGCAGCCCCAGTGATCACCTGGCGCTGGGTGTAGCCGTCGAATACCGCGCTGTCCTCATTAGACAGTTGCGCCACCAGCGCATCACTGGCGTTTTCCAGCGCATCCAGCTGACGCAAATCGATCAGCTGTTGTGGTTCGAAGCCTTGCTCGGTCAGAATTTTTGCGAGATCCGATTCATGCATGGGCGTGACCGGATGACGCGACATGACCGGATGACGATCCAGTCGGTACACCTGATCTCCGGCCCGCGCATAGTGATGGCCAAACAGCGTGTAGCGTCCGAATTCAGGTGTGGCCGATAAAATTGGCACAAAGCTCTCGGGCCACACTGTGCGCATCAGCCGTATCGCTTCGCCGAGACTGCCAATCGAGGCTGAGGAATCGAATGTGGAGCAGCATTTGTACTGGATGAAATTCACCCCCAGCTGATGAAAATTTTCGAGTACTGGCAAGAGCTCATCGGCCATCGCTTCCGAAGGGAGCGAGCGCGCCGTGCCAGCCACGCCGATCACATCATAGGACTGCGCTGCTTTTTGCAGCACATTCGCATCGGGGTTAGAAAAAAACAGCAATGTGCGCAGACCGTGCCGTGCATATTGCGCGGCATTGTCGGAAGCGCCGGTGAAATCATCACCGTAAAAGGCGAGGTGGATCATCAGACAAAAAGAATGAACGCAAGAGCGTGAGCGTCGGAGAGTGAACGGAAGAGCGACTTCGCTGATTTATTTCAGAAAACCGGTGGAGATCCAGGGCACCATAGCGACGATCACGATGCCGATGAAGAGCGCAACCATGTAGCCGATGATGGGACGGATTCCTTCGTCCGGGTGCGTCTGGCTGACCGCACAGGCGCCGTAGTAGCCTACGCCGAAAGGGGGCGAGAACAGGCCAAGACCCATCGACAGAATAACCACCATCGCATACTGCACTTCGTTGATGCCCATATCGCGGGCGATGGGGAAGAGGAGAGGGCCAAACAGGACGATCGCCGGGATGCCTTCCAGCACGCTGCCCAGAATGATGAACGCGACGATCGAGACCGCCATGAACATGCCGGCACCACCGGGCAGGCTGCCCATCATCTCTGCCAGCGATTGCGAGAAACCCGACTGCACCAGTGCCCACGCCATCGCAGTCGCAGTGCCGATGATAATCAGGATGGCCCCGGACAAGGCCACGGTCTCGATGAGGATCTCGCCGAGTCGGCGCACATTGAACTGTCGGTAGATCAGCAAGCCCACCAGCAGCGAATAGACGATGCCCACGGTTGAGACTTCAGTCGCTGTGGCCACGCCCTCGATCACCGCCGCGCGGATCACGAAGGGCAGCAGCAGGGCGGGCAGCGCAACGACAAAGCAGTGAAGGATTTCGCGTGGCGTGGCACGTGCAGGCAGTTCGACAGACTCGCGACGGGCGCGCCAGCCAATCAGCAGGCACAGCATCAGCGCCAGCACGAGCCCGGGCATCAGTCCACCGGCGAACAGCGCCGCTATCGACACGCCGGTCACCGAGCCTATCGTGATGAGCACGATACTTGGTGGTATGGTTTCGGTCTGCGCCCCTGTGGACGCCAGCAAGGCCACCAGCTCGCCGCGTTTTTGTCCGCGCTTGGTCATCTCCGGGAAGAGTACCGGCGCTACCGCGGCCATATCAGCGGCTTTCGAGCCCGAGATCCCGGACACCAGATACATCGAGCCCACCAGCACATAAGACAAGCCACCTCGCACATGGCCGAGCAGCGATGCCAAAAAAGCGACCATGGTGCGTGCCATACCTGTCATTTCGACGACGAGCCCGAGAAATACGAACATGGGCACTGCCAGCAGGATGAGATGCGACACGCCCTCATCAACGCGGCCGACCACGACATCCAGCGGCATCGAGGTTGACAAGGACAGGTAAGAGAAGGTCGCCAGTCCGAACGCGAACGCGATGGGCATGCCGAGCATCACGGCAGTACCGACGATGCCGATGAAAAAGATAACGAGGTTAAGGTTGCCCAGGTCGGCCAGTACCGGTCCTGCGACATGCAGCGTAGCCGCAAGTGCAAGCGCGATCAGCGCGGCCAATATCGTCTCTCTGGCGCCGCGCATCAGGAGTTTGACGATGGTGATCGCCATCATCAGCAAGGTCGCAACTGGCAGTGCCGCTGCGCGCCAGCCATCTGCGATCGACAGACCCGGTAGTTCGATCTCGCTTTGCTGCATGAGATAGCCGATGCTGGGCTCAGCCAGCAGCGCCAGAAAGCACAAACAAGCCGTCCATGCAGCAAAGTCCCAGCGCGCGCGCCAGAGATCGTTGCTGTTGTTTACTAGCGCCGTCATTCGCATATGCGCGTGGCGATGCAGGGCGACTGCGGCACCCATCATGGCCAGCCACAGGAACAAGACGCTGGAGAGTTCGTCAGCAACGATGAGTGGTTTGTGGAAGACGTAGCGAGCGATCACCCCGGTGAACAGCAGAATGACCTCGACAGCGACCAATGCCGCAGCTGGCAGCGCAACCAGCCAGCCGAGCAGCTTGTCAATGCGGGCGAGCGCACTGCTTGTTGATGCAGCGGCTTCGCGATCGACGTGCGCACTCATGCAAGCTTTCCGGCGGCTTTTTCAAGCAGTGTCCACGCCTCTTCGCCAAACTCCTTGCGCCAGTTTGCGTAGTAGCCACTACTGCGGAGTTTTTCGCGGAAGGAGACAGGCTCGGCGGCGTTGAATACCATGCCTTTTTCTTCCAGCGCTTTGCGCAGCTGAGAATTCATCTCGGCGATGTCCTTGCGTTGCAAGAGGGCGAACTCATTGAAGTTCTTGGCAGCGATTTCTTGTATGCGTGCCGGCATTCTGTCCCAGGCACGCTTGTTGGCCAATATCCAGAAGCCATCCCACATGTGATTGGTCAGAGAGCAGTATTTCTGCACTTCGTAGAGTCGAGCGACGGAGGCGATCGCGAGCGGATTTTCCTGTCCGTCGACCACGTGCGTCTGCAGCGCCGAGTACACCTCGTTGAAACTGATGCCGGAGGGCGCAGCACCGAGTGACTCGAAGAGCGAAATCCACAACTTGCCGATCGGGACACGAATCTTCATGCCCGAAAGATCGCCGACGTTTGCGATGGGTTTCACGTTATTCGTGATCTGACGGAAGCCGTTATCCCAGATGCGATCCATCACCACGAGCCCCGCACCAGTAATCTGCGCGCGGATATGTTTACCCAGATCGCCATCCATGCCCTGCCAGACCTGGTCGTAGGTCTTGAAGGCGAAGCCGAC
The DNA here is from genome assembly GCA_900299005.1 of Oxalobacteraceae bacterium. GTDB lineage: Bacteria > Pseudomonadota > Gammaproteobacteria > Burkholderiales > Burkholderiaceae_D > Pernthalerella. Next base: position 58,837 of record OMID01000060.1, read on the forward strand.
GCCCGAGAGCGCGGCCTTGGGCACTAGTGAAGAGAGCGCATTCGCACCTGAAACACTGAAAAATTCCAGTGCGCCACTGCGTAATTGCGTGAACATGGCCGGATCGCCACCGAGCTGGTTGTTCGGAAACACGCGAATATTGAGCTTGCCATCTGTCTGTTCTTTCATGGCTTTAGCCGCCTCGATCAAACGTGCTGACAGGGGGTGTGTGGCAGGCAGGTTAGTGCCGAACTTGAACTCGAATTCAGCGGCATGGGCGGTGTGTACCCAGGGCCCGGTGATGGCGGCCGCGCCGGTGGCAGCCAGAAAATCGCGACGCGTGAATTGAGTCATGGTGCTCTCCTTGTTTTTGTTGTTCATCACTGAGGTGATTGTCGAGTAATTCAGCCGGAAAATTTTTCCAGGGCTTCACGGAGCTCGCGGTGTGTTCTCGCGGCGATCTCCAGAGGCACACCTTGTATAGCCGCTTCCCAGGATTGCCGAAGTGCGGCCACACCCGCGGCAATGCCCCCCGGGTGGGCGAACAGCCCGCCGCCGGCAAGGAAAATAAGATCGGTCGATTGCAGCGCTGTCCATGTCCCGGGCGCCTGCCTGACGGTTTGTCCTGACGAAAAGACGGGCATCACCGTGCAGGGTTTATGCGGGAACATGGGAGTCAGACAGGCGCGTGCCGAGGCGATCACACTGCTGTCACTCTCCCGAAACTTGTTTGCCAGACCGTTCACATGCATCTGATCAGCGCCGGCCAGTCGCCACAGCTTTTGCCAAGCCAGGTAAGACCATCCAGCCTGTAAATAGCCCCAACCGTTGCGATGCGCGTGAATCGGCAATTGGGCATGCTTGCGGAATGCATTGAATCCGGTCATGCCGACCGAGTTCAGGCTCAGCATCGTCAGAGTGCCGCCCATCGACAGCACCAGATCGTGCCGGCGCTTCATCTCATCGAGCTCGCCGGTCAGATTGAACGCGTACATTACTTTCTTACCTTGCCGATCAGCGTGGCGATTGATCACGTGCATGACCTTGCGTACCCGCTCGTCGAAAGGACAGGCAGGCCCATCCGCTTGTAATTCGTCATCCTTGATGAAATCCACGCCTGCAGCACAGAGCTGATCGACCAATTCTGCGGTGCCGTCTGCTGATAGTCCGACGGAAGGTTTGATAATCGTGCCGATCAGAGGACCCGATGCCACACCCGAAAGCGCCCGGGTGCCGGCGATGCCGAAGGCCGGGCCGGGATAGGCGGCAGCAAATTCGTTCGGCAGCTCGATATCCATCAGGCGCAGCCCTGCGGCGGGTTTCAGTTCGAACAGATTGCCGGCGACGGTAGCCATCAAATTCGGCAGCGATGCGCCAAAATTTTCTAGCGGCCATGAGAGTTTCAGCAAGTAGCGCTTGTGATCAGGCGGTGCCGATGTCTCTAGCGGCGTAATCTCCCAGGTCGCAGCGGCGCGAGCTTTGAGTGCCTCGTCTTCACCCGGAACAGGCACAAAGGTGCCGGATGATTGCTCGCCGGCGATGATGTCTGCGGCACGTTCAGGCGCAAACGCCGTGTCGAGATGATAGGTGGCGTGAACACGAGAGACCATGATGCATCGATGCGGGAATGTGGTCAGAGCGAACAGCTCAGATAAGCGGCACGATCAGATGCCGCGCGCCCCGGAGGCAAGAAAGCCACCATCTACCGGCATCGAGATACCCGTGATGTAGGACGCCTGATCGGATGCGAGAAAGGCGACTACGGCAGCGATCTCGGAGACTGTCCCGTAACGGTTCATCGGTATGGCGCTGGAATATTCCTGTTTGAATTTTTCGGTGTGCAGAACGCGGGTGAACGGCGTATCTACCGGACCCGGTGAGACCGCGTTAGCGGTAATGCCATGCTCGGCGAGTTCGACGGCCATCTGACGCGTGAGCGCGATGACCGCGCCTTTCGAGGTGCCGTAGGCAGTGCGTCCGGTGCCCACTGCACGCATACCGGCAACGGAAGCAATGTTGATGATGCGTCCCCACTTTTCTTGCACCATCATGCGAGCCGCATGCTGGCTGCACAGAAGCGTCCCTGTGACGTTGACGTTCATGGTGTACTCGAAGTGGTCCAGCGGATACTCGAGGAAAGGGTATACCTTGGCCAGCCCCGCGCTGTTGACCAGTACGTCACAGCGGCCGAAGTCCTTGCGGATGCTGTCGAAGGCCGCAGTGACCGACGCCGCATTGCCGACGTCAATCTCGACGGTGCTGACGGAGAGGCCTTGCTGAGTCAGTTCGCTCGCCGTCTGTTGGGCGGCTGCGGTGTCGCGGTCTGCGATAACGACGTGGTGGCCGGATGCGGCGAGTTGTGCGACGGATTCGCCCCCAATGCCCATGGCACCGCCGGTAACGACGGCAACGCGTTGCTTATGCATCATGTCCCCTGCGCGGATCGTGTCCGCTTATTGTTTTTTTAAGAGGCCCTATCAAAATGCCGCTGGCTGCGTTGGGGGTGCCCTAACGTACCTCTGTACTGTCTTCGGCGTCCCCGCCTTGCCAGCGATCGCGCTGCTTCGCCGCGCTCATTTTGATAGAGCCTATAAGTCCGTAGTCCGATGCATGAAACCCGCCGCTATGAGGTACGGTACCGTGTCTCTTGCGATAGCAGACCATACCACAACGAAGGCACGGGACAAAGAGGTGGCGGGGACGATCAGTCCTCGCGCACGACGCGGAACCCGCCGCCGCGGCTGCTGTAGCGAATTTCGGAAGAGAACTTCGTTCGCACCGACGACCCCACGGAGGCGGGCTTGCTGTACCAGGTGCCGCCGCGCACGACGCGCTGTCCGCAATCGCCGCTGGTCCAGGCGCTGCCATCCTCCGGAGCGCCCACATAGCTGGCGTTCCAGCAGTCATCTGTCCACTCCCAGACATTGCCGTACATGTCGTAGAGCCCGAAATCATTCGGCTTGCGCTGACCGACCGGATGGGTAGTCTCCTCCGAGTTGTCATCGAACCAGGCATACTCGGCGAGTTGTCCCTGACCGAAGTAGTAGTCGCTCTTGCTGCCTGCGCGCGCGGCATATTCCCATTCGGCTTCCGTTGGAAGCCGGTAGCGTTTACCGGTCTTTTCCGAGAGCTTGCGGGTGAATTCGCGCGCGAGCTTCCAGGTGACTTGTTCAACGGGGTGGTTGCCGCCTTTGAACTGGGCAGGACGAGAACCCATGATCGACCACCATTCATCCTGCGTGACTTCGAATTTGCCGATGGCGAAAGCTTTGATGTTGACCGGATGCGCGGGCTGCGCGGTATCGTCTGCGGCCTTGCTCGACCCCATCACGAAACTGCCGGCGGGCAGGGAGATCATCTCTGGGCAATCGGGACAATCCCGGGAGACAGCGGGCTGTGCGGCGTGGACTGCGGTGGGCAGAGCAAGAGAAAAAAGACTGAACCCTACGATTGTTTTAATCTTGTTATTCATGAGGCAGTTACGGGTGAAGCAAGCGCGGAATAACGCGCCGAGCGATGGAAATAGCGATGGAAATAGCGACCAAAGGCGATACGATAGCAGGTATTTGATAGCGGGTATTTTTTACCCGCATGATAATGTCCCGCGCTCGAGTGATTCGCGCTCGCGTCATTGATTGGCGCCCACACAATGTCGCGGGTGGTGGTCTTGGGGGCGTCTTGGCGTACGTCGCTACTGTCTGCGACGACCCCGCCCAGCCAGCGACCGCGCCACTTCGCAGTACTCGTTTTTCAGGGCTTCTTGTTAACTGATCAGATTAATTCAAGAAAAGTAGGAGGAAACAATGAAACGCACGGGTATGGCTTTGCTGCTGGCGAGTGCTTGTCTCTCTGTGACTGCGGCACCCTATCCGCTAGGGACGATGACCTGCGCGGATATGGGTCGCTTTGCGTCGGAGGCCCAGGGTTGGCGCGAAGCCGGAATGAAGCGTGAAGAGGCGTTTGATCGGCTCGAGACCCGTAGCTTCAACGATCCGGTCGAGAAGAAAAATCTTGAAAGAGTGCTGGCCATGGTGTTTGGCAGTTATGGCAAGGCATGGACAATCGAGAGTGCTGGCAATGCTATCCGCTCGGATTGTCAGGCGGGACGCTAGGGAAGCGCTCATTAATTTAAACGCTGCACGATTTCTCCTTTGAGAATGAGCTGCAAGCCTGTAATGTGGCAGGCTCCCGCGTCGCGCCGGGCTGCGGGATCGTCGTAACACGGGGGTTTTCCAGCGTCCCCGAAAGAACCGATCTGCTCGGTTCGCTGGCGGCATCGTCGCCTTACCATCGCCCGAATGAGCCAAATTCACGGCGATAACCCCTCGACCGACAGGGCCAAGTTGATCTCCTACCGGCGGCGCCTTGCATATTTTGTTAATGCCCTTCTTTTAAATATAAAAACACATTTGCGTGCAGTAGCAGAACGCTGCGCCGCAAAACAGGGCGGCATTTTTGCTGGCAAAGCGCACATTTTTCGTCGGATTTACACTAGCTTGCGTCGCTAAGTGATTGATGTGGATGGGCATGATCAGATGGCCCGCTTATTTGGCGCTGCAAAAAAAAAGATGGTCACCGATGGCGATTCCTTCCTCGCCTACAGTTCTCCCTGTGCCCATGCGTCACCGGCCCAGGCCAGAGTGCGAGCTTGCCAGAAAAAAAATCAAGGCCAGATACAAAAGAATGGCTTGTTTGAATATAGTTTGAAACGTATATTTCATCCGTCACCGTAGTTTCACCGGATTAAATGTTGGTTTCACGGGGCAGGCGACCGTGGCTGACTGGGTGAGCGGGACTCACTAGAACGATAAAAAGCGTAAGTCTAATTGGAGGAAACAACGATGAAGAATGGTGTCAACACCAAACTGAAGGTAGTGGCTGGCTCTCTGATGTTGGCCGGTGCCGCAGTCGCCGTCGCGGGCGACGTCACTTGGAACCGTCTCCTGAATGCGCACAACGACCCCAACAACTGGCTGATGTATCACCAGTCGTTCAATGGTTATCACCATAGCGGACTGGACCAGATCAATACATCGAACGTGAAGAATCTCGGCGTCGCCTGGATTCACACGCCGAATGCCACCAAGCGTGGTATCCAGTCGTTCCCGCTGGCAGTGGATGGCATCCTGTACTACACCTCTGCTTCGGGCAAGGTGTGGGCACTGGACGGCACCAACGGCAAAGCCATCTGGAGCTACCAGGCCAAGCTCGACAATGAGCGCGGCGAAGGTACGTTCTACAACCCGTACAACCGTGGTATCGCTATCGGTCACGGCAAGGTTTACCTTGGCACCGTTGACGGTCGCGTGATCGCGCTCGACCAGAAGACCGGCAAGCCCGTCTGGGACAAGATGGTCATGACCGTCGAGAAGGGCAACAAGGGCTTTACTGGCGCTCCGCTGGTTGTGAAAGACAAGGTCATTATCGGTTCCAACGGTGGTGAGCTGTCCGGCTGCTGCGGCCCGATCTTCGGCATCAACGCCGAGACTGGCGACACCGTATGGCAGTTCGACACCATCGGTGGCGACGAGCGCTCACGTGCCTCCTGGGGCAATGACTCCTGGAAGACTGGTGGCGGCGGTGGCTGGATGACCGGCCAGTACGATCCCAAGACCAACTCGGTCTGGTGGGGTACTGCAAACCCAGCGCCTGACTACGACTACTCTGGCGACAAGTGGAAGACCGAGGGCGCACGTCCTGGTGACAACCTCTACAGCTCGTCGGTCGTAGTTCTGGATCCGGACACTGGCAAGCTGAAGTCCTATTTCCAGGAAATGCCTCACGATGCCTGGGATTTCGACAGCGCCGTGGGTGAGTTCATGCGCATCTCGAAGAATGGCAAGGACTATGTCGTTCACCCGAACAAGGGCGGCATTATCTTCGTCTACAACGGTGCTAACGTCGGCGGTGGCAATAAGCTCGACGTCGAGAACGCCTACATGATCGATGACGGTACCTTCAACTACATCAAAGGCGTATCGCCCAAGGGTGAGCTGATCGGACGCGTCGATTTCACCGAGGGCAAGTTCCCGAACATGTGCCCCGCGATCGATGGCTCGGTGTCGTGGAATGCCGGTTCCTACAGCCCCAAAACGGGCCTGATGTACAAGGCCACGCAGCAGTGGTGCTTCGACCTCGAAGTGGTGAAGGCAGATCGTCCGAAGGACTTCTCTGGCCAGAACTACTTCGGCGCATCGTGGACCGCGACGCATCCGAAGGGCAAGCAGGCGTACGGCACCATTCAGGCACGTGACCCGATCAGCGGCAAGATGGCATGGCGCGTCGAGTACAAGTACCCTGTACTCGCTTCGCTGCTCTCGACCAAGGGCGACCTCGTGTTCGTCCCAGGCGCTGATGGCGTATTCCAGGCACTGGATGCGAAGACCGGCAAGGAACTGTGGAGCCACAACAATGGCCTCGGTCACCACGGTGGCGTGATCTCCTACACCGCGAAGGGCAAGCAGTATGTGGCCGTCGTGACTGGCTGGGGTAGCCACGTTGCTGGTAACTACGGTCCGCTGTTTGGCTCACCATTCAGCGAAATGCCGACGGATAACGGTCAGCTGATCGTTTTCGCACTGAAGTAATCTGTGTGATGGAAAAGCGGGAAGTGAAAACTTCCCGCTTTTTTTTTGCTCGGCTGCCCGAGCGCAGGTCCGAGCGGTGCCGGCAACGATGGCGGCCGCATCCCTTATAATATTGCTCCGTGAGTGTCGCTAACACGATAACAAAACAATAAGTTTGAACCATTGGAGTTGAAATGAGTAACATGTATCGCGGCATCAAGGCCTTGGGCCTGGTTGCTATGGCAGGTCTTCTGAACGCCCCCGCATTCGCGCAAGATTCACAGGAAATCTCTCCTGAAGACGCAAAGAAGCTATTTGCAGCTAGTTGTAGCTGGTGTCATGGAAATTTCGGCATGAAGGCTGGCAAGGGTGGCCCCAAGCTGGCAGGCACGTCCAAAGACGAAGAGGGTGTTTACAACACCATCGTCAAAGGGCAAGGCGCCATGCCAAGCTTCAAGAACACATTGACGGAAGTCCAGGCGCGCGCACTGGCAAAATACATCAAGTCGCTGCCAAACGAGTGATACCTGATCATCACGGACAGCGGCGCTGAGACACGACCCTGCGCGAAGACGCGCAGGGTTTTTCTGGTACTTCAGTCGTCTTTGTTGAATACCAGTTTGGCAACCGCGCCGTCGAATTTGCCGCCACCATCGAGCACGCGGCCATCGCGCTTGTTCTTCAGCGAGACAGCAAAATTCGCGCTGCCCTTGCTGGGCACGGCGAAGCTTAGTGTCTCGCCATCGAAGGCAAGGCGTGCCACGTCGATGTCGTGGTCGCCAAATTCATCAGTGAGATTGGTGAAACTGATGTGCCCACGATTTTCTTTTTCCAGCACGAGCGTGGCCTTGCCGCTGCTCATGCCGATGTACCAGACGCCAGACCACTTGCCTTGCAGCGCCGCCAAATCTGCGGCACCGGTGGTGGCTGATGTAATGAGCAGTGATAGTGATAGCGCCAGCGCACCGGAACGCCACCGTGTGATTGCTTGCATGAAGTTTCCCTCCCACCCATTCACTTGACAAAATACCCCATGAAAAAAATTTCACAGCGCACCCTGATCCCCATGGGCATGTCATTGTTGTTATTGCTGGCCACGCAGTTTGCGCCGGCACAGGCCGTTGAGATCAAGCTCCAACGACAAGGTGAGTATACCTTCATCACGGGTGGCCTTAGTGATGAGGAGACAGCCTTCCTGGACGCGCAGTCGCCCAAGTTCCCGATACAGCTGACCTTCCGCAGTGGTGGCCAGACTCAGGGTGTCAAGGATGTGACGGTCAGGGTTCGCAATGTCCGGGGCGAGGTCGATGTCGAGACGGTGGCACGCGGGCCTTACCTGTACATTAACCCCCCTGCCAGCGGGCGTTTCACGATTGAGGCAGAATTAGGAGAAGAAAAGCTGACCATGACCAGGGACCTGGTCGGCAGGCGCTATTTGCACCTGCTCTTCGAATTCGGCCGCGCCAAGAAGGAATAACCCGCCAAGATTCGGGTTGCCCCAAGGTCGCGGTCTTTCATAGGAATGATCGCGATGCCCGGCAGATTGCCCACGCTGACCTCTGTTGTCCTCACCGCGCTTGCGCTGACCTGTGTATTTGTCAGCGGGAGTCATGCGGCCGGGCCCAACCCGGCGAACGTCAACCAGCGCATGTACGAAAAGTACAAAAGCGAGCAGCAAAAATTTCTGGATGACTTTGATGGTGCCAGCACGCAGCTCGAAATGCACGAATTGCTGCCCGTGCTTTTCAGGACGATACAAAAGCTCTCGCGCTACACGCCACCAACCGAATATCCCGAGCTGATGTATCTGCCAACACCCGAGCTGAACAAGCTGGCATGCAAGGGCGCCTGCAATGTTCTGGGTCACTACGCCGGCGGCCGCCAGATCTACCTCGACGATCGTCTGAAACCGTTGACAAACCTCTTCGATCGATCAGTGCTGTTGCATGAGGCGGTGCACTACCTTCAGGGCCTTCAGGGAAGCCAGTACATCGACCCCTCGGACACCGCCGACGATGTGCAGAAGTGCCGTCTCTGGTACAGGCGCGAGCGCGAGGCCTACGCCATTCAGGAGGCCTATCTGATTATGGTGTCTAGCCCGGTGCGAGCCGGTTATTTCCCGGCTCGCGCTCCCTGCTGAGGAATCAGGTCTGATTCGATGGCGCGCGCTCGTCCTCGAACTCGCCGTGGTGCCAAGTGCCGCTGAAAATCCTGCCGTCCGGCGTGCGCATCTGGCCATGGCCATGCGGATGTCCATCGGCCCACGCTCCTTCATACCAGCTGCCATCTTCGTGTTCGTAGCGGCCCTTGCCATGCTGGAGGCTGTTCTTCCAGTCACCGGTATACACGCCATCCTTTCGAGTCAGCTTACCTTTGCCCTCGGCCCAGCCCCGCTCCATGTTGCCTTCATAGACGTCTCGCTCGACGCCTTTCATGTACCAGGTGAGCTTGCCCTGGCCGTGGGCAAAATTGTTCTTGCAGGGGCCGTTCCAGCTGATGCTTTCGCCATCTTGCGGGAAGATGTTGGCCACCTTGCAGCCGCGCTTGTCGGCGATCCATTCCACATCGTTGGCAAGCGTTGTCAATGGCAAGGCAAGCAGAAGAGATAAACCAAGCCGGTGCACTGATTTTCCGATTGAGTTTTTCATAGTGATGTCTGTTCAGTAGTCGTGGGGTGGTAAGTTGTCTTGGCCCGATCGCTGGCTGACACATCGCGCTGCGGGCCGTGTGGAGAACCTGTCTCGTTAGGAGCTTGGCAATGCGGCAGCATTGGAAGCAGCACACCGAAGACAGCGCCAAGGTGCAGCGAAATACGGCCGACAAGGCCAGCGGCCCGACGAGATTTGCTTACGTTACCACCAATGAGAAATTCGCGTGGAAGGGGCCCTGAATCAGTCAGCGGTTCCCGCAGCGAGCCGTTCAAGGCCTGCTGCCAGCGCCCGGTGAAAACGTTCCGGATCCTGCATCTGAGGCGCATGGCCAAGATCGGGGAACACGATCAGATCGGCGTGGGGAATCGCGGCGCCAGCGCGGCGGGCGAGCTCGGCGTAATGACCCAGGCGAGGGCGCACCTCGGGCGGTGCGAGGTCTTTTCCGATGGCGGTGTTGTCTTTCTCGCCGATCAGCAGCAACACGGGCATGCGCAGCCTGCCGAATTCATAGAGCACAGGTTGGTTGAAGATCATGTCGTACACCAGCGCTGAATGCCATGCAACGAGATGGCCTCCGGGTCCCCGAAACATCCCGGCGAGCATCTGCACCCAGATCTCATACTCGTCTCGCCATTCATTCACATAATAGGTGGTGCGCTCATAGTTGCGAATGCGCTCATCCGAGACCTGCAGCTCGCGCGCATACCACTGGTCAATCGTCGGTGAGGGTACTCCCTCGGATTTCCAGTCCTCCAGACCAATGGGGTTGACCATCACCAGTTGCTCGACTTGCTCGGGAAACATGAGTGCGTAGCGTGTGGCCAGCATGCCGCCCGTGGAGTGACCCATGAGGGTGACTTGTTTTATGCCCAGTGTGGCCAGGAGGCTGCGCGTATTATGCGCAAGCTGCTGAAAACTGTACTGATAGGTAGGTGGCTTGCTCGATTTGCAGAACCCGATTTGATCGATGGCGATCACACGAAAACCTCGCTGCGAGAGGAAGCGCATGGTGGCTTCCCAAGTCGCGCCGCAAAAATTCTTGCCATGCATGAGCACGATGATGCGGCCATTGGGCTTCTCTGCAGGCACATCCATATAGGCCATCTGTACCGACTGGCGCTGGGACTCGAAGACAAAGCGTTTCAGGGGGAAGGGATAAGCGAATCCTTCCAGCTCGGGTCCGTAGATGACCGGTTCGGCGGCATACCCAGTGCTGCTCATCGTTAGCGCCATCAATGCGGTGATCAAGACGCGACTCAGCGATGAGCTCAGGGAAAGCTTGGTTGTCATAGTCTTTTATTTTGTCTATTTGTGGCGCATACGTTGAACATGACAATGGCAGCACATAACAAAGGATCAGAGCAATCACGATCGCATCAGAACAATCCGTACTCAAACGGTGCCTGCGCAAGGCAACGCTGATTACGAGATTGTCTCGGGGTTACGGCTACTTCTGGCTACTTGCGGCTTTGTGCGACGCATTGCAAGGTTCGATGCCAGAACATCGCTCCTGATCCGCCATATTCTTCAGGGAGTATTAGCATGCTCAGGTGAATGGCTTCCAGTTCTTTCATGCGGTGGTAGTTCATTAACCCACGACGCTCCAGCTCGATGTAGGACGCGCAATTCGCCTCGATTTCGCTCAGGCTGGGTTGTTGCGCATGAGCGCATTCATGGAAATAAACGAAGTCCCAGATGGCCGGAGTGCCTTTGGAGGTGCGCTTGTGCGCTTCCGCATCTATGATGATCGTTGGCCAGCCCTCGGCGTTCATTCGCATCACGGCCACTGCTCGGCCCAGCTCCGGGTTGCGATCATTACTGTTTTCGTAGGCGTTCCAGATCTCGGTAGCAATGCCCGAAACACCCTCGTGCATAAAGTGGCATTGTGCCTCCTCGCCGTTCGACAAGACGAAAGCGCCTGCGGGCAGGGTCGAAATCGTGAGCACGAAAGCCACCAGCCACGTTCTCAGGCGCTGAATCAATATCCTCATCGGCAAACCCCCGCATGACAGTACTCGGGATTATGCAGAGAAAAGAATAAAAAAAACCCGCCGAGTTGGCGGGTTTTTAAGGCCTTGCGTATTACTGTTTTACTTATTTTTCCAGTTTGAACACCATGATGGTGCCGCCCTGCGGGACGAGGGTGACGTTGCCTTCCAGCGCGTCGATGCCGTTTTGCATACGCTGAGCATCGATACCCCAGCCGGCCTGCACCGCGATGTACTGCACGCCATTCACCTCGTAGGACGAGGGCACGGCGGTCACGCCAGAGGGCATGTTGTACTGCCAGAGTACCTTGCCGTTGGTGGCATCGAAGGCACGGAAAACACGGTCATTCGTGCCGCCGGTGAAGACGAGATTACCCGCAGTAGTCAGCAGCGGAGCCCAGATCGGACGATCGAACTTGTGTACCCAGGCCAGCTTGCCGGTGTTCAGATCCCATGCCTGCAATTCACCAATGGTGCTTGGCTTCTTGCCGTCCTGGTAGCGCAGGCTACCCAAGACGCCGTCGATCGGGTAACCGATGTAGAGGTCGCCTTTTTTGTAGGTGATCTCATCGGCTTTGGGCAGCTCAGAGCAGAGGTTGTTGTTTGCAGGGATGTAGAACAGCTTGGTCTTCGGATTCCAAGCCTCTGGTGGCCAGTCCTTGCCACCCCACAGCGAGGGGCAGAAGTTCACGGCCTTGCCCATGCCCGGCGTGTGAGCCTTGTTGTAGCTGGGGCGACCTGTCTTTTTATCAATGCTGGTGAAGACATCATTCTTCACATAAGGAACCGCATTCACATAGTCGATCTGGCCACTCTTCTGGCGATCAAGCATCCAGAGATAGCCGTTACGGCCTGCGTGAACCGCACCACGCACTTTCTTGCCATTGATTTCGGTATCCATCAGGATCGGTGCACTGACCTCATCCCAGTCCCAGGCATCGTTGTGATGGTACTGATGGTGACCTTTGATCTTGCCGGAGTCGACGTCCAGTGCAACCACCGAGGTGCTGTACAGATTGTCGCCAACACGACCTTCGGTCGGCCAGGGAGCCGGATTGCCCGTGCCCCAGTAGGCGATGTTGTTTGCCGAATCATACGTGCCGGTGATCCAGACGCTGGCGCCACCATGCAGGTGGGTGTTGCCCGGCCATGTGTCACCACCTGGCTCGCCGGGAGCCGCAGTCATGAATGTGCGCCAAGCTTCTTTGCCCGTGTTGGCGTCAAAGGCCGCCACGAAACCACGCATACCGGTCTCGCCGCCGGATGAACCTACCAGAATCTTGCCCTTGGCAGCCAGTGGCGCCAGCGTGATGTAGGAGAGTGCCTTGACATCACCCACGGTAGCATCCCACACGACTTTACCGGTCACGGCGTCGAGTGCGATCAGATGAGAGTCGACGGTTGCCACGAAGACTTTGTCACCATACAGCGCAACGCCACGGTTGGTGTTGTGCAGCATGAGCAGATCGGCAGGAATTTCTTTCTTGTAGCGCCAGATTTCCTGACCTGTGACCGCGTTCAGTGCGATGACTTGCGCATTCGGCGTCGTCACGTACATGTAGCCGTTGTTGACGATCGGAGGCGATTGATGCCCCTCGGTGACGCCAGTGGCCGAGGACCAGGCCAAGGACAGCTTGCCGACGTTTTTGCTGTTGATTTTCGCCAGAGCGCTGTAGCCCCAGCCCTCGTAGTTACCACGGTACATGAGCCAGTTGCTCGGCTCAGGGTTTTGCAGTCTTGCATCAGTAACTGGGGAGTAGGGGCCCAGCTTATCGCCAGCATGAGCCATAACTGCGGTGGCGCTGACGAGTGCTAGCGTCAATTTTTTTAATGTGTGACTCATCGATCTTGTCTCCTTAATGACGGGTTTCTTGTGAAGCGTGTGTTACTCCCCCGGCTTCACAGGGGGTGCTGCGATAGCTAGAAACTCTCCCTCCAACGTCAGGGGAATTGCTGGCAATGGGCTTGGAGCCGGACCACTGACCACTTTGGCTCCATCGAATAAATTGAATTTGGACGCATGGCAGTAGCACGCCAGCACGCTTTCTTTCGACATCCATGTCTTTACATCGCAACCCTGGTGCGTGCAGATGCCGGAATAGGCAACGACACCCGACGCGGAGCGCGCGCGGGTCTCGGGGGTCATCTGATCTTCGGGCAGTCGAACCAGCACGATCTTGTTGAGTCGTGATTCATTCTTGGGCGTGCCGGTCTTGGGATCAAAGGGGAATGCCAGGAAGGGCTTGGCAACGGCCAGATCGGCCACCCGCAGCGGCGTGAAATTTGCCTCGGCATCGGCATCCACCAGCAGCGTGGGGGAGGTCTGGGCAAACGACTCGGTGGATACGAAAGGCATAGGGGCCACCAGGCTGGTGGCAACGAGATTCATGACACGTCGGCGATCCGCATCGACCCCGCGGTCAGTTTTTTTGCACCCGCAACCGGCGGGGATGGCGCAGTCTTGATTTTTCATGAGTCTGTAGCTTATTTAACAAACTGACATTATTCACGGTGGGTTCGGTGTCCCTGTTTCCCGCCATTTTCCTCGCCTTACAGCATTCGGAATTCTGAATTCATTGTCAGTATAACGAAAGTTTCGCGTATCGGTAAAGGGGTCTCATGACTAAAATTCCGGCGCGAAATGGCCAGGGTGGAACATTAATTTCTTTAAATTAATCATGGGCTTAATGGATTTTGGCGATACTTTCAGAAGAGCAATGCTGCGTATGGGCGTCACAGCCGCGCTTATCAGGCCATCTGCAAACTATTCGCCTCGTCAACGAATCGATTTTTCAGGTGACGATGAACGATCTTCCCGGTTGCGGTTCTAGGCATGTCCTGATCAGCGATAAAGCTCACCCGGCTCGGGCACTTGAAGCCGGCCAGACGCTCACGGCACCATTGGCGAATCTCGGCCTCTGTCGCCTGCTCACCCTCATGCAGCACGATCACGGCGTGCACACTCTCGCCCCATTTTTCGTGCGGCATGCCGATGACAGCGACATCTTTTACTGAGGGATGCGCGCCGATGGCACCCTCGACTTCGGAGGGATACACATTTTCGCCACCGCTGATGATCATGTTGCTCTTGCGGTCGACTAACCAGATGTAGCCATCTTCATCGCGGCAGGCCATGTCGCCGACCGAGCACCAGCCACCATCAAACGATTCGGCCGTTTTTTCCGGATTTTTCCAGTAACCATCGAACACGTAGGGCGTGCGCGAAAACAGCTCGCCGACTTCGCCATCGGCGACTTCCTCGCGCTGCTCGTTCAAAATGCGGATGTTGCCGCTGCCCGACCATTCGCGTCCCACAGAACCGAGTTTGGTCAGCTGTTCATCAGGACGCAGAAGCGTGACCCAGCCAGCCTCGGTGGAGCCGTACAGTTCATACAGGCGGCCGTTCTTGAAGTAATCAAGTATCGCTAGCTTGGTATCTCTGCGCGCAGGTGCCGACGAGACAAGCAATCTGCCGACCGAGCTGACGTCGTATTTACGTTTGACCTCTTCCGGTAGCGACAGCAGCATGATGTAGTGCGTGGGCACCAGCGAGGTGAATGTGACTTTCTCCTGCGAGAGCGTTGCGAGCAAAGCCTCGGGATCAAAACTGCGACGATCATCAATGATGCAGGCAGCGCCCAAATGAATGAAGGTTGTGGCGAAGTACAGCGAATTCGCATGGCACATCGGCATCACCAGCAGACCGGTATCATCTTTGCTGAATCCCATCTCCAGCGCCGTGGCCAGCGCGATCAGGTAGCTGCCCTGATGATTGCGGATGGCACCCTTCGGTTTGCCCGTGGTGCCCGAGGTGTACATCAGAGCGCACATGCTTTCCGGATCGGCCGCGCTGAATACCCGCGACGGGTCTCCGCGACTAATCAGGGTTTCATAGTCGAGCCAGCCATCGTGGGGCGCATCGCCGAGCACGAAGTGTCTTCCGGCAGGAAGCCTCAACTCCGTTTTCTGCGCATCAAGCGTCTCGCAGAACTCGGCGCCTGCAATCACCGCGCCGACTTCGGCATTGTTGAGTATGTAGGCAATCTCGGGGCCGGTGAGGCGGAAATTGACCGGTACCGCGACCAGTCCGGCGCGCGCCAGCGCTACATAAATCTCCATCCATTCGAGGCAGTTGTAGGCGAGCAGCCCGACCCGGTCGCCAGTTTTCAGACCAGCGCCGAGCAAGCCATCGGCCAGTCGGCTTGCGCGCTCATTCCACTGAGAATAATTCAGTGATCTGCGCGAATCACGCGCGCCGAGTTTCGTGGGCATCAGCCGGGCATGGGTGGCGATGGCATCGGAGAGTGTAAGGAATTGGCTCATAGTGTCAAAAAGAAACTGTTTTTCACCTGCGGATTTCCGCGTCCAGAAAACTCGTTATGCGGCCGAAAAAATAAAAACTGCATATTGAATACTGAATTCAGAGTGCAATTCTAGTATACTTCGTTTCAAGCCAATACAAAATTTTTTCAGCAAAGGTCGCCAGAGGCCAGGTCAGCCAGGATGTCAGCCATTGTGGCGCCAACATCCGGGGTCCTCGGCTGAACAACCAGGAGTGAGCGCCATGTCCGCACCCGAAATACACGAACAATCCGTCGCAGCCTTGATTGCCCGCTACCTGAAAAGCCAGGGCGTCAAGCGCGTTTATGGCCTGTGCGGCGGCCACGTCATGCCGATCTGGATGCGCCTCGATGCCGAGGGCATTCAAATCATCGATGTGCGGGACGAGCGCGCAGCCGTCTATATGGCCCATGCAGAGGCCGACCTGAGCGGCGGGCTGGGCGTGGCGCTAGTGACTGCCGGCCCTGGCGTGACGAATGCGATCACCGGCATCGCTAATGCCCACGTGTCTCGCGCGCCCGTCCTGGTGTTGTCGGGCTTACCGCCCATGCCCCAGGAGAACCGCGGCGCGCTGCAGGATATCGTTCACACCGATATGGTTCGCAGTATTACTCGCTACGCACGCACGGTTCGTCATGCTGACCTCGCGCTGCAAGAGATTGATGAGGCGGTGTCGCGCGCGCTCGGACAAGGCGGAGAGCCGGGTCCTGTGTATCTGGATTTCCCCGTTGATGTGGTGCGTGCGCATGTGAGCGCTGCCATGCAAATGCCCGAGCGCTTCGCCTCGCGTGAGACCATGGAGATGGCCCCCCATCCTGAAGCTGTCCGCGCAGCGGTCGAGTTGCTGTGGACAGCCAAGCGGCCACTGGTGATCTCCGGTCGCGGCGCTAAAGGCGCGGACAAAGCATTGTGTGAACTCCTCTCGCGCCTGGGCGCTGCCTATCTGGATACTGGCGAGAGCAAAGGTCTGGTGCCCGAAAGTCATCCCAGCGTCGTGGCCGCAATGCGTGGCACGGTGATGCAGCAGGCCGATGTGGTGCTCACGATCGGACGTCGTCTGGATTTCCAGCTTGCCTACGGCTCTCCCTCCGTGTTTGGCGATGCAAAGTTCATCCGTATTGCCGACTGCGCGGCCGAACTTCGAGACAACCGTCGCGGTGCCGTCGAAATACTCGCCACTGGCAAGCTTGCTTTGCAGGCGATCCTGGCAGAGGCGGGTGAGCGCCCATCTGCGGTGGATGACACTTGGACGACAGGTCTTCGCGCGAAACATCTGGAACGTTCGACAAAACTCGTCAATAGCATGCGTGATGCTGCCCCCGGCAGCGACGGTCTGATGCATCCCAATCGGGTACTCGCTGCTCTGCGCGATGCCTTGCCTGAAGATTCAGTCGTGGTTGCGGATGGTGGCGATTTTCTCAGCTTTGCACGCGTGGGTCTGCCCGCTTCGACCTATCTCGATCCGGGCTCGTTAGGCTGCATCGGCGTGGGTACACCCTTTGGTGTGGCGGCGAGTCTTGTCTGTCCCGAGAAAACGGTCGTCGTGGCAACTGGTGATGGCGCATTCGGCTTCAATGCCATGGAGTTGGATACAGCAGCAAGACACAAAGCGCCCGTACTCGTTGTGGTGGCAAACAATGGCTCGTGGGCGATTGAAGTGCGCGATCAGCAGGAAAGCCATGGCAAAGTCGTTGGAACGCGATTGCAGTTTTCAGATCACGCGGCAATGGCCAGAGCGTTTGGTTTATATGCCGAAAGAGTAGAGCGCGCAGAAGATCTTGAGGGTGCAATAGAGCGTGCCATGGCCAATCGTCCGGCGCTGCTGGATGTGCTGGTCACCCCCGAAGCCGTGTCCTCCGATGCGAAGTCGGGTCTCGCCTGGGTCCCGGATTTGCAACCTTTGTCCGCATGGGATGAGGCTGAGCAGCGCTGGCGGTCAAGCGTCTGATTCGCGTATGATTAAGCGTTACGGCGCTCACGTCATGGATACATTACAACGCCAAGAACATCTGTCCTGATGAAAATCCTAGAAGCCCAACCCAAACTCGTGGAGCAAGTCCACAAAGCCATTCTCACGGAGATTGCCGAAGGTAAGCTGCGCCCGGGTGAGCGCATCATTCAGGAACAGATCGCACAAGAGTTGGGTGTGTCACGCCAGCCGGTGCAGCAGGCCTTGGTCTTGCTGAAAAATCAGGGCGTGCTAAGCGATGCGCCGGGGCGCGGGCTGCAAGTCTCGTCCATGGACCCGACCTTCGTGCATCAAATGTACGACATGCGCGCTGTCATCGAAGGCCTGGCTTTCCGCAAGGCTGCGGAACATTTCACTGCGGATGCCAAAGCGCGCGGAGAGCAGCTGCTGGCAGCGGGTCGCGATGCGGTACGCCGAGATTCAGTGAGCGACATGATCAATGCGGACATGGCGTTTCACAACTTCATCTACGAGCTTGCGGACAATCCGCTGATAGGTCCTGCGATGGAGGCGCAATGGGTAAATACCCAGCGCGTGATGGGGTCCGTCTTGCTGTCCGCTGACAAGCCGCGTGACATCTGGGACGAGCACGAGGCCATGTTCAAACTGGTCGCCAGTGGCGATGCGGCGCGCGCAGAGCAGGCGGCGCGCAAGCATATTCAGGAAGCTGCCGACTTCATGATCCAGCGTCTGGGCGACTCGCAGGGCGACCAGGACGCCGCCTGACCCCGCCTGATCCTCCCCTTGACAAGCTTGGACGGGTCGTTCGCCTGAGCTCAGTCAATTTTCAAGATGGCATCATTTTTGCAGAATTTTTCGATAATTGACGGCAATTTGTCGATAGTTAGCTGCATTTTCCCAAACCGCCATTATTGAAAAATCTTTGCTTGACAGGCGAAATCCAAACGCTATACCCTTATATTGAACTCTGAATTCAGAGTTCATCATAGCTTGGCTTGCCGGCCAAGCGTTGTCAGATGAGTTTCCGCGTTGGGTTCGGGCCAGCCTTACGGGGCTGGCCCTTTTTTAATCCCTCCACTGAAAGTCGCATAAGAATAATCACGCAGTCCCCATCAAGTACCGGGAGGAGCACCCATGGCAGTGAGCAGCATCGCGTCGGAGATGGCCACCGAATCCAACGGCCACGTGTACAAAAAAGTTGCCTGGCGGCTCGTGCCCTTTCTGTGCCTGTGTTACCTGGCCGCGTATCTGGACCGGGTGAATGTCGGTTTTGCGAAGCTGCAGATGCTCAATGATCTGTCCTTCAGTAATACGGTCTACGGTCTTGGCGCGGGCATCTTTTTTCTGGGTTACGTGATTTTTGAAGTGCCCAGCAATATCTTGCTGCATAAAGTGGGCGCCAAATTATGGATTGCCCGAATCATGGTGAGCTGGGGCTTGATCGGTGCGGCAATGGCGTTTGTACAAACGCCCACGCAGTTTTATGTGCTGCGTTTTTTGTTGGGTGTGGCTGAGGCCGGGTTTATCCCAGGCGTTCTGCTGTACCTGACCTACTGGTTTCCCGCCGCATGGCGCGGCCGCATCATTGCCTTGTTTCTGGCCGCAATACCGATGTCCAATATCATCGGCGGACCGCTGTCGGGCTGGATTTTAAAAAGTTTCGGCGGCGTGGCTGGGCTCGCGGGATGGCAGTGGTTGTTCATCATCGAGACTGTGCCATCGATTTTCCTCGGCATCGCCATCCTCATATTCCTTGATAACCGGGTCGAAGAGGCCAAGTGGCTCACGGATGACGAGAAGCGCATCATTCATGACGATATCTCGCACGAAGCGCAGCAGAGCGAGCATGTGAGTGTGCTTGATGCATTAAAAAGCGCTCGAGTCTGGCTGCTCGGCGTCGCTTATTTCTGTATTGCCAGTTCGATTTACATCGCCAGCTTCTGGATGCCGACGCTAATTAAACAGTTGGGCGTGTCCGATCCGCTGCACATTGGCTGGCTGACCACCATCCCTTATTCCGTCGCGATCATCGCGATGGTGCTGACCAATGTCAGCGCTGACCGTCAGCGCGAGCGCCGCTGGCATACGGCTATTCCCTGCCTCTTGACAGCGGTGGGTCTGGCGCTGTGCGCCACCCCGGACTATGGGCTCGTCATTGCGATGATGGCCCTTACACTCGCCGCTGCAGGCGCGTCTGCGGCGCAAGCCTCTTTCTGGAGCTTGCCCTCCTCATTTTTGACAGGTGCCGCCGCTGCGGCCGGTATCGCCTTGGTGAACTCCCTGGGCAACATCGCGGGGATGGCAAGTACCTCGCTGGTAGGCTGGCTGACAGACGTGACGGGTAGTCCCTCCAGCAGCCTCTACCTGTTTTCCGGACTGCTGGTGGCCGGCGCCCTGATCGTGCTGCGCTTGCCTGCTTCAGTGGTGAATCGATAAAAAGCCGCATACTGATCCCGATAATGCCTCTCTTTTTTTGACTTAGACGATATGGATTTTTCCCTTTCCCCAAGAGCCGAGGAACTGCGAGAACGCACTCGCCAATTCATCGCCGAGCAAGTCATCCCGCTGGAGAACGATCCGCGTCAGGATAGTCATGGCCCTCACCCCGAACTGCGTGCTGAATTGATCAGCCGGGCTCGCGCAGCGGGCCTGCTCACACCGCATGCCTCGCGTGAGCTTGGCGGCTTGGGCCTCACGCATGTAGAGAAGGCGGTGGTTTTCGAGGAGGCAGGCTATTCCTGGTTGGGTCCGACCGCGATGAATATTCATGCGCCCGACGAGGGCAATATCCACTTGATGGAAGAGGTCGCCACGCCAGCGCAAAAGGCCCGTTGGCTGCGCCCCCAAGTCGAAGGCCATATCCGTTCGTGCTTCTGCATGACCGAACCCTCGCCCGGTGCAGGTGCCGACCCGAGCATGCTAAAGACTGCGGCAGTTCGCGATGGCGATCAGTTCGTAATCAATGGCCGCAAATGGCTGATCACGGGCGCCGATGGTTCCTCGTACGCCATCATCATGGCTCGCATGGAAGATGGTAGCGCCACCATGTTCCTCTCGGATATGGATCGTCCCGAGATCAAACTGGTGCGTAATCTGGATGCGATGGATCGCTGCTTTTCCGGTGGGCATGGCGTGGTTGAATTCCATGACCTTCGCGTACCGGCCGCCGATGTCCTTGGAGAGATCGGCAAAGGCTTCCGCTACGCGCAGGTGCGCCTTGCACCGGCCCGGCTTACGCACTGCATGCGCTGGCTTGGTCAGGCGCGGCGCGCACATGAAGTCGCACTCGATTACGTCAGAAAGCGCGAAGCCTTCGGCAAGCCGCTGGTCGAACATGAGGGCGTGGGCTTCCAGATTGCCGACAACGACATGGATCTGATGACGGCGCGTCTGCACATCTGGCATACCGCCTGGCTGCTCGACAAGGGTGAGAAGGGTGCCTTCGAATCCAGCCGGGCAAAGGTCGTTTGCTCCGAGGCAGAGTGGCGCGTGGTGGACCGCAGCATACAGATCATGGGCGGCCTGGGTGTGACGGGCGACACGCCCGTGATGCGCATATTCACCGATATGCGTGCCTTCCGTATTTATGACGGTCCCAGCGAGGTGCATCGCTGGAGTATGGCTAAAAAAATTGCGGGGGGTAAAGCGTAATGGCCACCGAAGCACTCTTTTCTCGCTTCCGTCTGGATGGCAAGCGTGCGCTGATCACCGGGGCGTCCAGTGGTTTTGGCGCACATTTCGCTGAAATCCTGTCAGCGGCAGGCGCAGAAGTCATCCTGGCGGCTCGTCGCGCCGACAAACTGACTGATCTTCAGCAGGCTTTGCAGGCGCGGGGTCGTCCGGCCTCATCGGTCAGTATGGATGTCAGCTCCCGAGCCAGCGTTGAGGCGGCCTTCGATCAGGTGCACGCCTGCGATATCGTCATCAATAACGCGGGCATCACTGTCACACGCGCCTTGCTCGACCAGACGGAAGAAGACTGGGATAGCGTGATCGACACCAATCTGAAAGGATGCTGGCTGGTGGCCACGGAAGCTGCGCGGCGCTTGCGTGGCGCAGACAAGCCTGGCGTCATCGTGAACGTGGCTTCGATATTGGGAGAGCGTGTAGCGGCGGGCGTGGCGCCGTACGCGATCTCCAAAGCCGCCGTGATACAGGCCACCAAAGTGATGGCACTGGAGCTGGCGCGCTACCAGATTCGTGTGAATGCGCTCTTGCCAGGTTATGTCGTGACTGATCTCAATCGCGATTTTCTGAAAAGCGAACTGGGAGAAAAGCTGCGCAGCCGTATTCCGACCCGCCGGTTCGGTGATATGACCGATCTCGACGGCCCCCTGCTCCTGCTGTGCTCCGATGCGGGCGCGGGCATGACAGGATCCTGTCTGACCGTCGATCACGGACATCTTCTCAGCTCACTCTAAACACGATGGACCAATCGAGACAAACACGCCTGTGCGCGTGGCTGAAGTCGCAGGGATTCATTGGCTCAGATGGCCTGAGCATCAAAGCGCTCACTGGCGGGCAATCGAATCCTACTTTTCTGCTCACGTCAGGCAGAGATAAATTCGTCTTGCGCAAAAAGCCAGATGGTGTACTGCTCAAATCCGCCCATGCGATCGATCGCGAATATCGGGTGATTAGTGCCCTCAAAAATACGCCGGTGCCGGTGCCAGCGGCGCTGGCCTGGTGCGATGACGAGGACATCATCGGCACGCCGTTTTATCTCATGTCTTATCTCGATGGGCGCGTGTTTGTCGATCAGAGTTTGCCAGGCATGACCCCTGACCAGCGTGGCGCAATCTATCGCGAAATGAATGGCGTGATCTCCGCACTGCATCTGCTGGACATCGATGCGATCGGACTGGGCGACTACGGCAAGCGCGAAAATTATCTCTCGCGCCAGATCAGTCGCTGGTCTTCACAACTCAGCGCTGCGACGATTCCGGTGCCGGATGCCGCTTTGCGGCTAATGGAGTGGTTGCCTGCGCATTTGCCGCCTGCGCAGCCAGCGGCGCTCATTCATGGAGATTTCAGGCTGGACAACCTGATCTTTCATCCAGGCGAGCCCCGCGTGATCGGTGTGCTGGATTGGGAGTTGTCAACCATCGGAGATCCGATCGCCGATTTTGCCTATCACTGCATGAGCTGGCACATACCGCATTCGCTTTGGCGTGGCATCGCAGGTCTTGATTTGAAGGCCTTGGGTATTCTGTCCGAGCCTGACTATCGGCAGCGATATTTTGCGGGACGTGCAGCGATTGATCCGGCGGCGTGGCGCTTTTATCTGGCTTTCAATTTGTTTCGCATGTCTGCGATCTTGTTCGGCATTGCCGAACGCGCGCAACAGGGCAATGCGAATGCAGCCGATGCAGTGCAAACCGGTGCCAAGGCGGGACCGCTGGCCGATCTGGGGTGTGAAATCGCTGGAATCTGACAGGCGCAACCGCACGTCATGGCGAGCTGTATCGCGTAGCGCTGAAGAGCAAGCAAAAGCGCACAAGCGGTGTGGGCGCATCTTCAGGCACCGCTGTGCTATCTGCAACGCTGCCGACAACGCCCGGGACGACTTGCGGTACAGCGCATCTTGGCCCCATGCAGCACACGAGCAAGAAAGCGTGGTGGGCGTTCAGCGGAAAGAACAAAGCCCACTAGGGCAGTGGGCTTTGTCAATTACGGCGAAGCTCGTGAATCTATAGCCGAACGGTGGGAGCGTTGTGAATGCAGCTACCGACCTGACGAGGACAACAGCACACACTTACGCCGGCACGGGCTGTGACATTCGAGTCAGGAGAATCTCACTCATGTAACCCGCAACCACCGGCTGGTCGCTATTTTTTGTAGTTGCAAAAATAACCGTCAACTCGTAGACCACTTATTTCGCACAGCCCGCTGCAATACCAAACTCAGTCTCTGCGCATAAGACCAAACCGGTTTCAGTAGACCGTTGTGGGCCAGCCAACGCATCGCGACCTGACAGGAGATCATAACCAGGTTGCTCACCGCTATGCGTCGTCCTTACTTGTGAGGGGTCTCTCGCCACACCAGTGACCACGTTTCTACAGTACTCTCGCTCGGAGCCAATTTCAAGCGGAAAGCCGATTTATTTTTTTGATCTTTGTGGGCTGATATTTAGGCAGATGCTTATCGCAATCCGAGGGGCGAAAGCGTCATCGAAGCGTTGCGCCAAGGTCTCTCGAAAAATCAAAGGCTTGGAAGATCTAATTCCAGGTCGCTAGTTGTGTTGGGGGCGTTTTGTCGCCCGGTCATCCGATTGATGAGGTGGGTTCTTTTTTGCGATTGCTGCAACCACTGCATTGTTTGCGCAGTTTCGATCAAGCCTGCCCAGGATTCACCCGGCGACTGTTGTCATGAATTTCGTGGCTTGGGAAAGAAATCCACGGGCCTCATCAGTTTGTTTTGCTGGGATTCCAGTGCACCAAGCCGGGCGCTTTTCTCAACATAATCAAGCCATTCCGGATCAGCCCACAAGCCGGCTCGCCGTTGTTCGCGATCGCCAGCATTTTGATAACACCAGATGTGAACATATTCATTGGGATTGCCAGTCTCACAAGCCGCGTAAAGCAGTGGCAATCCCAAATGGCGTACTTGTGCGTCCTTGCCGAATTGTTCATACAAGGCCAAGTGCGACTTGATCGTGCCTGGCTTACAGACATAGGTTCTGACGTCCAGCAGCATGTGGCCTCCGAGTGCGTGGTGTAGGGTGTATGGGGGTAAGACTTATCTCATTTGGCCCTTGGCAGCGTTCCCAACGACCTGATGAGATAGCTTCTGTCTTGGTGCTGATCGTGATCCTGCAAGAGAAGTTCTATGCGTTACTGCTTTTTCGAACAAGCTGCAGGTGCTGATCGTAAGAGTTTTCTTCATAGCTTTCGATGAGCACATCTTCTCTCCAAATGCCACATTCCTTGACACCATTCGCGTGGGTCAGCGTGCCAAGCCCATGCATTAATCCGGCCTCCCACTCGCCCTGGTAGGTGGCGCCGTCGGCCCAGACATAAGTTCCTGTGCCTTCAAAATTATCGTCAACCCAATCACCTTCGTACCGGTCGCCTTCGATGTAAATCTCGATGCCCTTTCCGGCACGGCGGTCGTTTCGATATTCGCCGGAGTAGGTATCTCCGTTAGCCCATTTGAATGTACCGATACCGTGTTTCTTCCCATCTTTATGATCGCCAACATAGCTGTTGCCCGATCTGGAGATAGAGGTGCCGTGTCCATTCGCCAGACCATTTCTGAATTCGCCGTGGTACGTAGCCCCGTCAGTCCATAGCTGGATACCTTGCCCGTGCGGCACGCCTAGCTTGAATTCACCCATGTATTTGTTGCCGTTACTGAAGGTCTCAGCGCCGGTGCCATTCGGGAATCCATTTTCGAATTGTCCTGCATACACTGCACCATGAACGGCAGCATAGATGCCATTACCATGGCGACTGCCTTGCTTGTAATCTCCGATGTAATTGTCGCCATTGGAAAAAAG
>OMID01000061.1 GCA_900299005.1 Oxalobacteraceae bacterium
GTGCTGAGGTGAAGATGATTGCGGCGTGCGTATGACAACCAAGCAACCCACGCACAAAAATTTACCGGCCACACAGGAATCTCGTCACCCCAGCGAAAGCTGGGGCCCACCCTCAACCAACCACGAGACGTTTGATGGTCCTCACCACCCCACCCCGCAGTAAGCTTCAATGAAGAATATTCTCCCGTCGTGAGCCAGTCACTGACGCTTCGCCCTCTCTCGGGGGTAGGCCCCGCTCAATGACCTGCTTCATCCGTTGCAAGTCGTCTTCCAGCGATGCCTCTGGGCCGTTACCGGTTGACAGGGCATCCCCCTTGCCCAGCGCACCCGCTGGTGAGCACCATGACAGCCTGACCGTCGCCCGCGTGCCACCCGGGATCGGCTCCAGCATCACCATGCCCTCGCTCGCTACCGCAGCACCCGGCTCGCTTTGCCACGCAAGGCAATGAGGCCGGTCTGATGTCGTCAGCCTGGAATCAAACTCCACCTCCGACCCTCCCCTGCCTTGCACCACCCAGTGCGCTCGGTTCTGCCCGAGATCGCGCACCTCGATCACATGCGACATGAAATACGGGAAATTTTAACAGTGACTCCAGGCGTCAAAGACCACCTCGGGCGATGCCGCGATCTCTACCGAGCGCTCAGCCTTGAACGGCTCCAGTCCCTCGCCAGCAATGCCAGCGTGGGATGAAGCGGTCGCACCCCGATCGGTCGGTCGCAACCCCAGCGCTTGGCCACGGGCAATCAGGCCAAGGCCGGTGGCGGCTGCCACCAGGCCCAGCGGCTGACGGCGAGTCAGTCCATACCAAGTCAGCAAACCTGCGCCTAGCGCGGCGGCCAGCAAGATCGGACTACGCTCCCAGAGAATCGCACCCAGACTAGAGCGATGATTGGCCTCGTGCCAGTGCAGATTACAGCGCACACTTTCAACACCCGGAATCGCCTCCACTGCACAGATCAGCCGGTTTACCTCTTCATAGGCAATATTGCCCGACAAGGTCACCAGCCCCTTCTCGGCTTTCAGTTCATAGTCATGCAAATGCGGTATCGCCCGACCCAGCCGGGAGCGCACACGGGCTTCCAGCACGTGATCATCAATGGGTTTTGCATCTCGGGAGGCGATCAGGCGTTTCGCCTCGGCTTGAAGCCCGCCCAGGCGATTGCGCGTATCGCGCAAGGTCTGGCTTACTCGCTGCAATGTCTTGTGAGTAGCACGGGTCACCTTGTCCTGAAGCAGAGCTCGACGGCGACGGCCTTGTGCGGGGTCAGCGACGTACATGATCAGCGCGCCCAGCGCCAGCCCACCCACCAGAGAAAACCAGGATCGTTCCACGCTTTGGGTCTGTTGTTCCACCTTGATCTCCTTGTCTTGATCGCCTGATGGTTTTTTGACCGGAAAAGCCTTCGAAAGCTCAAAGTTTCCCTAGGGTAAAATCGAGTACAAGCTTTCCTAAGTTCGGTCAACGCAGGACCGAGCGGCGTAAGGAACCTCAACACAGTAGTCCATTCGAATCAGCAGTGAACTGATCGGTCGCCTACCGCCCTAGCAATGAAAAAATTCAAGCTTCTGCTGCTGGCGCTTGTCTTTATTGTCAGCCTGATCGTTGCCAGTTCTTTCGGTAATTTCCTCCCCAGCTCTGCCGTCGCGCAAAACGCAGACTGCCAGAAACATTTTGTTGATGGCAAGGCGCCAGTCTTCACCCGACCTTCGCTGCAGCAGAGTACCGCAGGCCTTTGCTACGATGCTTTTAGCGTCATGCATTCCGGTGTCTCACGCACGCCACTTTGGTCGGCCGAAAGGTTGACCCGCGAGAGTATCGCTGCCGCCAAACAAGTCCACCGCAAGGATGCCTTTCATGCTGAAGAAGCATTGCCGGCTGCCATGCGCGCCGAGTTGTACGACTATGCCCGTTCCGGCTATGACCGTGGCCATATGACACCGGCGGCGGATATGCCAAGTGAAGAGGCGCAGCATCAGAGCTTTTCGCTAGCGAACATCGTGCCGCAGGACAGAGAGAACAACCAGCATCTCTGGTCCGGCATTGAAGGCGCGACTCGGCACTTGGCCAATCAACGGGGCGAGTTATTCGTGATGACCGGACCGCTATTCGAAGGCGAGCAAGTCCAGCGAATTAATGGCCGGGTGTTCGTGCCAACCCATGTATTCAAGGCCATCTATGATCCAGTTAAAAAAGAAGGCGCGGCATGGCTTGCAGCCAACGCGGCCGGCGATCAATATCAGGTGATTTCGCTGGCCGAGCTGGAAAAGCGTGCGGGTATCAATTTATTCCCAGCCATCCCAGACAGCGTGAAAACCCACCCCAGCGCATTGCCAGAACCGCGGTTGCGCCGGCGCGGAGATTCCGAAAAATGACTCGCCTGAGAGTACACCATGCTCGAAATGAAACCCTTTGAAAACGAAGCCGAGACGATGCAAATTGGTGAAATGACGATAGAAAATCGGGTCGATCAGATCGAACTATATGGGTCACTGATCATTGCGCGAGATAGAACAGGATTAACAAAAGCCTTACAACTCAAGGCGTTAGTGGATGCTGCTGTACTACATCTGCAAAATGCAAACGACCTGCCAGAGCAGGTCGTTTTCAAAAGCAAAGATACGGTATTTAACCCATTCAAAAACTAAACCAACTAGTTAAACTGCGATAGCGTTGGTGTTTTTTAGTAGTTGCTGCTGACGCCTCTCCAGATCAAAATCCTCATAACCGTTTACATGTTTTAGGTAATCTTGCGGCGTTACTATCGTCTCGTCAGGGTCTCTTGCCATATTGGTTGATTGCGCATTAATATCAGCCCCATTTTTCAAAAGCAGATCCAAAATTTTTTCAAATTTTATTTTGTCGGATGCAGTCATACTCTTTACATTATAAGCAGATGAGATTGCTGCATGTAGCGGCGTCATCTTATTATTTGAAGAACGGTACGTCACGCAAGCAGGATCCACAAAAAGCAGCGCTTCCAAAAATTCAGGATTAGGCTGCGCTGCCGCCTGGTGCACCAAGCCATGACCGTCCGTATCTTCGCGTTTTAAAGCAGATGGATCGGATTTTTTGAGCGAGCTCAATATTTTTTTTAATTTATCGACATCACATTTTTCATTATTTTTCAATACCTCAATTGCTCGATACCCATTGTGCATTTGGTGTTGAACATCAATGCCTTTATCTATGAGAAATTGAATGAATTCCGGATCAGGGTTTTTGAAAAAACACACCTTATGAAGCAGCGTAGCACCACGATCAAATTCATAATTAATATCCAATCCGCAATTTAATAAAAATTTTAAAGGTTTTGGATTGTTATATTTTTTTAATTCTTCAATACCCTCTTCCACCAATGGCTCGATAAAATTTAGACGATTTCGAATTCCTTGAGTCACATGCGATTTTATTTCATTGTGGTTTTTATCAAGCGCAGAGCGAAAACAATAAATAAATTCATTATCTTGGTTCAAATATTGCCGTACGGAGGAAACTCCAGCCTCGTCCAGCGCATCAATTAATTGTGTATATTTTCCAGGATTATCGCTAAAATGATTGGCAATATTCTTCTTATCATCTTCCAACATCAAGTTAAACTTAGCTCCGAAGGCCCGAAGGCTACCAATCATGCCGCGGCAATCAGGCGACTTCCATGCGGAATCAGTCAAACGAGCTAGATCCCTCGCATCCATCTTTTGAATAACAGACAAAAGCGAATGATTGTGTGTTATTAATTCTATTAACGTACCATTCTCAATTCGCTTACAAATAAAATCCGTCATATATTTATCAGGTACAGTTTTGATACCAAACTCACCAAGGAATTTGATCAACTCTGGCTCGAGCTTATCTCGTTTTCTA
>OMID01000062.1 GCA_900299005.1 Oxalobacteraceae bacterium
CCAGCAACCGCGCTGCTTCGCGGCGCTCATTTTGATAGAGCCTAAGGCTGTGCCGCTGCAGATTTCGTGTTGTGCGAGTCAGAGAGATGCTGCATCAATCCCGTGTGATATCGAAAGACGAACACGGTGCGACGCGGTAGCCCAAAGGAAGAAAAGATTTTTTGCCATTTTCCGAGGACGACTGCAGGCCGTTGTCAATCAATCGGCGCTTCCTCAGCTGCCACCGACAAAGCCTTGTTGGCGCCATGCCTCGAACACCACGACGGCAACGGCATTCGACAGATTCAAGCTGCGGTTGCCCGGTCGCATAGGCAATCGGATGCGCTGAGGTATTGCGAAAGACTCCCGAAGTCCCGGTGCAAGACCCCGGGTTTCCGAACCAAATACGAAGATATCGCCGGGAAGAAAGCTCGTGCCGGAGAGTAGCGACGAGCCCTGCGTGGTAAAGGCGAACATCCGCTCGGGCAAGGGATTTACCTCGTCCATGAAGTTTTGCCAGTTCTTGTGCACCCTCATATCCGCATACTCATGGTAGTCGAGTCCTGCTCGTCTCATGCGCGCATCGTCCAGTGGGAAACCAAGTGGTTCAACGAGATGTAGCTGAGCCCCCGTATTCGCACACAATCGGATGACATTGCCGGTGTTCGGTGGAATTTCCGGTTCCACTAGGACGACATGAAACATGACTGCTCCAGTAAGCAATAATTCGCTGCGATACGCTGCCTAGCGCGCTGGTGTTCGGGCCAGCACAAGATTACTGACGCGCGTTGCGCCATGCCGCTTGAGGCACGCTGCCAGCTCGCGCAATGTGTGGCCGGTGGTCATCACATCATCGATGAGCAGGACGTGTTTGCCTTCCATGACTTTGCGGTCACGCACCGCGAACGCGCCGCGCATGTTAACTCGCCTTTGCGTCAGCGGTAATTCGGCCTGGGCGCTGGTATGCCGAGTTCGCACACAGATATCGGCCAGCAGCGGCAGCGTCAATGTAAGCGCAATTGGTCGCGCCAGTTCCAGTGCCTGATTGAAGCCGCGTTGTTCAAGCCGCTCCCGCGACAAAGGTACCGGCAGCACAAAGTCAGCTGGTTTGTCTGATCGCTGCAGCCTGTGTCTTGCTGCCTCGGCCATCGGTGGTCCCAAGGCCTTTGCCAATGGCAGCTGTGCCCGAAACTTCAAGTCTTGAACCAGAGCGTCAGTCGGTGCAGCGTAATCCGTCAGTATCACGCTCTCATCAAACGCCGGCGGATCGCTGAGGCACTGGCCGCAGACGCGTTCCACCCCTGCGAGATGGCTTGTCATTGTCAGGCCGCATACAACGCAGCGTGGGGAGGTGTGGGCCGATAGCGAATGTTCGCAGGAGATGCACAGCGCGCCTGTGCTGGCCACGCCGCACAGCAGGCAATGGGACGGCAGCAGGAAATGAGATAGGCCGCCCAAGAGGCCCGAGGCCAGCCTGGTGAATGGCCTTGCTGGCCTCGGGCCTGGTGCTTGCGCTGAGGGGGATGCTGCGCTGATTGTCTGGGGGTGTCGCAAGAGTCGCTGGGGGCGCAAGAGCCGCCGTGGTTGTCGAGATTGAAGTCGTTGCCGTGAGGGTGGGTGGCGTGGGTGAAAAATCGGAAATCGCCGGCAAGGTGAGCCCACCGCCCTGCCCGACTGCGTTACACTGCGCCGCATTATTTCATTGCTATCCTTTTGTTCATGTCTCTTGCGCCCGACAAAGATCGTGGTGGTCGAGTCAGTGCGCCGATCTCGCTGCCTCAGGTAAGGCGCCTGTTTTCCGAGCCTGACCGTGTCGCGCGATCGCAGTTTCTGCGACGAGAGATAGCGGACCGCATGTTCGAGCGGCTCTCGCTGATCAAGGTTCATCCTTCCCGGGTGCTTGATGCCGGCTGTGGTGAGGGTGACGACCTGAAAGCGCTGAGCCAGACTTTCCCGCAGTCCACATGGCTTGGCATCGATGCATCCCCAGCCATGCTGGAAATAGCGAGGCATCGCAGCAGACAAGCAGGCTCGGGTATGAACAAGTTGCTCCGACGTTTACGTTCGATGACAGGAACGACGGGTTCACCGCTTCTCGTCTGTGCAGATTTCGCCCGCTTGCCGCTTGCTGCCAGCAGTGTGGATCTCCTGTGGTCGAATCTCGCGCTGCATTGGCACCCTCGGCCGGATGAGGTGATTCACGAGTGGGCGCGAGTTTTGCGCACGGAGGGTTTACTTATGTTCAGCGCTTTTGGTCCCGACACCTTTACTGAACTCAGGACCGCCTACGCGAATATCGGCCTGGATGTGCCCGTCCTGAACTTTGTGGATTTGCACGATTATGGCGATATGATGATCGACGCAGGATTTGCGGATCCCGTCATGGATATGGAAAAACTGAATATCACGTATTCATCGGCATTGGATCTGCTGTCGGATGTCAGATCTTTTGGAGGAAATCCCCTCGCCAAGCGTCAATCCGGGTTGACAGGTCGGGGAGTGAAAGAAGCGCTTCTGCGGGCACTTGAACAGAAAAAGAACGCAGATGGACGTATTTCTCTCTCAATTGAGGTAGTTTACGGGCACGCATTTCGCCCCTTGCCAGTAAAAGCTCGAGCTGGCGAATCCATCATTCAGTTTTATCGGCGCTGACATTAATCAGCGCTGGTGCGCTGAACTTCGCGTGCGAAAACAGACTGATTAGTTCAGCTACTGCGTCCGTCGTCTGGCGCTTTGCTCGCGTGCTTCTTTTGCCTTATACTCCCGAGGCTTTGTTCAGCTCATTTGCAAGCCAAATTCAGGTGAGGGTGTAGTGAGATGGCGACGCGCGAGTGGATTTTGAAAAAAAATTGCTCAATATCCCCTAAGCAGCTCGCGCAAGCCTACGCGGCGCTGTGTGTGGCATCGCTTTTTGTCGCGACCTACTTCCTGGTGCACGGTGTCTGGCTCGTGATGGTGTTTGCGGTGCTGGAGATGTGTGCGGTGGCGGCAGCCTTCATTTATTTCGGGCGGCACGCAACCGACCGGGAGTGCATCTCGCTCAGCGAGGCGGAATTGCGGGTGGAATTGGTGCAGGCGGAACGCAGCCGCGCCTATCGCTTTGATCCTCGCCGAGTCCGGGTCGAGAGCCCTGAGCCTCGTCAACGCCTGATCCGACTTGAGGCCAACGACGAGCGCATCGAGATTGGCAGGTACCTGACCGAGCGCAGGCGCCAGGAATTTGCGCATGAGCTGGATCGCGAGCTGGCGGGATACCGGATACAGGTATAGGCGGGCGCCCAGAACAAATACAGAAACCAAGACAAACGAGAACTGCATTTCAATCAGGCTTTTAAGGACTATATGAAACACGCGAAGCGCCTACTTTTTTCGCTGATGGCTGCCGCCGGGACGCTGTTGTCTGGCCCGTCATTGGCGGTCAATGACATGGTCGGCGGTCCGGCTGTTCGCCAGCTGAACTTCCAGCAACCGGTAACCGCAATCGCGGCAGATGTGTACGAGCTTCACATCTGGATGATCGCCATTTGTGTAGCCATTTTCATCGCCGTCTTCGGCGTGATGTTCTATTCCATTCTCAAGCACCGCAAGTCGCTGGGCCACAAGGCAGCCAGCTTTCATGAGAGCACGGCGGTCGAGATCGCCTGGACCGTGGTTCCCTTCCTGATCGTCGTGCTGATGGCGCTGCCCGCCACCAAGACGGTCGTGGCGATGAAAGACACCTCGAATGCGGACATCACGATCAAGGCCACCGGCATGCAATGGAAATGGGGCTACGACTACCTGAAGGGTGAGGGTGAGGGTATCGCTTTCCTCTCGGCGCTGTCGACCCCCCGAGACCAGATTCACGGTGCCGCCCCCAAGAACGACAATTATTTGCTCGAAGTGGACAACCCTCTGGTCGTCCCGGTGAACAAGAAAATCCGTATTGTGACCACCGCGAATGACGTCATCCACGCCTGGGGAGTGCCGGCGTTCAGCGTGAAGCAAGATGCCATCCCAGGCTTCGTGCGCGACACCTGGTTCAAGGCCGAAAAAGTTGGCACTTATCGCGGGAATTGCTACGAGCTTTGCGGCAAGGAGCATGCCTTCATGCCTATCGTCGTCAATGTGGTCAGCGAGCAGGATTACGCAAAGTGGGTGGCTGATCAGAAGAAGTCCATGGCTGCCAATGCGGACGACCCGAACAAGACATGGACCGTTACGGAACTGGCCGCACGCGGAGAAAAGGTGTACTCAGCCAATTGCGTAGCCTGCCACCAAGCCAACGGCAAAGGCGTTCCAGGCGCATTCCCGGCGCTGGATGGTTCGCAGATGGTAAATGGTCCGCAGGAAGGTCAGATCGGTATTCTGCTCAACGGCAAGAATGGCATGCCGGCATGGAAAGCCACGCTATCCGATACCGAAATTGCTGCGGTTATCACCTACACCCGCAACACCTGGTCGAACAAGGCATCCGACAATATCGTTCAACCCGCCGAAGTCCTGGCTGCGCGCAAGTAATAGAGACATCAGGAGAAATACATGAGCACAACCCTTGATCACGCACACGGTCACGCTGACGACCACGCGCATGACGATCATCATCCGCACGGCTGGCGTCGCTGGCTGTACGCGACCAATCACAAGGACATCGGCACCTTGTACCTTTGGTTCTCGTTTGCCATGCTGCTGACCGGCGGTATCCTCGCTTTGGGCATTCGAGCCGAGCTGTTCAAGCCCGGCCTCCAATTGTTCCAGCCGGAGTTTTTCAACCAGCTGACGACCATGCATGGGTTGATCATGGTGTTCGGCGCGATCATGCCGGCTTTCGTCGGTTTTGCGAACTGGATGATTCCGCTGCAGATCGGCGCGGCCGACATGGCGTTTGCGCGAATGAACAACTTCTCGTTCTGGTTGCTTCCCCCGGCGGCAATCCTGCTCGTCTCGTCCTTCCTGATGCCCGGTGGCGCGACCGCTGCGGGCTGGACGCTGTATGCGCCGCTGAGCACGCAAATGGGCATCGGCATGGATATGGGTATTTTCGCAATGCACATCATGGGTGCCTCGTCGATCATGGGCTCGATCAACATCATCACCACCATCTTGAACATGCGTGCTCCCGGCATGACCCTGATGAAGATGCCGATGTTTGCCTGGACCTGGCTGATCACTGCGTACCTGCTAATTGCCGTGATGCCGGTTCTCGCTGGCGCGATCACCATGACGTTGACCGACCGTCACTTTGGCACCTCCTTCTTCAATGCTGCAGGTGGCGGTGATCCGGTGATGTACCAGCATATCTTCTGGTTCTTTGGTCACCCCGAGGTGTACATCATGATTCTGCCGGCGTTCGGCATCGTGTCGCAGATCGTTCCGGCCTTCTCGCGCAAGCCGCTGTTCGGCTACGCCTCCATGGTGTACGCAACCGCATCCATTGCGATCCTCTCTTTCATCGTCTGGGCGCACCACATGTTCGCTACCGGCATGCCGGTGACCAGCCAGCTGTTCTTCATGTACGCGACTATGCTGATCGCTGTGCCGACTGGCGTGAAAGTGTTCAACTGGATCGCCACCATGTGGAAAGGATCGATGACTTTCGAATCCCCGATGCTATGGGCCATCGGCTTCATCTTCGTGTTCACGATGGGCGGTTTCACCGGCCTGATCTGTGCGATCACCCCGGTCGATATCCAGCTGCAGGACACGTATTACGTCGTGGCGCATTTCCATTACGTGCTGGTGGCGGGGTCGCTATTCGCCCTGTTCGCTGGCTTTTATTACTGGGCGCCGAAGTGGACAGGTTTCATGTACAACGAAACGCGGGGCAAGATCCATTTCTGGGCGTCGCTGATCACATTCAACATCACGTTCTTCCCGATGCACTTCCTCGGACTTGCCGGGATGCCACGTCGCTATGCTGACTACGCAGCCCAGTTCACCGACTTCAACATGATTGCATCAATCGGTGCCTTCGGTTTCGGATTGTCGCAGGTGTATTTCCTATTCTTTGTTGTTCTGCCGGCACTCCGTGGTGGCGAGAAGGCAGCGACCAAACCGTGGGAAGGCGCTGAAGGCCTTGAGTGGACCGTACCTAGTCCTGCACCGTTCCATACCTTCGAGACACCGCCAACCGTCAAGTAAGCGGTTCGCGAGCAAGTAGCAGGGCTGGCAAGCGCCAGCCTGCCTCGATGGCAAGTGAAGCAAAGGTCGAGATGTCTGATCAAAAAAAACCCGACAACCTGCGCACTGCGTTGATTTTATTGTCGGTTGCAGTGGCGTTTTTCATTGGTGTGATTATCAAGCACACGTTGCTTCGATAAGCTGATGGATACGCAGCAGGCAGGTGCTCAGCGCAAGCACAAACGCAACCTGCGGATGCTGGGCAAGCTGGCCGTCGTGGCGGTCCTGATGTTCGGCTTCGGTTATTCGCTGGTGCCGCTGTACAAGAAAATTTGCGAGATCACGGGAATCAACGTGCTTGCAGTGCAGGAAACGGTGGACGTGAAACCTGTGAACACGCAGGTCGACAGCAGCCGTACGATCACGGTGGAGTTCGATGCGAACGCCTCGGGGCCCTGGAGATTCAGGCCCGCCGTGGCCAGCCTGCAAGTGCATCCGGGCGAGATGGCGCAAGTGGTCTATGAGGTAGTCAATACGCAGGACCGGGCGATGGATGCTCAGGCAATACCGAGCTATGCGCCCGCCGAGGCAGCACAGTACTTCCGCAAAATGGAGTGCTTCTGCTTCAAGCAGCAAACGCTGGCGCCAAAAGAGGCGCGGCAGATGCCGGTGAGTTTCTACATCGACCCGGCGTTACCGAAGAATGTAACGACGATTACCCTGTCCTACACTTTCTTCGAGGTGGGCCTGAAGGGCAAGTCGAGTTGATAGGGATGCGTTAGTGGATGACCTGAAGGATGCGGCTCAGAGAAAGATGTCCTCCGGCGCGACCGTCAAGGCGGTACTGTGGTCTTTCTTCGGTGTGCGCAAGGGAAGCGGTTATGTGAAAGATACGGAGACGTTGAATCCGGTGCACGTGATCATCGCGGGCATCATTGCAGCAGCCTTGTTCGTGCTGGGGTTGCTAATGGTAGTAAAGATGGTGGTGGCGAAATAAACGATAATCCAAAGTCGGATCGTCATCACCAGCAAAACAATTTTGAACACTGTAATCAGGGGAAGTAGATGAGCACTCAACATGGCCAAGCGCCGTATTACTTTGTACCCGGTCCTTCGAAATGGCCGGTGCTGATGGGCACTGCCCTGCTGGTCACCATGGCTGGCGCGTCGGCTTGGGTCAATGGCGTAAGCTGGGGCAAGCCGGTCAACATTCTCGGGATTATCTCCGCATTGGTGATTTTGTACCATTGGTTTGGTGACGCGATTGCCGAGTCCGAGGGTGGTCTTTATAACGCGCGCATCGACACCTCGTATCGCTGGAGCATGAGCTGGTTCATCTTCTCCGAGGTCATGTTCTTTGGCGCTTTTTTTGGTGCATTGTTCTATGCACGTGCGATCACCATGCCTTGGCTGGCTGATCTTGACCACAAGATCCTTTGGCCCGACTTTTCGGCCAACTGGGGTAACGTGGGTCCGGCAGGCACGATCGAGAAGTTCGAGACCATGGGGCCGTTCTGGATCCCGACCATCAACACGGCGCTGCTGCTCAGCTCTGGTGTGACGCTGACGATCTCGCACCACGCGCTGCGGGCAGGTGACCGCAGCAAGACTGCGCTGTGGCTGTTCATTACCGTGGTTCTTGGAGCAATCTTCCTCGGTTGCCAGGCCTACGAATACACGCATGCGTATCACGAGCTGAACCTGAAGCTGAGTTCCGGTATTTATGGGTCGACTTTCTTCATGTTGACGGGCTTCCATGGCTTTCACGTCACCATGGGCGCGATCATGCTGTCTGTCGTGCTTTACCGAGTCATGAAAGGCCACTTCACGCCTGATCATCATTTCGCGTTCGAGGGTGCCGCGTGGTACTGGCACTTCGTTGATGTGGTCTGGCTGGGGCTCTACGTCATTGTGTATTGGATGTAAGCCGGCCTGGGACAAACAAAAAAGCCGCACTGGTGTGCGGCTTTTTTAATGGTGCCGACCGTGAAGCTGCAGTCAGTACATGATGCCGGTAGGCTGTATCCAGCCAAGGCGATTGGCGAGCAGCAGCAGCACAAACAGGAGTATCGAGAACCCGACCCGCAAACCCAGTGCCTGTACCGTGCGGTTGCTGCGGCCTTTGTCACGCATCAGAAAAACGAGTGCGGACGTGAGGCTGGCGACGATCAGGATGAAGGCAATGGCGACGACAATTTTCATGATGGGCTGCACACGGCTTTGACAAACAAGACTGCCCCGATGCATGGCAAGCATGGTAAAGGCGCTATTTTAATGCGACTGCACTTTCGTTTACGCGTAATCCCTCTGATAGCGACCGCGCTCGTCTGCGCGATCGGTATTTCATTGGGCAATTGGCAGCTAAGACGAGCTGAGGAAAAACGGGGCCTGCAGCAAGAGATGATGGATCGGGCAAACTTCGACGCTCTCAATGCCGACACCATGGCACCCGATGAAATTCCGGAGGAATTCCGTCGCATCGTTGCCTACGGAGAGTTTCAGCGTGATTGGGCCGTCTACCTCGACAATCGGCCTTTGCATGGCAGAAGCGGTTTTTACTTGCTGATGCCGCTGAAGCTCGCCGGCAGCGATCGGGCGGTGCTGGTGCAGCGTGGCTGGTTTCCACGGGATGTGCGCGATCCGACGCGGCTCCCCGTCATCCCGGTTCCCACGTCACCGGTACATCTGGAAGGCAGGGTACGTCTTTCCGCTGGCAGGTTGATGCAGCTCGGTGAGCCTGTCGCTCTTGCGCCGGGGGCCATCGTGCAGAACATCGAGGTCGCCGATGTCGCCCGCGCCAGCAAGCTACCCCTGCCTACTTTTATAATCGAGCAGACAAGTGATACCGGCGATGGCCTGATACGAGACTGGCCGCTGCCATCGACGGGCATCGATACCCATCGGGGCTATGCCGTCCAGTGGTACGCACTGTCCGCCGCGGCCTTGATTTTCTTTATATTCACCGGATTCCGACGTGCAAGCCACTGATAGCCTTTCGCCTACCGAGGTCAAGAAAAAAACCTACGGAACCCTGTTTCTGGTGATCGCTGCGTGCGCGGCACCGGTGATTCTGTCCTACCTCACGTACTACGTGATCAAGCCGCAGACGCGCAACAATTATGGAGATCTGATCGACCCGCGCGCGTATCCGATTCCTGACTTGGGAAGCACCAGCATCGATGGCAAGCCAGCTTCGCTGGCACAGTTCCATGGCAAATGGATACTGCTACAGGTCGATAGTGCTGCATGTGAGCAGCGCTGTCAGCAGAAGCTTTACTACATGCGTCAATTGCGACTGACCCAGGGCAAGGAAATGGATCGCATAGAGCGCGTCTGGCTGGTGACGGATGATGTGCCACTCGATATCGGTTTGATGAAGCAATACGATGGTACGCACTTATTGCGTGTCGATAGTCAAAAACTGGCCGCCTGGTTACCGGTCGCCGAGGCAACGACCGCCAGTGATCATCTCTACATGATCGACCCGCTCGGTAATCTCATGATGCGCTTTCCGAAAGACCCTGACGCCAACAAAATCAAGAAAGACATCACTCGCCTATTGAAGGCGTCGGGCATCGGCTGATCATGCTGTTTGTACTTGCTCTTAAGGGAATACTGGTGGCGCTGATACCCGCGACCCTCGTTTATCTCTCGCGTGGTACCGACCGCTATCGCAAGCTGGCGTGGGTGATGGTGTTCTTCACGTTCGACCTGATCGTCTTTGGTGCCTTCACGCGGCTTACTGATTCCGGACTGGGGTGTCCAGACTGGCCTGGCTGTTACGGCGAGGCCAATCCCTTTCTTGCGCATGAAGAGATACGTGCGGCCGAAACACTGATGCCAAGCGGGCCAGTCACGGTGATGAAGGCTTGGATTGAAATGATCCATCGCTATCTCGCGATGGGCGTGGGCGTACTGATCATTGCCTCACTGATTATTGGCTGGAGGCGCTGGAAGCAGACTGGTGAACCACGCTACGCGCCGCGTTTGCCAGTAGCCCTGCTGTTCTTCGTTTGCGTCCAGGGGGCCTTTGGCGCATTGACAGTCACCCTGAAGCTCCAACCCATGATCGTGACCCTCCATCTGCTGCTTGGCATGTCCCTCCTAGGCCTGCTGACCTGGCATGCGATGCGCCAAAGCCCTCAGCCGGTAATTGCGCCCGAAGCTGCGACTTTGCGCTTGTCTGGATTGATCGCCTTGGGCCTACTGTTGATTCAGATTGCCCTCGGCGGCTGGGTGAGCACCAATTACGCGGCATTGGCTTGCGGCGGATTTCCGTTGTGCCAGGGGGCACTGTTGCCTGCCATGGATATCGAGCATGGTTTTACGCTGTGGCGTCATCTGGGGATGACTGCTGGCGGCGATTACCTCCCGTTCGAGGCACTGGTGGCGATTCATTGGGCGCATCGCATGTTTGCACTGGTGGCGGTGGGCATCGTCGCCTGGATCAGTCACAAGGCGCTGCGTATCCCCGGTCTGGAGTCCTCGGCGCGAGCCCTGGCATGGGTCATGGTGCTGCAGGTGTGCGTGGGTGTTGCCACAGTCTCGCTCGACTGGCCTCTGACCCTCGCGGTGCTGCATAACGCTGGCGCGGCTCTGCTTTTGCTACTGCTCGCCATGCTAAACTTCCGGCTTGCCATACCCGCTGCGAGCCCTGCCGTTGATGCCCGTCCCGGTTTGTCGCCCGCCTGAATCGCCATCTCCATGACCGCTCTGACCGCCCAGCCCAATCGCATTGCCCAGTACTGGGCACTGACCAAGCCGCGTGTCACGCAACTGGCAGTTTTCTGCGCGGTCATTGGCATGTTTCTCGCCGTACCCGGTTTGCCGGACTGGCGTTTGCTCATCGCAGCGACCGTGGGTATCTGGTTGCTGGCCGGCGCGGCTTTTGCCGTCAATTGTCTGGTCGAGCGAGAAATCGATTCTCGAATGGCGCGCACTGCGCGTCGTCCTCTGGCGCAGGGTGAAATTACCGTACCGCAGACCTTACTGTTCTCTGGCCTTATCGGTGGCGCAGGCATGTGGGTGCTTTATGCCTTGGTCAACCCACTGACCATGTGGCTCACGTTCGCTACCTTTGTCGGCTATGCGGTCATCTATACCATCATCCTCAAGCCCGCGACCCCGCAGAACATCGTCATCGGTGGACTCTCGGGCGCCATGCCGCCGGCGCTAGGCTGGGCGGCGATTGCCAATGATGTGCCGATGCAGGCATGGATACTGGTGCTGATCATTTTTGTATGGACACCGCCGCATTTCTGGGCACTCGCACTCTATCGGCGCGATGATTATGCGAAGTCCGGCCTACCCATGCTCCCGATTACGCATGGCATGGAATTTACCCGCTTTCATATCTGGCTCTACACCATCGCGCTGGTGGCCACCTCCATGCTGCCCTTCGCGGTGCGCATGAGCGGTCTGCTCTATCTGGCCAGCGCCGCTGTATTGGGCGTCATCTTCCTCTGGTACGCCTGGCGCATCTGGAAACACTACGATGATCTGGTTGCCCGCAAAGCCTTTGCCTACTCGATCATTTACCTCTCGCTATTGTTCGCGGCACTGCTGATCGATCATTACCTGCCTTACTGACCTTCATGCGCCCATTGTTGATCCTGCTGGCCTGTGTGCTGGTGCTGACGGGTTGCGACCAGCCCCAGAAACCCAGGGCATCATTCCACAACACCGATGTCACGGGTCTCGATTATGCGAAAGGGTTTTCGCTGACAGATCACAACGGAGCGCACCGTTCTCTTGAGGACTTCCGCGGCAAGGTGGTCCTGGTGTTTTTCGGTTTCACCCATTGCCCGGATGTCTGCCCCAGCACGCTCTCCGAAATGGCGGGGATCATGCAGGCGCTGGGGCCGGATGCAGAACGATTTCAGGTCCTGTTCATCACGCTCGATCCCGAGCGCGACACGCCTGAACTGCTGGCCAGTTTCGTGCCGGCCTTCCACCCCGCATTCCTCGGACTCACGGCCGATCAGGCGAGCATCGATAAGGTTGCCAAAGATTTCAAGGTGTTTGCGCAAAAAGTACCGGGCAAGGATGGCCGCAGCTATACCATCGACCATACCGCCGGCAGCTATGTTTTTGATGCGCAGGGCCATATCCGGCTTTTCGTTCGTCATGGACAGCCCGGTGACCTGCTGTTAAATGACCTAAAGCACTTGTTGGCTGGCGCGTGAGGACAACATGATCGCTTGCGGCAGCAAAACACAAGGACCCTGAAGGGCCCTTGTGTTTTTGCGGTGCGGCCGCTGGTTGGTCAGCACCAGCGTTACCGGGGATGCTTACGCATACACAGACAGTGCCGCTTTCATTTTCTTCATGGCGGCGACTTCAATTTGACGGATGCGCTCGGCCGATACACCGAATTCGGCGGCCAGCTCATGCAGCGTGGCGCCAGAGCCATCATCATTGGCCAGCCAGCGCGCCTCGACGATGCGCCGCGAGCGATTGTCTAGCGTGGACAGCGCGGCCTCCAGACCCTCCGACTGTAGTCGATCGTACTCGCGT
The DNA here is from genome assembly GCA_900299005.1 of Oxalobacteraceae bacterium. GTDB lineage: Bacteria > Pseudomonadota > Gammaproteobacteria > Burkholderiales > Burkholderiaceae_D > Pernthalerella. The sequence goes on from OMID01000062.1 coordinate 12,595, forward strand.
GCTTCCAGCATCTTTATCGGCTCCGAGGCGTCGGAGGACAAATACGAGATCGGCGCGTAGTGATCGTCGTCATCGTCTGCCGGGGCCTCCAGTGCGATGTCGCGCCCCGCCATGCGGGTTTCCATCTCGATTACTTCTTCACGCTTGACGTTCAGCGTCTGCGCCAGGGAATCGACCTGATCCGGCGTCATTGCATCAAGCCCGCGCTTGTGACTGCGCAAGTTGAAAAACAGCTTGCGCTGCGCCTTGGTCGTGGCCAGTTTCACCATGCGCCAGTTGCGCAGAATGTACTCGTGAATCTCGGCCTTGATCCAGTGGATGGCGTAAGAGACGAGACGAACACCCTGGTCCGGGTCAAAGCGCTTGACGGCCTTCATTAGGCCGATATTGCCCTCCTGGATGAGGTCGGCATGCGGCAGACCATAGCCGAGGTAGCCGCGCGCAATCGACACCACCAGACGCAGATGCGACATCACGAGCGACTGCGCTGCGGCGAGATCGTTCTCGTTACGAAGCTTGCGAGCCAGCGAGGACTCTTCTTCCTGCGACAGCATTGGCAGACGATTGACTGCGGAAATGTAGGCGTCAATATTGCCAAGACTGGCCGGGAAACCGAGCGCCAGCGACTGCGATCCGGCCGGCACGAGGGCGGGAGCTGCGGAAATAGCCGTCATAGGTTCTCCTGGGTTGGAAGTTGCGGGCGTGGCGAACCAAGCAAGCGCTGCCCGTACAAACGAAATATTAGCACTCTCTGCAGACGAGTGCTAATAGCCCACGGCTGACGCAAACTCAGGAATTGGCGAAGGATCCCAGCGCATTGAATAACTGTTTGATATCAGGTTGAGCATTCCGTTCGATGAGCCAGCGCCGCTCCCCTCTGATCGACACAGAGCCCCTAGGAGCCCGCTGGCAAGCCCCGGATGGCAGGCCGCCCGGCGCGTGCTCAGGTGGCGCGTCGCAATGCCTGCCCCACCGACAGCACCGCACCAAAGACGCCCAGCCCGGTGCTGGCCGTCAGCAGCAGCACGGTGGAGGGCACATCCAGTGGCGAGAACCGGAAGCTGGAGCCATACAGGCGTGCCAGTTCGCCCACGGGAGCATTCAGCAGAGCCAGCGCCCCCAGTACCCCGGCCATCGCCAACGCGCCTGCGAAGAGGCCCAGTAGCCCCCCCATGTAATAGAACGGCCGAGAGACGAAACCATCCGTTGCGCCCAGCAAGCGCGAGACCGCAATTTCTTCCGCCTGAGTGATGATTTGCAGTCGGATCGTGTTGAACACCACGGCCAGCACCACACCGGCCAGCGCGCTGGCCAGCAGCCAGAGTGCGATCTCGGCCAGCTGCAAGAGCGCGGCCAGGCGTCTGACCCAGTCGGCATCGAGCTGCACCGTCTCGACGCCCTCGAGCTGGCGGTAGCGCTGGGCAAGTTGCCCGATCGCGGTGCTGACAGAGGGATCGCCGCTGACGGCTGGCCGCACGACGTAGGCATCTGGCAAGGGGTTGCTGCCAAGCGCAGTAAGCACATCATTCAGACCGGCGCGCTGCCTTAGCACCGCCAGTGCCTTCTCGCGCGGGATGAATTCCACTTTCACTGCCAGCCCGCCCGATTTCGCTGCGGCCTGCAATTCAGCGCCTAGCGCCTGTGCCCGCTCACGCGTGGCTTGCGTGGACAGGAAGAGGCTGATTTCCGGGTCCACCGACAGCGCGCGTGACACCGGACGCAGATTGTCTAGCAAGGTCAGGCCGGCCAGGGGTAGGATCAGCGCCAGCGCGATCACCAGCACATTAAACCCGAAGCTCGCGGGTGCAGAGCGCAGCCGGGCAAGCGATGCACGCAAAGCGAAGCCATGGGCTCTTAGCCAGTTCATGCGCCCACCTCACGCGCGGCCTGTCGGGCGATCACGCGGCCGTGAGAGAGTTGCACCACGCGGTCTGCGCCCTGCAGCAAGCGCTCATCATGGGTCGAGATCACGCAGGTGACGCCAGCGGCGTTAAAGGCTTCGAGCATGTCGGTCACCAGTGTGCCGCTGTCACGGTCGAGATGGGCCGTTGGTTCGTCGGCCAGGATGATGCGCGGGCGGTGCACGATAGCGCGCGCAATCGAGACACGCTGCTGTTCGCCGCCTGAGAGCATCACTGGTCGCGCGCTGGCCTTGTCGGCCAGTCCCACCCGCTCAAGCGCAACTTGTGCGCGCTGGCTTGCTTCGCGAGGATCGGCGCCACTGACGACTAGCGGCATCATTACATTCGCCAGCACACTGCGGTCGTTCAGTAAGCGGTGCTGTTGGAGGATCAAACCAAGTTTGCGACGCAGAAAAGGCAGGGTGGTACGGTTTACTTTGCGCATATCCTGTCCACTCACTTGCAGGGTGCCGCTGGTGGGGCGTTCGATGCCTGCCATCAGTTTAAGTAATGTCGATTTTCCTGCACCGGAGGGTCCCGCAAGGAAGATCAGTTCACCCTCGCGGATATCCAGTGAGAATTCGGACAGCGCGGAAACACCCCCAGGATAGGTTTTGGTAACGTGAGAAAAAGAGATGATGGCCATTGAGGCGTCTTTCGAGAGGCGCTGTCAGCCCAGCAGTGCATCGACAAATTCGCTGGCGACAAAAGGCTGCAGGTCATCGATACCTTCGCCAATGCCGATGAAATAGACTGGCACCGGGCATTGGCGTGCGATAGCGGCGAGCACGCCGCCTTTCGCCGTGCCGTCGAGCTTGGTGATGATCAGGCCGGTCAGTGAGAGGGCATCGTTGAATGCCTTGACCTGAGCGAGTGCATTCTGACCGGTGTTGCCGTCAATGACCAGCAGCACCTCGTGAGGTGCGGACTCCATGCCTTTGCCGATCACGCGCCGGATTTTTTTCAGTTCATCCATCAGGTGCAGTTGTGTCGGCAAGCGTCCCGCCGTATCAACCAGTACGACATCTATGCCGCGCGCCTTGCCTGCCTGAACCGCATCAAAAGCCACTGCCGCAGGGTCGCCCGATTCCTGTGCGATGACGGCAACATCATTTCGCTCGCCCCAGACGCTGAGTTGTTCACGCGCCGCTGCGCGAAAAGTATCACCCGCAGCCAACAACACCTTTTGCTGATGAGCCTGCATATGCTTGGCCAGCTTGCCAATCGTGGTGGTTTTGCCAGCACCATTGACGCCTGCAATCATCATCACTAGCGGGTGCTCACGACCGAGCATCAGCGGTTTTTCGAGTGGCCCAAGCAGAGAGATCATCAGCTCGCGCAGTGCGAGCTTCACTTGCGGGGCCTCGGTCAGTTTGTCGGCGCGAACTCTCTTCTTTAGCCCGTCCAGTAACTCGTTCGTGGCAGCCACGCCAGCATCGGCCATGAGTAAAGCAGACTCCAGTTCTTCAAAAAGTTCGTCATCGATGCGCGTTCCCGTGAAGAGGGTTGCGATACCGGACGAAGTGCGTGAAAGACCGCTCTTGAGCCTGCTGAGCCAGGAAGTTCTCCGTGAGCCTGGCTGAGGAGTCTCAACCGGGACAGCCTGCGCGACTGCGCGTGTGGCATCAGAAGGCGTTGCTGGGATAGCGGTGTCCTGCGGCTTTTTCTTGAAAAAACTAAACATCAGGCCTTGAAGTGATGCACAGCGCGGAAAAATAGGAAAGGCTACAATCGGCGCTCGCCGTCGAGAGCAAGCGTTTCCGACGCCAGAGAACTCTTATTCTAGCAGAGCAAAGACCATGAATTTTCGCTTCGAATGGCTGGTGCTTGCCAGCTTGTTCAGTATGGCGTTCGCGCCTGCTTCAACGATGGCCGCTCCCGCTGCGCAGGAGTTCAGGCTGGGCAATGGCATGCGCATTATTGTTCAGGAAGATCACCGGGCACCCACAGTAGCGCACATGGTCTGGTACCGGGCGGGTGCCTTGGACGAACAAAATGGCACTACGGGTGTCGCCCATGTGCTTGAGCACATGATGTTCAAGGGAACGAAAACGCTCAAGCCCGGCGAATTCAGCGCAAAAGTCGCCGCGCTTGGGGGTCGCGATAATGCATTCACGGGCAAGGACTACACTGCCTACTACCAGCAGGTTGAAAAATCCCGACTGGAGCAGGTGATGGCGCTCGAAGCCGACCGGATGCAGAACCTCACCATGGACAAGGAAGAATTCGCCAAAGAGATCCGGGTCGTGATGGAAGAGCGCCGGCTGCGCACGGAAGATCAGCCGCTGTCACTGTTGTACGAGGCCTTGTATGCAACGGCTTTTGTCGCCAGTCCCTATCGCAACCCGGTGGTGGGCTGGATGAATGACTTGCAGAACATGACAGCGGTGGATGCGCTGGAATGGTACCGGCGTTGGTATGCGCCGAATAATGCGACGATGGTTGTCACGGGTGATGTCGACGCCAAGCGCGTTCGTGATCTGGCAGAAAAATACTTCGGCAAAATACCGCCCAAGACACTCCCCAAGACCAAGCCGCAGGCCGAGCCCATGCAGCTGGGCATGAAGCGGGTTGTCGTGAAGGCACCTGCAGAAAATCCTTACCTGGTGATGGCATGGAAAATGCCGAATCTTCGCGATGTAGAGAAAGATGATGATGTGCACGCAATTGACGTGCTGGCCGCTGTGCTCGACGGCTATGACAATGCCCGTCTGCCAGCCAAGTTGGTGCGGACCGATCGCCTGGCTAATTCGGTCGATGCGAGCTTCGAGCCCGTCGCGCGCGGCCCGGTGATGTTCACGCTATCCGGAGTGCCCTCCAAAGACACGACAGTCGAGCAGTTAGAGCAGGCATTGCGTGGCGAACTCACGCGCATTGCCACTGAGGGCGTATCACCCGAAGAGCTACGGCGTGTCAAGTCGCAATTGATCGCCAGTCAGGTGTACAAGCGTGATTCCGTATTCGGACAGGCAATGGAGATCGGTTCGATGGAGATGGCTGGCATCTCCTTCCGGCAGATCGATCGCATCATCGACAAATTATCCGCAGTGACCCCTGAGCAGGTGAAGGCGGTCGCACAAAAATATTTTTCAGATGAGCAGTTGACCATCGCCACGCTGCAACCGCTTCCCTTATCGGCACAGGCAGAGCGCAAGCCCTCAGCCGCTGGGCAGCGGCACTGAGAACCATCGATCTCATTGGGGCGCTGGCGTCGTCGCCAATCGCTCGCCGTACGTCTGTCCCAGTCCCATCGAGTCATTAACAAGTGTCTTTTAGTGGAGTGATGTCATGCTGAAAAAACTAGGGTTGATCGGCCTGCTCATGATTACCAGCAGTACGCACGCAGCGCTCAATATCCAGCACTGGACATTGTCTAATGGCGCGCGCGTCTATTTTGTTGAAAACCACACCATTCCCATGCTGGACGTGAATGTGGATTTCGATGCGGGCAGCCGACGCGACCCCGCCGGCAAGGCAGGGTCGGCGTCGCTGACGAACGGCATGCTGGCGCGTGGCATTCGTGCGGTCAGTCGGCCGGATGGAAGCCAGGAGCCGGAACAGTCGGAAGCCGATATCTCCGATGCGCTGGCAGATGTCGCTGCCCAGCGTAATGGAGGCCCAGGTGTCGATCGATCCGGGATGGGCGTACGCACCTTATCGTCTGTTCCGGAGCGAGAACAGTCAATTCGCTTGCTTGCCCGACTGCTCGCGTATCCGAGTATGCCTGACGCCTTGCTGGCGCGCGACAAGGCGCGCACCATCGCATCGATCAGAGAATCGCTGACCAAACCCGAATACATCGCAGATAAATCATTCTGGCGGCTGGCCTATGGGAGTCATCCGTATGGTACTGAGGCGACAGTTGAGACCATCGAGTCGATCACGCGTGACGATTTACTACAATTCCATCGGCTTCACTACGTGGCCAATCGCGCAGTGATCTCGATCATCGGCGACATCAACCGAGAGCAGGCGCAAGCCATCGCGACCGAACTTACGCGGGATTTGCCACAGGGAGAACCACTGAGTCCGTTACCAGATGTCGTGCCACCGACCGGGACCGAGCAGCGCATACCGCATCCGGCATCGCAAGCACATATTCTGATCGGTATGCCGGCGCTTTCCCGCGGTGATCCGGATTTTTTTGCCCTGACCGTGGGTAATTACATTCTGGGTGGTGGCGGATTTGTATCGCGCATTTCGAGAGAGGTAAGAGAGCAGCGTGGATTGGCGTACAGCTCCTACAGCTATTTCAGTCCGATGGCGCAAGCAGGGCCTTATCAGGCAGGACTGCAGACGCGCAAGGACCAGACGGACGAGGCGCTCAAGGTCGTGCGCGACACCATTGCAAGGTTTTTGCGCGAGGGCCCGACAGAAGCAGAACTGAAGGCCGCCAAGGATAATCTGATCGGCGGCTTTCCGCTGCGCATCGACAACAACCGCAAGATTCTCGACAACCTGGCGATGATTGGCTATCACCAGTTGCCACTCGATTATCTGGCTACCTGGACGACACAGGTCAGCAAGGTCAGCATCGCCGACATCCGTTCAGCGTTCGCACGCAAGCTCGCGATGGATCACCTGGTGACAGTGATTGTTGGTCCGGAAAAATAAGCTCGCCGCACAAGCACTATGAAGCGCCGACCATGAACCCGCGCAGAGCGCCGCCTAGGCAGGTACGCATCATCGGTGGTCAGTGGAAGCGCACGCTTTTGCCGGTGGTCGATGCGGAAGGTCTGCGGCCCACGCCTGACCGCGTGCGCGAAACGGCGTTTAATTGGCTCGATCATCTGCTGGAGCGGGACTGGAGCGGCCAGCGCTGTCTGGATTTGTTCGCCGGGAGCGGCGCACTGGGTTTCGAGGCGGCCAGTCGGGGTGCCGCCAGCGTGCTCATGGTGGAGGCGCTGCCCATCGCCTGCAAGGCACTGCAGGCCACGCGAGACAAGCTCGACGCCGCGCAAGTGGAGATCCGGCGGGCCGACGCCACGTCGTTGCTGTCATCCCTCTCTGGCCCCTATGAGTTGGTCTTTCTCGATCCGCCCTATGGCATGCAGTTGCTGCCCTCGCTGCTGCCATCGTGCCGACGCTTGCTGGCACCGGGTGGACTGGTCTATGCTGAGTCCGATCAATCGTTTGCAGCTGGGACCGCCGATTGGCTCTCGGGCTGGAGCCCGGTCAGGCAGGGCAAAGCGGGTGCCGTGCATTTTGCGCTGCTAGCTCTGATGTCGCCGAATCCTTTTAGGGCATAATTCGCGTTCTCTATTCTGAGCGGCAATAAATTTGCCTGCAGACATAACACACAGGAAACGTGATGGTCGCTGCCGTGTATCCCGGAACCTTCGATCCTCTGACGCGTGGTCATGAAGACCTGGTGCGGCGCGCCTCAGGCCTGTTCGACCGGCTGATTGTCGGCGTTGCAGACAGCAAGGCCAAGCGCCCATTTTTCTCGCTTGAGGAACGCCTCGCTATTGCGCGTGAAGTGCTCGGACATTATCCGAATGTCGAGCTCGAAGGTTTTTCCGGCCTGCTGAAAGATTTCGTTCGTCGGCATGATGCGCGCGTCATCGTGCGGGGCCTTCGCGCGGTATCGGATTTTGAATATGAATTTCAGATGGCCGGCATGAACCGCTACTTGCTGCCCGATGTGGAAACGCTGTTCCTCACACCCTCTGATCAGTATCAGTTCATCTCTGGCACCATCGTGCGTGAGATTGCGCTGTTGGGCGGAGATGTATCGAAATTCGTATTCCCTTCCGTCGAACAATGGCTGCAGAAAAAAATGGCGGCCAGCCAGTCCTGATTCAACGTCTTCATTCGTTATTCACCGGATACCCGATATGGCGCTGATGATCACTGATGATTGCATCAACTGCGACGTCTGCGAGCCTGAATGCCCGAATGGTGCCATTTTCATGGGGCCGATGATCTATCAGATCGACCCTGACAAATGCACCGAGTGCGTCGGTCACTTTAACGAACCGCAATGTCAGCAAGTCTGCCCCGTTGCCTGTATTCCCCTGGATCCCGCGCGTGAGGAAACCCGAGAGCAACTGCAGCGGAAATATGAAAAGCTGCAGACTTCCAGCGCTGCGTGAACCGCTTATCCCCCCTTACTCAAAACCTGTTGCCAGTTCGCACACGCTAGCCTGGAACCTTCGCTGCTGGCATGGGTCAGTCCGTAGGCAGCCCGCGTTTGACACACCGGCTTTCTTTTGTCGGCATCAAAAGATGAATGGCGGCAGATGATGGCAGTACTGAAGGGTGGGTCGTGGATGATAAATCCGCTCAGTCTGATTGATTTTGTGTTGCCACATGGTCTCGTGATCAGTGCGCACGAGTTATTTGCCTTGTTAAGCTCGCGATGGATCAAGCTCGCCTATCCTGCAGAACATGAATCAGCCAGCCGGCAGTGGCAGGAGGAGATTCTCCATCGGCGCTTGGTTGCGATAGCGCTGAGCTTGGGTGACTTATCCCTCGTGGAACGACAAGAGGCACTCGCATGCTGGCGCAAGCAGTGTCTGGACATCCGAGATTTTTGGGGTATTCAAGAGGCCTGGCCAGAGAAGTGGGTTGATTTTCCGGTTCTGGAGATGAATCAAGCGATCAAGGGTCGACTGATCAGCTTGGTGATGGCGGGGAATCCGGCCTATACGCACGAGGATGCGGCCATGCGCCGAGGCGGGCTGGCGCTGGCGAGCGTGATGCCGTCGGCAAGACGGCTGAACTGGCTCTGGGAGATCTCAAGGACCGATGAAATTGCCACGATAGCGGGACGAGCCACCTCTTTGGACAATGGGCCTTGGCAGCGCTTGCTGGGTGTCGATCGCATGAACGCCGTCGAGCCGACATGCGGCAATTTGCGCGGTCACTCCGCAACAACCGACCACTTCGGCGGCGGGGTTGTCGTGAACGAGCATGGTTGTTCATTCGCGGACTTGTTGAAGGTCCGTGACATTGAGGCGCGGCGACAGCCGGAATCCGGTCGTCAAAGCGCTGAGCGATGTATGCGACTGGCGGTAGATATTGCCCACCTTGGCTCATGGGAATGGTACGTGGCAGAGGGTACAGTTTATTTTTCATCACAGTGGAAGCGCTTGCTGGGCTATGGCGAGAATGAATTGCCCAATCATTTGGGAGTATGGGAGGACCGACTGCATCCTGCCGACCGAGAGGGTGCTTTATCCGGACTGATAAGCTATGCAAAACATCCCGAAGGCAGCTTTCAAACCGAGTATCGGATGCGACACCGCGATGGCGACTATCGCTGGGTCATGTCACGGGCCATCGCAGAAATCGACGACAAAGGGAATGTGTGCTGTCTGGTTGGCACCATGATCGATGTCACACAACAAAAAATCGAAGAACAGCGGATACGCGAAGCCGCCCAGCACTGTCCGCTGACGGGGCTGCCCAACCGCGCACTCATTTTTGAATATGCAAACCACCTGCTGGCTGCTGCCAGCCGCAAGCACAGCCGGGGTGCTTTCCTGTTCATCGATTTGGATCACTTCAAGCCAGTCAATGACCTGCATGGACACGATATTGGGGATCGCTTGCTCAAGGAGGTGGCGCAGCGTCTCGTCAGTTGTGTGCGCCAGGAAGACTTGGTGGGCCGATTGGGTGGTGATGAATTCGTGATCGTACTTCCTTATCTGGGTAAGGGACATACGGCGTCGACCGTGGCGCGGCATGTCATTGATGCATTGACACAGCCATTTCATATCAGCGGCCTGGAATTATCAGTCTCGGCCTCCATAGGCATCAGTTTTTATCCTGTGCATGGCACCGATGTTGACACGCTGCTGCATCGTGCTGATCTTGCCATGTACCGGGCAAAGGAATCCGGTGGAGGAGGCTATCAGGCATACACCGCTGAGCTTCGCCATCGGGTAGATGCTTCTGCATCCATGGAGGCACAGATACGCCGAGGGCTGGCCGAGCACCTCTTCGCCCTGTATTACCAGCCAGTGATGAATATCAAAGATCACAGTCTTGCTGGTGTCGAAGCATTGCTGCGTCTGCCGTCAGCTCATGGCGCCATGATCGAGCCTGCAACGTTCATTCCGGTCGCTGAAGCGACAGGCATGATCGTACAGCTGGGCGATTGGGTTGCCGAGGAAGTGTGTCGCCAGTTCATTGACTGGCGCGAGAAAGGCATGCCGCCGATTCGGATCGCGATGAACATCTCGACGCTGCAGTTCCGTCAGCGCGGTTTTGCCAGGCGCTTGCTAAACATTATCCAAGGGCACGGCGTGGATCCCGCTTGCCTCCAGATCGAGCTCACCGAGAGTTCACTCGCCGAGTGCGTTGGCGAAGCGATGGAAACACTCACCGAGCTTCATACGTCTGGCATACAGATAGCACTAGACGATCTGGGCATGGGCTACTCAAGCCTGAATCTGATCTGCCATCTACCCCTGGACAAACTGAAAGTTGATCGTGCCTTCGTCAGCGCCTTACATCAGGATCAGGCCAGCAAGGCCATCGCAGAGGTCATAATCGCCATGGGCAAGGCGTTGGGATTGGCAATCGTCGGTGAAGGCGTCGATTCAGAACAGACCCTTGGGTATTTACGCCGTCAGGGCTGCCAGCAGGTGCAGGGGAATTTTCTTGCCGAGCCAATGCCGCCGGCTGATTTTTTGAAATGGTATGACCAGTATTCGCAAGCAAGGTCTTCACAGCCATTGCATTGAAACAGATACACAGAGGCCACCGGCTCTCGTAGCCAAACCCGCTTAGACCTTAAACCGCAAATGCAGGCCTGAGAGCTTGTTTTCATTAGGCATAGCGTGAATTGGCTTGCCGAGGTTCTCAAACTCAGTCAGCTCAAACTTGACTCCGGGCTCTTTGAAAATGCGGTCGATGAGTTCTTTGGTGTTCATGTGGAAATCATTCGTAGGTACTAACCGTGTTGTCATCCCGTGTTAGCAATTTCAGCAGCTTGGGATGAATAAATAATTTTTCTCTTCCAACAGCCCTTTCTTCCAGCACCCCAATTTCAACTAACTGTTTGAGGTAACGCGAGGCAGCCTGCCTGCCGGCGATATTTTTCTCGACCAGATTCTGGATACGGCAGTAAGGCAGATCGAAAATCAGATCAACCAACTCGCGGGTATAAATTTTCGGCGCCGCCTGCTTCACATGGGCAGCAGTCAGCGACGACAGCTCGCGAATCGCTGCAATCTTGGCCGTCGTCCAGCGTGCGGTATCTTCCACGGCCTGTAGCAGATAGAGAATCCATGATTCCCATGCTTGGTTGTGCGTCACGTCGAGCAACAGTCGGTAATACTCAGCTTTGTGCCGGATGATGTAGCGGCTGAGATAAAGAATCGGTAGCGTCAGCAATTCCTCCTGAATCAGGAATAAGCTGTTCAGGACGCGTCCGGTACGCCCGTTGCCATCGGTGAAAGGATGAATCGCCTCGAACTGGTAATGCCCGACCGCCATGCGGATCAAAGGATCGACATCACGCGCCTCATGAAGATAGTGCTCCCAGTTCGCCAGTTTTGATCGCAGCAAATCCTCGCCGACCGGTGGGGTATAGATCACTTCGCCGGTGGCCTGATTGGCAAGCGCGGTACCGGGTACGCGTCGCACCTGCATTTCAGTACCCTTGATGCGTGTGCAAACCTGCTCTGCAGTGCGGGTGTTCAATGGAACCTGCTTGAGAGCACGGAATCCTTCCAGCAGTGCGCTACTGTGGCGCAGTGCTTCGCGGGTTGCTGGGTCGGCATGCTCGTCGGCACTCTGATACTGAAATAACCGGTCGGTGGTGGTGACAATGTTCTCTATTTCCGAACTGGCCTGCGCTTCCAGCAATGGCAGCGCATTGATGAGCACCCCTTGGTTGGGGATCAGTTCGGCGGCCTGCTTGAGTTCGGCCAAGGCGGCGCGTGCGGTGATGCACTGCTTGAGTACCGGGCGCGTTTCTACCTCTGCGGCAGGCGGCAGGAGGGGCAGATCGTTGTAGGGTTGGTCTGGGCGCCAAGTGGTCATGATTTGATTTTTCTAGTTTTGCGACACGTTCCCAGTGTATGTCGCTGGCGACGACAGGTCAATCAAATATGTTGCGATTTCATAGAAATCGCAACATATCCAATCCACCAATCGCCACCCCTACATTAAGCGGCAGCTTCGGCTGGCTTGATCGAGACGATGTTGCTTGCGCCGTTCTGCCATTGATCCAGCAGATCAGCCCAATGCTGCATCAGCTTGGCTCGATCTTTAAGGTAGTCGGCGTGGTTGTAGGTGCGACTGACCGAGTTCGGTTCGGTATGGGCAAGCTGACGCTCGATCCAGTCCGGTGAAAATCCCATTTCATTGAGGCGGGTGCTGCCGGTTGTCCGTGTGGCATGCGGGCTGAACTTGCCTGACCACCCCAAGATATTCAGCATCTGCCTGAATGAAGCGGTGACCATCGACACCCCGACGCAATTGCCCAATCTCGGTTGAGGTCAATGCGCGCTTGTGCTGTGTCTTGTTTTTCGGCAAGGCTTCACGCCACTGATGAACCGGGTTGGCATCTACTCGGAAGGTTTCAGCTGCCAGTTCGAAGATGCCAAATAGCGTTCGTTTGGCCTCCGCCATCACGGACGGGCCATTTTGTCGGCGGCCTTCTTGAAAATGTTCAGAATGACTGGCGGCGAAATGTCCTTGACGGGCAAATCTCCAATGGTTGGAAACACCACCCGCTTCAGCATGTCCAGCCAACGTTTCTTGGTGACCTCTTCCCAGTCTTTGAGTGCAAGCCACTCTTTGGCGATGGCCTCGAAGGTATTTGCCTGCTCATGAACAGACTTAACCCGATCAATTTTCTTTTGTTGGGCCGGGTGAATCCCTTTTTTAACCAGTTTGCGGGCAGCCTCTGCCAACTCCCTTGCGTCTTTCAGGGGGAGATCAGGATAGCCGCCCATCGCATAGCGATTTTCTTTGCCGTCCAGCCGGTATTTCCAGCGCCAGAGTTTGGAACCTCCGGGCAGATGTCAATGAACAGTGACGAACATCGGCGATCTTAGAAATCATTATTTTCAGTGTGTTAGCGACCAACAAAAACACCCGCGAATACCCAAAAACAATCATTCCAGCTTAGACGTTGAACAGGAAATTCAGCACATCGCCATCCTTGACGACATAATCTTTCCCTTCGGCGCGCATTTTGCCCGCCTCTTTAGCGCCCTGTTCGCCCTTGTACTTGACGTAGTCGTCAAAGCTGATCGTCTGGGCACGAATGAAACCGCGCTCGAAATCAGTATGGATCACGCCTGCCGCCTGCGGCGCCGTGTCACCCTGATGAATCGTCCATGCGCGCACTTCTTTCACGCCGGCGGTGAAGTAGGTCTGTAGTCCGAGCAGACTGAATGCGGCACGTATGAGTCGGTTCAGACCGGGCTCTTCCATGCCCATGTCGGTCAGGAAGTCTTGTTTGTCTGCCTCTTCCATGTCGGCGATTTCAGCCTCGATAGCGGCACAGATCGCGACAATCGGTACATGCTGCGATCGCGCGTACTCGGCGAGTTGATCAAGCAGCGGATTGCCGGTAAACCCGGTATCCGAGACATTGGCAACATACATCGCGGGCTTGGCAGTAATCAGACACAGCGGTTTGAGCAGCGCCAGTTGTTCTTTGTCCAGACCCATGGCGCGCACGGGTTTGGCCTCATTCAGTTGCGCCTGTACGTTCTCAAGGAGCGCGACCAAAGCCGCGGCGTCCTTGTCACCGGCGCGGGCTTTTTTGACCTCGCGCTGGACGGTCTTCTCAACCGTGCCCAGATCGGCCAGCGCCAGTTCGGTCTGGATCACGGCGATATCGTCCAGTGGACTCACTTTGCCGGCGACGTGCACGACGTTCGGATCTTCAAAGCAGCGCACGACATTCACGATGGCGTCTGTCTCGCGAATGTGTGCGAGAAACTGGTTGCCAAGGCCTTCCCCCTTGGACGCGCCGGCGACAAGGCCGGCAATGTCCACAAATTCGACGGTGGCCGCGAGGATGCGCTCGGGTTTGACAATCTCCGCCAGTTGCGCAAGGCGTGGATCGGGCACTTCAACAATGCCCACATTGGGTTCGATCGTGCAGAAGGGGTAATTTTCCGCCGGTATGCCGGCTTTGGTGAGGGCATTAAACAGAGTCGACTTGCCGACATTAGGCAGGCCGACGATGCCGCATTTGAGGCTCATGGGAATCCTTGATTTAAAAAGCACATCAAGACCAATGGAGGCATCGTTGAAGTGCCCGACCCACGGCTATCTTGGCTCGCTGCTGTCGTATGAAGCGGTGGTGGCGCCTGATGTATTGCGCCCATTGGTTCTTGAAAACGTGATTATAGCGCTCGTCGGAGTCGCTCCCGAGCGGCCTGGTTAGTCACCGCCGAACAGATCCCGGCTGTACACCTTCTCGAGCACGTCGCGCAATTCCTCCGTCACGCGGTTGGCCACAATGACATCCGCTTGCTGCTTGAAGGAAGGCAGGTCATGTGTGACCCTCGAGCGGAAAAACTCGGGTTCAGAGAGCGCAGGCTCATAGACAATCACTTCGACGCCCTTGGCCTTGATGCGTTTCATGATTCCCTGAATACTGGAAGAGCGGAAGTTATCGGATCCCGCCTTCATCGTCAGCCGGTAGATGCCGACGGTCTTCGGGCAGCGCGCCAGAATACTTTCAGCCACAAAATCCTTGCGCGTGCTGTTGGAGTCGACAATGGCGCGAATCAGATTCTGCGGCACATCCTGATAATTGGCCAGCATCTGCTTGGTGTCCTTGGGCAGGCAATAGCCACCGTAGCCGAACGAGGGATTGTTGTAGTAATCGCCTATCCTCGAATCGAGGCTGACGCCCTCGATGATGGGGCGGGTATCCAGTCCATGGCTGGCTGCGTAGGTGTCGAGCTCATTAAAGAATGCGACACGCATCGCGAGAAAGGTATTGGCAAAGAGCTTGACTGCCTCAGCCTCAGTGGGTCCCATGAACAAGACAGGCACGTCTTTTTTCAGGGCGGCTTCTCTGAGCAGATCGGCGAATACGTTTCCGGTCGCACTGGCGCTGCCGATCACAATTCGAGACGGATACAGATTATCGTGCAACGCACGTCCTTCGCGCAGGAATTCCGGAGAGAAGATGATATTCAATGGCGGGTGTTTGTCGAGCATGCGTGCTGTAAAGCCCACAGGGACGGTGGACTTGATCACGACATGCGCTCCTGGATTGATTTTCTTGACCTGCTCGATCACGGCCTCAACGGAGCGGGTGTCGAAATAATTCGTTGTCGGGTCATAATCTGTCGGTGTGGCGATGACGACAAACTCGGCATTCGCGAAAGCCTCTTGCGCATGGGTGGTGGCGCGAAGATCCAGGTGGGCTGTGGCTAGGTAGCGCTCAACATCGGGGTCTTTGATCGGGGAGTGCTTGCGGTTGATCTGATCGGCCCTGGCCGAGCTCAGATCGTAGGCGATGACCTCATGGCGCTGGGCCAGTAGCACCGCCATCGACAGACCCACGTAACCGCAACCGGCTATGGCTATTTTCAATGTCAACCCCGATAGAGATGAAGGCAAGCGACGTTCATCGCCTCGCGAAAACGTTATTGTATCGGGATGCCGGCTGCCAATGCCCGAGAAAAGTACAAGTTAGTATGGGAATGTTATGGTATTGGGCAGCGAATCGGGGTTGGCGCGGGTGTGGACGCATCACGACTTCCTCAGAATAATCCCGCTGTTTTTCATCGCATGATAACTCTGCTTAAAAATGAAACGTTTTATTGATATCAGCTTCAGTTTGCTGGCACTTGTTCTGCTCGCTCCGCTTTCTTTGATCGTGCTGTTGCTACTCCGACTGGAATCGCCGGCCCCCTTGCTCAGACAGTCGCATCGTGTCGGACGTCATGGGCGCATGGTCAAGGTCTGGGAGTTTCGCACGGCGATTGCCGATGCAGACGCGATGGAGACGGTGGCGGGTTGTCAGGGCGAAGAATTGACTCGTCTCGGGGCAGTTCTCCGGCGCACAGGGATCGCGCAATGGCCTTTGCTGATCAATGTACTGCGCGGTGATTTTTCGCTCGTGGGACCGCGGGTCGAACTGCCTCGGTATGTCGGCTGCTATCCCGGCGATATCAGAAAGCGGGTCTTATCAATAAAACCGGGGCTGTTCGATTTGGCCACGATACATTTTAATGAGGAGGCACAATTACTTGCCAATCTGAATGGCGAGGATTTGGAGCAAGCCTACGTAGAGAAAGTGCTGCCACGTCGTCTGGATTATGCGCAGACCTATCTTGAGCAAGGCAATGTCTGGCTGGATTTTCGGATTTTGCTATTGGCCACCAAAAAAATGCTGCACCTGTAAATCGTCTTGCGTGGTGATTGATCGGCAGCATAAACACAAGCCGCCCTTGGGCGGCTTGTTAATTTCTCGGAAATCCTAAGGCAGAATGTATTGACCTACCCACATCAAGCGACGCGGATTAAGCTTAGGGTTTTACAAGCTTTCGGCTCAGAGCCGTCATTGAGGGGGCAGGTCACCACATTCTGGCTAATGCAAAAAATTTCGCTCAACGACGGCTCAAGCACGAATCAGAAACTGTGCCTTGTCACGCCCCGCCATCCACTTCGGAGGTTTTCCGCGCCCACTCCAGGTTTCGCCGGTATTGTCATTTCGGTACTTCGGTTCAACCGGCTTGCGCACGGCCTTTTGGGAGCGCTTGCTGCGCATGCCAAAACCCAGATCTCCGGGCGAAATCCCGAATTCCCGCATTTTGGATTGAATGTCTGCAATAGCGTTTGATACCTCGGTTCTGCGGGCCTGCTCAGCCTCTTTTTGAAGTTTTTCAATCTGGTTTTGAAGTTCCTTGTAAGAGCTCATGTTAATCCCCATAAGTGGTTTCCTTACATAAACGTTCGTGCGGTGATGCGCGAGCGTGCAGCTACAAAGTATAGATCAATAGTTATCAAAAAAGAATCTTTAATTATAATTTTTTTAATTCAAATAAACGACATTGCTGACTTGATTTTGGTTAGTAGGTTGCGCCTTTTTATAAGGGAAATAAAACCAGTCGTTGTTCGGACAAATGTTTGAAGTGAGATAAGCAACGGCTGGCCGATAACGAGAAAAAATTCAAATCAGCAATGGTCCAATTTTTTCATTTTGGACGAGGGATGAATTTGATATTGCTTAGACAGAGGCTGAATAATCCGGGAGCTGCGGATTTTGGATAATTTAAGGGGAGGGTGGGAGGCGCACCGGTTTTGGTTCGGTATGCAATTCCTTCATTGCCTGCTCGAAACGACCCTCGCATAGCAAGGGGATGATGCTCAGGCTTTTTTCCAGTGCCTGATCTAGTCGCGCTTGTTCTTCGGCTCTTGGCCGATGGAGCACGAAATCCACTACGGACTGCTGCAATCCCAGCGTGCGTGGGTGGCCGATGCCTAGCCGGAGTCGCCAGTAATCCCGGGTGCCAAGTGCGCTATCAATATCTTTGAGTCCGTTATGACCGCCTGGCGAGCCACCTTTTTTCAGTCGGGCCACGCCGGGGTCAAGATCGAGCTCGTCATGAACCACCAGAATTTCTTCAGGTGCGATCTTGTAAAACCGCGCTAGTGCAGCAACCGACTGCCCTGAACGATTCATGTAGGTCTGAGGTTCCAGAAGCCAGATCTCTTCAGAGCCCACTCGGCATTTGCCTGCAAATCCCAAAAAACGTGTGTCGCGGCGAAGCTGACCACGGGCGAGCCGATCCACGAGCCAGAAACCGGCGTTATGACGGGTGTGCGCGTATTCGTTTCCCGGATTACCGAGACCGGCGATCAGTCGTACGGACATGGTGAGTTGATGGCATGGTTTGCGTGATTATCCGCCAGCCTGCCTCGGGGGCGCGAATGCCTCCGGAAGGCCGCTGCACCCAGAAAAAAGCCCGTCATCAGACGGGCTTTAATCGGGCTGAAGGCGGGATTACTTCCCTTGCTCGCCGGATGCCGCATCTCCCTTGGAACCACCTGGAACGGTTGCTGTGGCCACGGTGGGATTCTCTTTTGCCTGCGTTGCTGACACGCCGACGGGGAGTTTCAGGTCAGATACGTGCAGCGAGGTACCCGCT
This sequence comes from Oxalobacteraceae bacterium, assembly GCA_900299005.1. Lineage (GTDB taxonomy): Bacteria > Pseudomonadota > Gammaproteobacteria > Burkholderiales > Burkholderiaceae_D > Pernthalerella. The sequence continues at coordinate 30,581 of OMID01000062.1, forward strand.
TGCATACTCGACAGATCGACCTCGATAAATTCCGGGAGATCTTTCGGCAGGCAGCTAACATCCAGCTCATTGAGCACATGGCTGATGATGCCGCCAGCGAGCTTGACGGCGGGCGCCACGTCGGCATTCACGAAGTGGAGAGGCACTTTCATGTGGATCTTCTGGTTGGCATCGACGCGCTGAAAATCTGCATGAAGCACCAGCGGCTTGAACGCATGCATCTGGAAATCACGCAGCAGAACTTTCTCTGCCTTGCCGTCAACTTCCATATCCAGAATGGATGAGTGGAACGCTTCTTTTTTCAACGCGTGGAACAATGCATTGTGATCCAGCGAGATATTGACGGGTGCTGCGGTTCCGCCGTAGATGATACCCGGGGTTTGTCCAGCCCTGCGCAGGCGGCGGCTCGCTCCGGACCCCTGCTCATTGCGTGGAAATGCGACGATTTTCATAGTTCACTCCTGATCGGGCTTGCGCCCTTGTGTTTTGATCCCCCGCGACCAGGGGATCAGAAATGGCCTCTTGCGACACCGCCGCAAGAGGCCGCATTCAAAAAAATTACTGCTCCTGCTGACTGCCTGCTTCATCTTCTGCAAATAGCGACATGACTGAATCACCTTTGCTGATACGGCGTATGGTCTCTGCCAGCAACGGCGCGCACGACAGCTGCCGGATTTTTGAGGTCTTTTGCGCCTGGCCCGACAGCGGGATCGTGTCTGTTACCACCAGTTCATCCAGTGGCGATTTTGCGATGCGATCAACTGCCGGTCCGGAGAGCACCGGGTGGGTGCAATAGGCCACCACTTTTTTTGCGCCGCGCTCTTTTAGCACCTCGGCCGCTTTGGTCAGTGTGCCGGCGGTATCCACCATGTCATCCATGATCACGCAGTTGCGCCCATCGACTTCGCCGATCACGTTCATTACCTCGGATACGTTGGCTTTCGGACGACGCTTGTCGATAATGGCCAGATCGCAGTTCAGGCGCTTGGCCAGGGCTCTTGCGCGAACCACGCCTCCGACATCCGGCGACACCACCAGCAGGTCGTCGTATTTCTTGCTGACGAGATCCGAGAGCAGGATCGGAGAGGCGTACACGTTATCAACCGGGATATCAAAGAAACCCTGTATCTGGTCCGCGTGCAAATCCATGATCAGCACCCGCTCGACGCCCGCCTCCTGCAACATGTTGGCGACCACCTTGGCCGAAATTGCCACTCGCGCCGAGCGCGGCCGGCGATCCTGGCGCGAGTAACCGAAGTAGGGCACTACGGCAGTGATGCGTCCGGCCGAGGCCCGCTTCAATGCATCGACCATGAGCATGACTTCCATCAGATGATCATTGGTCGGCGCACAGGTCGACTGCAGCACGAAAACATCCTTGCCGCGCACGTTCTCATTGATCTCGACCATGATCTCGCCATCGGAGAACCGAGTGACGACGGCCTTGCCAACCGGGATCCCTAACTGGGCAGCGACGCCAGCCGCAAGCCCTGGGTTGGCATTACCGGTAAAAACCATCAGGTTCTCGTGGACCATGGATTCCCTGACAATAGTGCGTTAAAAGTTTTAAAAGCCACCAGCCGGGGGCTACCCCGCGTTGGCGGCTTCATGAAAGGCGTTACGTTTTTATCATCGCGCCCCGGTAATGACCGATGGTCGCGGAATCAAAATGGCAGGGGAACAAGGATTCGAACCTTGGAATGCTGGAATCAAAATCCAGTGCCTTAACCAGCTTGGCGATTCCCCTACACAACCGTTTGTCCGGCGGAGGTCTCCGCATGGACGAATTCAACAGTTACGACTGCAATCGAAGCGGATGTCTGGACAGTGCGCTGACGACCCACCCATGCCAGCCGGACGGTACCGCTTGGAGCACCCGCTTTGCCTCGGGTTCGGAACCGAACCGGCAGAAGACGCAGGCCCCAGAGCCGGTCATGCGCGCCTCCCCGTGACGAGACAGCCAGTTCAGTGCGTCCGAGACAGCGGGAAACGCCTGCGCCGCGACCGCTTGCAAATCGTTCCTTCCAAACCCCTGGGGGCTTGCGGAAAAGTCCGCTATTCTGACCGCTTTGGTGTCACGTGTCAATTCGGCGGCGCCGAAGATCGTCCTCGTGGGTACCGCCACGCCTGGGTGGATCACCACGAACCAAGCCTCCGGCGTTTCGATGGGCGTCAGTCGTTCTCCTATGCCTTCAACGAAGGCATTCTGACCGAGCAGGAAGAAGGGCACATCTGCGCCCAGCGCCAAGCCCAGCGACATCAGTTCGCTGCGAGACAGCTTCAGCCCCCAAAGGAAGTTCAGCGCCATGAGGGTCGTTGCCGCGTCGGAGGAGCCGCCACCCAGTCCGCCACCCATCGGTATGCGCTTCTCGATGCGGATATCCCCGCCGCGTGTCGTGATCCCGCGATCGGCCGCCACGACCTGCAAACGCTGCGCGGCACGCATCATCAGGTCGTTCTCTTGCGATACGCCCTCGATGTGGGTTGCCCGGACGATGCGCTTGTCCTCGCGCAGATCGAAGTGCAACAGGTCCCGCAAGCTGATGAGCTGGAATACCGACTGCAGCAGGTGATAGCCGTCCCCTCGGCGGCCAACCACATGGAGAAACAGGTTGAGCTTGGCAGGCGCAGGGCAGTCGTGAAGAAAGTCAGGCGCGGCCATCATTGCGGCTCCCAGCCGTCGATCACGAGACGTAGGCCCAATCGTCCGGTCGTGGGTGAAAGTCGAGAAAGATCGATCCGTTTCGGATGGTGGTCACCGGGTTGCCCCTGCCAGCTCACAAAGCGGATCGTCCAGTCGCCGGCATGGAACCCATTGGTGTGGGTGCTTGAAGCGGCCATGGGCTCTGATCCGACTGCTGTGAACCCTTGCAGCCAGTAGCGAAGTCCGTCGGCGGGTATCGCCCAGCCCAGGAGTTGCTCAGTGAGTTCGCTGGCGTTACTCGCGGACTGCGTCGGCTGCCCAGGGCGCTCCAGTACTGCGATCCGGGGTGTCACGCGAATTCTGGCCAGCGTTTGCCCCAGCGGTGAGAGCAGATCGATATCGACCTCATCACTGCGCTGCTGCCACTGGAAACGGCCTTGGGCAGTGCTCGGTTTGCCTTCCTGCTGGTAGCTGACCGAGAAGCGCCCGCTGATGCCAATGTGCTCGTGATACCGCAGCTGCTTGTTCGCCGGGCTGGCGACGGGCGGCTGGAATGTGCTGCAGCTTTGCAAGGTGCTCAGAATGCCGAGCGCCGCCAGCGGCAGCACGGTCACTCGTAGCAATGAGCGCATCAGAGGTTCAGAGTTTCACCTGAAGGCGCTTCAGGGTGCTCTTGAGCGTATCGTTCTTCGGATCTTCGCCACCCGCCCGGCGCCAGAGTTTTTTTGCTTCCTCCTCGCGGCCTCTCATCCAGAGCACCTCGCCAAGATGGGCCGCGATCTCCGGGTCGCCCCTGGCTGCGAACGCGCGCCGCAACAGCTCTTCGGCTCTTTCCAGACGGCCGAGGCGGAATTCAACCCAGCCCATGCTGTCCATGATGAAAGGATCTTCAGGTGCGAGCGATAGTGCTTTCTTGATCAGATCATGGGCTTCCTGCAATCGGACGTTGCGGTCTGCCAGAGAATAACCAAGCGCGTTGTAGGCATGCGGACTGTCGGGCGCTAATTGTATGACCTTGCGCAGGGTGCTTTCCATCAGGTCGAACTGCTGGTTTTTTTCCACGAGCATGGATAGTTCATACAGCAGATCGACGTTATCCTTGTATAGCTCAAGCGCGTCTTCGATCAGCTGGATCGCCTCGACAAGTTTGCCGACGTCGCGCAAGAGCTGGCATTCGCCAATGATCAGTTTCACCCGTTCGTCGTCGTTATTGACATCAGCTTCGCTCAGCAGCTTACGTGCCTCATCGAGCTTCCCGTTCTTCGACTGTAGCTGCGCGCGTTTGATGATGGCGTTCGACGCCCCGCTCTGACCGAGCTCGGGCACCAGCTCCAGCCACTTGAGGGTGCCTGCGTCGTCATTGCGGTCTTCGGCGATCTGCGCGAGCACCATCAGTGCCTGCGTGGCATCGCGCTCGCGATCCGGCTGGCCTTTCAGGTTATTGATGTAGGCGGACAAATATTTTTCGGCGTCGGCCGTGTCGTTCGCCTGTGCCGACAGCAATCCCAGCGCGTAGAGCGCAGTCGCATCGTTAGGCGTTTGTTGTAACAGTGCCTGGAATTCTTTTTTGGCGTCCGCTATTTTCCCTTGCTCAAACAGCATGCGCGAATAAGCGAGTCGCACCTCGCGGGCCTTGGGGTTCTTTTTCAAGAAATCCGACAAAGTCTTCGCTGCCTCTGCCTTGTCTTCAGTGATCTGTGCCAGCATCAATGCGGCAATCTCGGAGGAGGGAAACTTGTTAAGGGCATCACTCACTTCTTTTTTTGCGAGCGTGCGGTCACCACTTACCATGGCCATCTGGGCCAGCGCGAGCCGAGCATCCAGCACGTCGCGATACGGTTCCAGCAATTCTTTGAGTAGTGTCGCTGCGCGGGCGCGGTCGGGGATTCGCGCTAACTGACGCTGCACATTGCCGATGGCCAGAGGTAGCGTCGAGGGCGTGCTGCCGGACAGGATTTTTGCCAGCGACTGCTTCGCCTCATCGATGTGGCTGGATTGCAGTTGCAGGCTTAGCAGCACTTGCGCCGCCTCCTCGGACTGGGGGGCCACCTCATGCCAGACACGCGCGGCTTTCAACGCTTCTGTAGGCAGTGAACCACTCATCGCCATCTCGGTGGCCCGTCTGGCCAGCCGGGGGTCATGGGTACTGCGAGCAATCGACAGCATCGTTGCGTATGCAGCAAAGGCATTACCGCGTTGCAGAGAGATTTCTGCGGACAGATACCGGAACATCAGTTCTTCAGAGAGGCCGACCGCAGGCAGAACATCGACGGGCGAATGATCTGTCGAATTGTCTGAAGGGCTCTCTGCCGCGCGCAGCGGACTGGCGAGGGCAATTAATGCGGAGAGCGTTAGAATGGCTGAGAAATTTTTCAAAAGATTATCCTGGGCGGGCGATCCGGATCGGAGTCGTCAATCAAGCAAAAATCGATTTTACGACGAAAGTCGCCAAGGCCGCGCGCCGCCGGTGAGATCGCTTCTTTTTCCATTTCAAGCATGCCAGAGCTGCCCGAAGTTGAAGTCACCCGCCGGGGTATCGCACCGCACATTGAGGGGCAGGTCGTGACAGACCTGATCCTGCGCCGTGAAGGCTTGCGCTGGCCTTTCCCTTCCGGTCTGGCGCAGATCCTCCGGCAACGGCGTGTTTTGTCCACCGGACGTCGCGGGAAATATCTGTTGCTGCATTTCGAGCATGGCTCGCTGATCATTCACCTCGGTATGTCCGGGCACTTGCGTATGCTCGACAGCGATCTGCCTCCCGGCAAGCATGACCATGTCGATCTCGTCCTCGGTCGATCCCGCATGCGATTCACTGATCCCCGGCGCTTCGGTGCCTTGCTGTGGCATCCGAAAGAAGAAGGGGATTGTGAGTCTCACCTGCTCTTGCGCGCCTTGGGTGTGGAACCCCTTGGATGCCCCGATCTGGCAGCGCGACTCTTCCACGCCACGCGCACGCGCAGCGCCCCTGTCAAGCAAGTCCTGTTGGCAGGCGATATCGTCGTGGGCGTCGGGAACATCTATGCCTGCGAGAGTCTTTTTCATGCCGGCATCCACCCCGCCACTGCGGCAAAACGCATCGCACTCGCGCGTTACACGAGGCTCGCGGCGCAGATCCAGCATGTGCTGACGGCAGCCATCGAGCAGGGTGGCAGTAGCTTGCGCGATTTCATCGGCGTCGACGGGCGATCGGGGTATTTCCAGCAGACGTATTTTGTCTACGACCGCCAGGGCGAGCCCTGCCGGCAGTGTGGCAAGGCGGTCAAGCGCCTGGTGCAGGGACAGCGTTCGACCTTTTACTGCGGCCAGTGTCAGCGATGAAGCGTCTCGTGGAGCACGGGCTCGCCACCGGAGTGGAGCGCCATTTTTCCGAAGGGGTCATTCGATGGCAAAAGCAGCACGGGCGTCATGAACTACCCTGGCAGGGTACCCGTGATGCCTACCGTATCTGGCTCTCGGAGATCATGCTGCAGCAAACACAAGTAGCGACCGTGATTCCCTACTACGCGCGTTTTTTGGCGCGTTTTCCCGATATTGCGGCATTGGCCAATGCGCCGGTAGAGGAGGTCATGGCGCTCTGGAGCGGGCTGGGGTACTACACGCGCGCGCGCAATCTGCATCGCTGCGCGCAGATCGTCGTTGCGGAGCACGATGGCCGCTTCCCGTCGGATGTCGAACGCCTTGCCAGCTTGCCGGGCATCGGTCGCTCGACAGCAGCTGCCATCGCGGCGTTTGCTTACGGCACGCGCGCTGCCATCCTTGACGGTAATGTGAAGCGCGTATTTTGCCGTGCATTCGGTATTGATGGTTTCCCCGGTTCAGTCGCAGTGGAGAGGCGCTTGTGGGAAATGGCGGCGGGTCTTTTGCCGGCGACAGACATCGAGTCCTACACGCAAGGGCTAATGGATCTGGGAGCAACGATCTGCACCCGCAGCCATCCCCGTTGCACAGCCTGTCCGTTAGCACTGCAGTGCGTGGCGCATGCGAGTCATCGCACGGCAGAGCTCCCGGCACGCAAACCCAGAAAAGCCCTACCGGAAAAATCCACCGTCATGCTGGTGGTCGAGTATCGGGGTGCGATTCTGATGGAACAGCGGCCGCCGTCCGGCATCTGGGGAGGATTGCTATCACTGCCTGAGCTAGGCAGGTTGCTGCCATCCGTGCCTACTGAGGTTGGGAAGAAGGTGCTGTTGTCAGCACTGGCCGAGTTTGGCGAGGTGCACGCCATCGAAGCGCTTGGCGATTTCGTGCATGTGTTCACGCATTACCGACTGAGGGTGATCCCGTTGCGCATTCGTTTGTCGCGCCGCTTCCCACAGGCCTCGCCATCATCGTATCAGTGGGTGCCAAAGAAAAAACTGGCGTCGGCGGCCTTACCTGCGCCTGTCAGAAAATTACTCGATGGTAGGTAGAACCGGAACCCTTGCACCGCACCGATCAGATGACTCGATTTTTGCGCAGATAGTGCTCGATAGCGCGCAGTCTCTCGGTTTCATCGTCGATTTCCAGGAGCGCTTGTTTCTGCTCAATCGAGATTGGCAGCATTTCGCTCCAGCGATTCGCGACCCAGCCAGCCGAGTGCAGCTGGTGTGGCTCGGGGAAGGGATTAATGAAATGCTCACCGGCTTCCTGTTTGGCCTGATCCAGCAAATCGTCAATCACGATTCTCAGAACCTGCGCGCAGACTTGCAGCACATCGGGATCATCGGTGGCCGCGATGGTGGTTAGCATGTCAATGCGAGCTTCAATCAGCTGATTGGGTTGAACGCGTGTCTCCGTCACCCGAAAGCGCTCGCCGCCGCGTGTTTCGAGTTGTAAAACACCCAGTTCGGGCATGTCCCACGCAACGATGTGCGCCAGTGTGCCCACGGAATATGGCTCGGCAGCTGTGCCCACCTCGTCACCTGCGCGGATGGCGATGACGCCAAAAGCGGCGTTACGCTTCATGCGATCGCGCACCATATCGACATAGCGAGTCTCGAACACGCGTAGCGGCAGAACTCCTTCCGGAAAGAGCACGGTTCGTAGCGGGAACAGCGGCAGCCAGTCGGACGTGTCGATCACGGCGCTTAGTCCAGTTCGCGGTGACGTATCAATACCCGCGCCTGATCTTTGAAGTGTTGCCCAAGCTGCTCCACCATGAAAACCGAGCGGTGTTGTCCACCCGTGCAGCCGATAGCCACGGTCAGATAGCTGCGATTGTCACGCTGATAGGCGGGCAGCCAGCGCTCGATGAAGCCGCGGATGTCCGAGAGCAGGCGGGTGGCGTCAGACTGGGCCTGCAGGAAATCGATGACCGGCTGGTCCCTGCCAGTCAGGGGCCGCAAGGCCTTGTCGTAGAAGGGGTTGGGCACGACACGCACATCGAACACCAGGTCTGCATCCAGCGGCACCCCGAATTTGAACGCAAAAGACTCAAATAGTAGAGATAGGGGAAGCCCATCTCTCTGCACAAGCTCCTTGATCCACGCGCGCAACTGGTTCGCAGAGAGTCCTGAGGTATCAATCAAATGGCCGAGTCCTTCGATTGCAGAGAGCATCTCGCGTTCTTGCCAGATGCATTCGACCAGCGTCGGAATATCTGAAGGTTGTGCGTCCGGCGCAATGCGATGCGACAGGGGATGGCTGCGGCGGGTTTCGGAGAATCGGTTGATCAGCGATTCGGTCTTCGCGGTCAGGAAGACGACTTCGACATGATGACCTTGTTCACGCAGCCAGCTGATGTCCGCGGGCAGTTCGCTCAGCGAAGAGGCGCTACGCGCATCTACGGCCACGGCCAGCGTTTGCTGCCCTTCCGAGAGACGCGTGTCTACCAGCGCACGCAAGAGCGAGGGGGGGAGATTGTCGACACAAAAGTACCCCGCATCCTCGAGTGCGTTCAGTCCGACAGACTTGCCGGAGCCGGATATGCCGGTGAGGAGAATGATGCGCATGGGCAGGATAATAACAAGCGCTGGAGCGCTGCTCTTATTCCTCGCCCATGGCTCGCTGCTGACGCTCCATGAAGTCGGTCAGTGTATCGATACCGCGCAGCTGGAGGATGGTGTTGCGCACGGCAGCTTCGAGGAGCACCGCAATATTCCGACCGGCTTCAACCGGAATAATCACTTTGCGTATCGGCAGGGCCAGTACTTCTTCGTGCTGCTGGTTTACCGGCAGACGCTCGTAATTTTCTTCCAGTGTCTTGCGCCGCACGAGATGCACGATCAGCTTGAGTCGCATCTTGCGCCGAACCGCTGTCTCGCCAAAAATTGCGCGGATGTCCAGCAGGCCGAGGCCCCGCACTTCGAGGAGGTTGCGTAACAATGTGGGACAGCGTCCCTCGATCATATTGGGCGCGATGCGTGAGAATTCGACCGCATCATCGGCCACCAGCCCATGATTTCGCGAGATCAGTTCAAGGCCGAGTTCGCTCTTGCCCAATCCGGATTCGCCGGTGATCAGCACCCCCACGCCGAGTACATCCATGAACACGCCGTGCATCGTTACCCGCGTCGCCAGTTTTTTCGACAAGTAGAATCGCAGATAGTCAATGACTTGCGCCGAGGGTTGCGGTGTAGAGATCAGTGGTATGCCATGCTCGTTGCATACGTCGATGATGAAAGGCGGGGGTGTGAGGGAGTGCGCAATGATGAACGCCGGCGGCTTGCCAGCGACCAGTTCGCGGGTTTGTGCGATTCGCGAGTGATCGGAAATACGGGCGAGATAGGCCATCTCCTGGGGTCCGAACACTTGAATGCGCCCGGGGTGGATCAGGTTCAGGTGACCCACCTGGTCGGCTGCAGAGACCGCATCGCCAACGATCAGTTGTTCTGCGCCGTTTTGTCCTGCGAGCCATGCCAGACGCAGCGCTTCCAGATTGTCATCGAACAGTTCCCGGATCGACAGCGGCGTGGTCAGTGGCATGGAGGATGAGAAAGGTCGGCCCTCAGGCCATATTCCGTTCGGCAGGGTTCCAGTTGACCAGTTTCGCGTAGAGCGACCCGGCATCTTCATTGTCGTTCAGCTCGGCTCGGAAGCTTTTGTCAGAAAACATCTCTGCGATCTCGGACAGAATCTCCAGATGTTGCTGGGTGACGTTGTCGGGAATGAGAAGGAAGATCAGCAGTTTGACGGGTTCTCCGTCCGGGGATTCAAAAGGAATGGGCTCGGAGAGTCTAACGAAGGCGGCCAGCGGGGATTTGAGCCCCCGTATGCGGCCATGGGGAACCGCCACGCCATGCCCCAGCCCCGTCGACCCCAGTCGCTCGCGGGCAAAGAGATTGTCAGACACGGTCGAGCGGGCAATCCCGCAGTTATTTTCGAATATCAGCCCGGCTTGTTCGAAAGCACGTTTTTTGCTTGAACATTCAAGGTCGAGGACGATGTTTTTTTGCGGGAGAATCTGGCTCAGGTGTGTCATGGTGCTATGCGCAATGAAAGCGTCAGGCCGCGATTATAGGTGAGTTCCGGTCAGCTCCCCGGAGTGCCCGGCCTTAGTATTCGGTCGTGCGTCCGAGCGGGGCGTGAGGAGCGAGTCGGGATGGATCTATTGCCTCAAGGCGCTTAATCTAACCCTCGGCAGTCTGTATGGCAATTGATGTCGTAAAAAATCTTCCCGGGGACGTGCTGATTTATTAAAACTACCTGTTGTCCCCTGGGGAAAATACCGACACGTCGTTGAATTGAAGGGCCCGCGTCGCACGGCAACGAGGCCTCGTCATGCAAGCGGGTTTGTTCAACATGGCCGCCTTGCCATCGACCAAAGTAGGCAGCCGCTTGGCATGATTTCTACAGAAACTATCGTGACGCAATGGTGTTAATTGCCGACTCTCGAGCACGACTTATTGCCTTGCATTTCGAGCATTGGAGGGCATTTTTGACAGCGAAAAATTACTGCGCCAAGGGTTGATGTCAATGCCTCCCCGACGAGTGTAGCGTGCCAGCACCATCAGTTTGCTGGGGACGCACTGACGCAACAGATCCATAAAAATACGCTCCACGCACTGCTCGTGAAATTCCTGGTGCTCCCGAAAGCCGATCAGGTACCTGAGCAAGCCCTCCTGATGGATGGCCGGACCCACATAATGAATTTGCACGCTGGCCCAGTCGGGCTGGTTGGTCACTAGGCAATTCGATTTCAGCAAGTGCGACACCAGCTTTTCCTCGACGGCGGCCTCATCGCGATTAGCGCTCAATAACGCTGGGTCCGGCCGGTAGCTGTCCACCTCAATATCCAGCCGGTCCAGTAGCAAGCCCTCCAGCTCGCCCATCCCCAGCCTGCCAAACTCGTCAGGTCCGCTCAGGCGCACTTGCACGGACGCCCCGACGGCGGCCGACACATCGTTGCGTAGCAGGTCGCTGAATGCCTCGAGGCTGGCGACGCGGGTCTGGTTCAGGGAATTGAGGTAGAGCTTGAGCGATTTGGACTCGACGATCTTGGGCGAGTCCGCGGGTACTTGCAGCGTGGCGATGGCGATTTGCGGTTTCCCTCGCAGGTTCAGCCATGAGACCTCATAGGCATTCCAGACATCCATCCCGAAAAAGGGTAGCGAGCTGGTGATGCCGAGTTCCGCGCGCTTTTCGGCGCGCAAGATAGGGAACAGCAGGCCGGGGTCGTAAGGGTGGTTGTAGACAGTGGTTTTGCCCAGTGGCGAGTCCGACGGAGGCGAGGCGAAAGTCATGAGAATCGTGTCGGGCTCAAGAGTGGAACAATCAGAGCAGTGGACAATGGTGGCGACGAAGCAGGCAGCGAATCAGCTTACAGGAATAGCCGGTAGGCCGGATTTAGACTCTCGTCCCAGCTGCGGTAGCCAATGGTTGACAGAAAATTACGAAAGGCTTTCATCTCGGTTTTAGGCACCTGGAGACCTACCAGCACTCGACCGACATCGCCCCCCTGATTGCGGTAGTGAAACAAACTGATGTTCCAGCCGGGTGCCAAGCTGTCGAGGAAGCGCATCAGCGCGCCGGGTCGTTCGGGGAACTCGAAGCGATACAACAGCTCTCCTCGCGCCAGGGGACTCTTGCCACCCACCAGATGGCGGATGTGCAGTTTGGCCAGTTCATCATGTGTGAGATCGATGGTGGCAAAGCCCTGCTTCTGGAAAGTCTTGCAGATTTGTCCGGGCTCGTCCCGATTAGCCACTTGAAGACCGACGAACACATGGGCCAGTTGTTCATCGCTGATACGGTAGTTAAATTCCGTTACCGCCCGCGAACCAACGAGTTGGCAGAAGCGACGGAAGCTGCCGCGCTCTTCGGGAATGGTCACTGCAAAGACAGCCTCATGCTCCTCACCAACCTCGGCGCGTTCGGCGACAAAGCGAAGGCGATCAAAATTCATGTTTGCGCCGCACGCAATCGCGACCAGCGTTTCAGCGCGCAGAGGCTTTTTTTGTTTGATCGCGCGTTCTGCATAGGCTTTGGCACCGGCCACAGCTAACGCGCCGGCAGGCTCCAGAATGCTGCGTGTATCGGTAAACACATCTTTGATTGCCGCGCAGACGGCATCGGTATCGACAAGAATCATGTCGTCAACCACTTGTTTGGCCAGCCGGAAGGTTTCTTCGCCTACCTGCTTGACGGCGGTACCATCGGAGAACAAGCCAACATCGTTCAGCATGACCCGACGACCCGTCTGCAGCGAACGCATCATTGCATCCGAGTCGGTAGTCTGCACGCCGATGATCTTGACTTCAGGTCGAACCGCTTTGATGTACGCGCCTACGCCGCCGATCAGGCCCCCGCCGCCCACGGCGACAAACACCGCATGAATCGGTCCGGGATGCTGACGCAGGATCTCCATGCCTATCGTGCCCTGACCCGCGATCACGTCGGGATCGTCAAAGGGATGAACAAACGATAGCTTGTGTTTTTTTTCCAGAGCCAGCGCATGCTGGTAAGCATCGGAATATGAATCGCCGCTCAGCACCACCTCGGCGCCCCGCGCACGTACGGCATCGATCTTCACGGCGGGCGTGGTCGTCGGCATGACGATCACCGCGCGGCAGCCAAGGCGACTGGCCGACAGCGCGACGCCTTGCGCGTGGTTTCCAGCCGATGCGCAAATGACCCCACGCTTGAGCTGTGCTGCGGACAGCTGCGCCATCTTGTTATAGGCACCACGCAGCTTGAAGCTGAAAACGCTCTGCATGTCCTCGCGCTTGAAATAGATACGATTGCCCATCCGCTGTGACAGCGTGGTCGCTAGCTCGAGTGGCGTTTCTTCGGCAATGTCATAAACCCGCGAAGTGAGGATTTTCTTCAGGTAATCGATACTCATGGTGCGACCATTATAATTGAGCACCCGCTGTTCATCGGCAGGTCATCCACGGTGTTTGCCGAGCGCAAGGATGCCTGCCCGACGCTTGTTTTTTCTTCTCGTCTCTGGTCGCTTGCATGCTGGATGCTGCTGTTGCTTATCTGCTGAGCCTGCTCTCGCTTCCCGAAGTCAGTCTGTCGGCGTTGTTTATCATCAGCGCACTGTCGGCCACGTTGCTGCCCATGGGTTCAGAGCCTGCCGTGTTTGCTGTCGTGAAGATGAATGGATCCTTGTTCTGGCCAGCGGTGTTGGTGGCGACGGCCGGCAACACGCTCGGTGGCGTGATCACCTATGCGATGGGCTATGGAGCAAGGCATGCGCTCCATGACGCGCAACAACCACGATGCTTGGGTTGGCTTGTGCGTTTTGGGCCCAAAACCTTGTTGTTGTCCTGGCTGCCTCTGGTTGGCGACCCGCTGTGCGCGCTCGCTGGCTGGCTCGAACTCCCTTTCCTGCCCAGCGCCCTGTATATGGCGATGGGCAAGCTGCTGCGCTATCTGACCATCACCAGTTTGCTGGTCGCCGTGCCCAACGGCGTATGGCATCGGCTGCTACCCTGGATGTAGGCGCATCGTGTGTCGGCGAGGCAGACGCTGAAAAAATCATGTTAGGGCGAGCCAGCATCACCGTGGGACGTGGGAGCCCGCCACTTCAAAAGCTTGCCGCTATTTCCCAAAGGAGAAATCTTGCGGTGTTTAATTATCCAGCGATGCCCAAGCTTATCCAGCGATGCCCAAGCTTAGCCCTCCAGGGCACTCTTCTCCGCCGGACATTCATCACTGTATAGCCCCAATCGACGCGCATGCTGCAGTGCGCTACGTTAAAATGCGGCTTTATGAATCTCAGGCACCTGGTTTCCCTGAATGAATGCCCCAGCGCACCTTCCTTCCCTGCTGACTGACGCACCGGAAGGCACCCAGCCTCCCCGATTGCGGGAAATTCCCTACAACTACACCTCGTTTTCCGATCGAGAGATCGTGATCCGGTTACTAGGCGGCAGCGCGTGGGAGCTATTGTGCAGCTTGCGCGCCGCGCGGCAGACCGGCCGTTCTGCGCGCATGCTCTACGAGGTCCTTGGCGACATCTGGGTGGTACGGCGCAACCCTTACCTTCAGGATGATCTGCTGGACAATCCGGCTCGTCGCGAAGCCTTGATCGATGCGCTATATCACCGCTTGGGCGAAGTTGAACGTCGTCGTCAGAGCGCTGAAGACGATAAGCGTGCCGACCCGCTCACCCGTGAGCGCAATGCCAAGGTGGGTACCTTGCTCGAGGCCGGGCGCCAGGCTGTCGAAACATTCGCGCGCGAGTTCGTGCAGATGCAAGATTTGCGCCGCCGCGCCTTGCGTGTGCTGGGACGCCATACCGAGCGGGATAACCTCAAATTCGATGGGTTGTCGCGCGTCTCGCATGTCACTGATGCCACCGATTGGCGTGTGGAATATCCCTTCGTCGTGATCACGCCCGACACCGAAGAAGAAGTCGCCGGTCTGGTCAAGGCGTGCATCGAGCTCGGTCTGACCATTATCCCGCGTGGAGGTGGCACGGGCTACACCGGTGGCGCGATACCCCTGACCCCAATGTCTGCCGTCATCAATACTGAAAAACTCGATGCATTAAGTGAGCTTGAGTTGCGTCGCTTGCCCGGAGTTGAGCATGAGTGCGCGACCATCCATGCGGGTGCTGGCGTGGTGACCAAGCGTGTCGCCGATGCTGCCGAGAGAGCAGGTTTCGTGTTCGCCGTTGATCCCACCTCCGCAGAAGCTTCCTGCATCGGGGGCAATATCGCCATGAACGCGGGTGGCAAGAAAGCTGTGTTGTGGGGAACGGCGCTCGACAATCTTGCCAGCTGGCGGATGGTGGACCCGAATGGCGACTGGCTGGAAGTCACGCGCCTCGATCACAATTTGGGCAAGATTCATGAGGTCGAAGTCGCGCGTTTTAAGCTCGAGTGGACGCACCCTGCCGAGCGCGGGCGGCCGAACGCACCTTTCAAAACCGAGATACTGTCCATCGAAGGCCAGCGGTTCCGCAAGGCGGGTCTCGGCAAGGATGTGACCGACAAATTCCTCGCCGGATTGCCCGGCGTGCAGAAAGAGGGCTGTGATGGTCTCATTACGTCGGCGCGCTGGATATTGCACAAAATGCCCAGACACGCCCGCACCGTCTGCCTCGAGTTTTTCGGGCAAGCGCGCGAAGCCATTCCCTCCATCGTCGAGATCAAGGCTTATCTTGATGCTGAAACGAAGCAGGGCGGCGCGATACTCGCCGGCCTTGAACACCTCGATGAGCGCTACCTGAAAGCCGTTGGCTACGCGACCAAATCCAAACGCGGCGTGCTGCCGAAGATGGCCCTATTCGGCGACATCGTTGGCGACGATGAGGAAGCCGTGGCGCGCGCGAGCTCCGAAGTCATCCGCATTGCCAATAGTCGCGTGGGCGAGGGCTTTGTGGCGGTCAGCTCCGAGGCGCGCAAGAAATTCTGGCTCGACCGTGCGCGCACAGCGGCTATCGCGCGCCACACCAATGCCTTCAAGATCAACGAAGACGTGGTGATACCGCTAGATCGTATGGGCGAGTACACCGATGGTATTGAGCGCATCAATATCGAACTTTCCATGAGCAACAAGCTCGAGCTGCTCGCCGAGCTATCAGCCTACTTTGAACGCGGGCAACTCAAGCTGGGCAAAAGCGAAGACACCGAAGGCTTTGAAATTCCACCCGCTGAATTGCTCGAAAACCGCGTTGCCGAGGCGCTGTCACTCATCGAGAGCGTGCGCTCGCGCTGGACCTGGCTGCTGGCCAACGTCAATGGGCGCCTCTCTGATACCCGGCAGATGATAATCGAGTACGGTTGGGACAAGCTGCTGCCCGAGGTCGATGCACGTCTCGCCACTCAGCCGCTCGCTACCTGGTTCGATGTCTTGCAAGACCGCACCCTGCGCATCTCATGGAAGGCTGAGGTGCGCGCACCCTTGCGCCAGATCTTCGGAGGCGCCGCCTTCCGTCCCATCCTGGAGGAATGCAATGCGATCCACAAGCGCGTGCTGCGGGGGCGCGTTTTCGTCGCTCTCCACATGCATGCGGGCGATGGCAACGTGCATACCAATATCCCGGTCAACTCTGACAATTACACGATGCTGCAGACCGCGCATGCGGCAGTCGAGCGCATCATGGCGCTGGCGCGTTCGCTTGATGGCGTGATCTCCGGTGAGCATGGTATTGGCATCACCAAGCTGGAGTTCCTCACCGATGCCGAGATCGGCGAATTCCGCGACTACAAACAGCGCATCGATCCCGACGGGCGCTTCAACAAGGGCAAGTTGCTCGATTCGCCCGACTTGCACGCCGATCTGCGCAATGCCTATACGCCGTCATTCGGCCTGATGGGTCATGAATCGCTCATCATGCAACAGAGCGATATCGGGGCCATTGCCAATAGCGTCAAGGACTGCCTGCGCTGCGGCAAGTGCAAACCGGTGTGCGCCACGCACGTGCCACGCGCGAATCTGCTGTATTCACCCCGCAACAAGATACTTGCGACATCGCTGCTGATCGAGGCCTTCCTTTATGAAGAGCAGACCCGACGAGGTGTCTCGATACGGCACTGGGAAGAATTCGAGGAGGTGGCTGACCATTGCACCGTCTGCCACAAATGTGCGACGCCGTGCCCGGTCGATATCGACTTCGGTGATGTATCGATGAACATGCGCAACCTGCTGCGCAAGATGGACAAGAAGTCCTTCAATCCCGGGACGGCAGCCTCCATGTTCTTCCTCAACGCGACGGATCCGGCCACCATCAATGCGACACGCCAGTTAATGATCGGCTGGGGGTACAAGGCGCAGCGTTTTGCCCATGACCTGCTCAAGAAATTCGCGAAAAAGCAGACCAAGGCGCCACCGTCTACGCATGGCAAACCCCCGGTGCGCGAGCAGGTGATTCATTTCGTGAATAAAAAAATGCCGGGCAACCTGCCGAAGAAGGCAGCGCGTGCGCTGCTGGATATTGACGACGATAATTTCGTGCCCATCATCCGCGATCCCAAGTCCACCAGTGCGGACACCGAGGCGGTGTTTTATTTTCCAGGCTACGGCTCCGAGCGCTTGTTCTCGCAGGTGGGGTTGGCCACCCAGGCCATGCTATGGCATGTGGGTGTGCAGACCGTGCTACCGCCGGGCTATCTGTGCTGTGGCTACCCGCAGCGTGGCTCGGGCGATTTCGATAAGGCCGAGAAGATCATCACCGATAATCGCGTGTTGTTCCACCGGGTAGCCAACACCCTGAACTACCTTGATATCAAAACGGTGGTTGTCTCCTGTGGCACCTGTTACGATCAGTTGCAGGGCTACGAATTCGACAAAATTTTCCCGGGCTGCCGCATTGTTGATATCCACGAGTACCTGCTTGAAAAAGGCGTCAGGCTTGAAGGGGTTAACGGCGTGCGTTACATGTATCACGATCCCTGCCACAGCCCGATGAAGCAGCAGGATCCTCTGAAGACCGTAAACAGCCTGATCACTACCGCCGATGCACAAAAGATCGAAAAAAATGACCGTTGCTGCGGCGAGTCTGGCACTCTGGCGGTTGCGCGCCCGGATATCTCCACGCAGATACGGTTCCGCAAGGAAGCCGAGATGGTCAGGGGCGCTGACAAACTGCGTGCCGATGGTTTCAAGGGCGATCTGAAGATCCTCACCTCATGCCCCTCTTGTCTGCAGGGCTTGTCGCGCTTCGGCGATGACGCGGGCACCGAAGCTGATTACATCGTTGTCGAAATCGCTCGCCATCTGTTGGGTGAGAACTGGATGCTCGAGTATGTCGCACGCGCCAACGATGGCGGCATCGAACGCGTGCTGGTCTGAGCATGACCCACCGTGTCCGAGCTTGCGAGCTTTGCGAGTCTGCTGGCGGCGAGGTGCTGCACCAGGGTGCGCGGTGTCGCGTCGTGCTGATCAACGATTCTCTGTACCCCGGATTTTGTCGAGTAATCTGGCATGATCATGTCAAGGAAGCGACGGATCTCGGTGAGTCCGATCGCCTGCTGCTCATGGAGGTACTCTGGCAAGTCGAGCGCGTGGTGCGTGATGTGATGCAGCCTGAAAAGATCAACCTTGCCAGCTTCGGCAACATGGTGCCTCACTTGCACTGGCATGTCATACCGCGCTACGCCGATGATGCCCATTTCCCCTCGCCAGTCTGGGCCGAGGTCAGGCGAGAGGTGTCTGCGGATTCGCTCACCATGCGACATGAGCGCTTGCCCGCGCTGCGCAAGACCATGCATCAACGATTGTCCCTGTATCTGTAGATCGGACCAGTTTATGCAAGCATCTGCGCTCGCCGCCGGCGCGCGGCATAATCATTCATTCTGCACAATGCCAACGCCTTGAGACGGGTTGCGGCATCCCTGTGCGGCCTCGTCACAGGAACCGATCATGTCCGAGACACCTATCCCCAGTGCCCTAACTCTCCACAAGCGCTCGCGCATCCTCGAATTGAGTTACGGAGAACAGAGCTATCAATTATCTTTCGAGTTCCTGCGCGTGTATTCACCCTCCGCCGAGGTGCGAGGCCACGGTCCGGGGCAGGCGGTGCTCCAGACGGGCAAGCGTGAGGTCGACATTACGGGAATTGAGCCGGTTGGTCACTATGCCATACGGCCGCTCTTCTCCGATGGACATGACAGCGGCATTTACTCATGGGATCTGCTGCATTCCTTTTGCCTGAATCAGTCGGCAATGTGGGAAGACTATTTATGCCAGCTCGAAGCAGCGGGCCACACCCGCGAGAGTGGGCGCGATGCGCCCGCGGGCAAGTCAGGGCGTGGTTGCGCATCTTGAGATGCGCTGCTTGAGGAGGCGGAGTGGGTTGACAACCTGTCCCAGTTGGGCATCGTGAGTGGCGACCTCATTACTTGTTCGCTTCGGATGGCAGCAGGGTCATGCGATCCGGCGCAATGAGCAGGCTTGTATAATGCGCTGCCAGCCCACCGAGTCCCGCAATGACCCAGACATACTTCGGTTACGAGCAAGTTCACGAGCACGAGAAAGTCCACAAAGTGGCCGGCGTGTTCCACTCCGTTGCTGCCAACTATGATGTGATGAATGACCTGATGTCCGGGGGTCTCCACCGGCTGTGGAAGGCATTCACCGTGGCGCAGGCAGGCATACGTCCCGGCTGCAAAGTGCTCGATATTGCCGCCGGCACTGGCGATCTGACGAGGGCTTTTGCAAAAAAAGCTGGGCCGACCGGCGAGGTCTGGCACACGGACATCAATGAATCCATGCTCAGGGTCGGTCGAGACAGGTTGATCAACGAAGGCTTCGTGCTGCCAAGCCTGATCTGCGATGCCGAGCGGCTACCCTTCCCGGACAATTACTTTGATCGTGTCTCGGTCGCTTTCGGGCTGCGTAACATGACTCACAAAGACGCGGCGCTGGCGGAGATGCGGCGCGTGCTCAAACCCGGTGGCAAGCTGCTGGTGTTGGAATTTTCAAAAGTGACGCCGCTGCTCCGCAAGCCCTACGATCTCTACTCCTTCAAGGTACTCCCTTGGCTGGGCGATAAGATCGCGAATGATGCCGACAGCTACCGTTATCTGGCCGAATCGATACGCATGCATCCCGATCAGGAAACCCTCAAAGGCATGATGGAGGACGCAGGGCTGGGCAGGGTCGACTATTTCAATCTGACCGGTGGCATCACGGCCTTGCATGTCGGCGTGAAGCTGTAGGTGCATCGATCTGTTCGCGTGGCACGGCACCCAAGGGCAGCGCTGCTTACTTAACCATCGCAAGATTTCTCCTTTGGGGAACTCGCTGCAAGCCTTTGACGTGGTAGGCTCCCGCATCGCACAGCGATGCTGGCTCCCCATAAAATGGGGTTCTTTTCAGCGTCTCCCCAACCCAATCATGTCTGCATCCCCCCTGATCGCCGTGCTCAACCACCTGCTCTCCCGTGAGCCGCTGCTGACCGACTCGCTTGCAGCTCATGCGGGCAAATCGGCGCAGATTGACGCTGGCATTCGGCTGCGATTTGCAGTTGCGGCCGATGGCCTGCTGCAGGCTGTGGCCACTCAGACGGACGAGGCGAGCGTGACGATCAGCATTGCGCCGGCCGATTTGTCTCAGGTGCTGACCGATCCCGCGCGCGCGGCTTCCTTTGCCAAGGTCAGCGGTGATGCGGAGTTCGCGCGTGTCATGTCCGACGTGCTCACCCGACTCCGGTGGGACGCCGAGGCCGATCTTGCGCGCTTTGTGGGTGATATCGCCGCTGTTCGTATCGTAGAAGCAGCGCGAGCCATTGCGGCGCACACTCGTTCGGGGAGTCGGCGTCTGGCCGAGAATGTCGCTGAATATCTGCTCGAAGAAAATCCGATGCTGCTGCATCGTCGCGCGGGTCAGGATTTCGCTTCCGACGTCGCAGTGCTCAGAGATGACGTCGAGCGGCTGGCAAAGCGTATCGCTTTGCTCGAAAAGCGCGGAGGTGCGGCATGATTGTGCGCCTTGTGCGAGCCATCAGGATTGCGCGTGTGGTCTTGCGCTACGGCTTGGACGATGTCCTGTTGGCCGGCGCGAGAATGCCGGCGTCGCTTCGCCTCTTGTCGGCGCTATTTTTCTGGCGACATGCGCTGCGCGATGTGCGCGCGCCGCGCGGCGAACGGCTGCGTCGCGCGCTGGAAGAACTGGGTCCCATTTTTGTGAAATTTGGGCAAGTACTCTCCACGCGTCGCGACTTGCTGCCAGCCGATATCGCGGATCAGTTGGCCTTGCTGCAGGATCGCGTGCCGCCATTTGCTTCCGAGCTGGCCGTCAAGGAAATCACGCGCGCACTGGGTCGACATCCGGATCAGCTTTTCGCCAGCTTCACGCATGAACCCGTCGCATCGGCATCGGTGGCGCAGGTGCATTTTGCCACGCTCACTAATGGCCGGGAAGTCGCGATCAAAGTGCTGCGACCGGGTGTGCACAAGGCGATTGACGACGATCTCGGTTTGCTCCACCTCCTCGCAGCTTGGGTCGAGCGCTGGTCGCAGGATGGCCGTCGATTGCGCCCGCGTGAGGTGGTGGCGGAGTTCGACAAATATCTGCATGATGAGCTTGACCTGATGCGCGAAGCCGCAAATGCCAGCCAGCTTCGCCGCAATTTTGCGTCCTCTGATCTGCTGTTGGTGCCGGAGATGTTCTGGGACTATTGCACTGAGTCCGTGATCGTGATGGAGCGCATGCAGGGCATTCCCATCTCCCATACCCAGCGGCTGATCGACGCGGGCATCGATCTCAAGAAACTCTCGCGTGATGGAGTGGAGATTTTTTTCACGCAGGTATTCCGCGATGGTTTCTTCCATGCGGACATGCACCCCGGGAATATACTCGTCTCTACCTCACCCGGAACATTTGGCCGTTATATCGCGCTGGATTTCGGCATCGTCGGCACGCTGACCGATTTTGACAAAGACTACCTCGCGCAGAATTTCCTGGCCTTCTTTCGCCGCGACTACAAGCGCGTGGCCCAGGCCCATATCGAGTCCGGCTGGGCGCCCAAAGACACCCGGGTGGACGAACTCGAAGCGGCGGTGCGCGCTTGCTGCGAGCCTATCTTTGATCGGCCGCTCGCGCAGATCTCCTTCGGACAGGTATTGCTGCGACTGTTCCAGACGTCACGCCGCTTCAATATCGAGGTGCAGCCGCAGCTCGTGCTGCTGCAGAAAACCTTGCTCAATATCGAGGGCCTGGGTCGTCAGCTTGATCCTGATCTCGATCTTTGGTCGACCGCCAAGCCGGCGCTGGAAAAGTGGATGCAGCAGCAGCTCGGTTGGCGCGGTTTCATTGAACGGCTAAAGCTCGAGGCACCGCATTACGCTCAACTTTTGCCGCAGCTGCCCCGGCTGCTGCATCAGGCCTTGCAGGCGCAAGTCGCAGCCAGTAACCACCCGCAGCAGGCGTCGCTGATGCGCCGTCTCATCCGAGAGCAGCAGCGCACCAATGTGCTACTTGGAATCGCCGTCTATTTTGGCGGTGGTTTGATCACGGGCATGCTCATCGTGCAGCTCTTTGTGCGCTGGCACGCAGCGTACTGATGCCTTCAGCTTCCTCGGGGCCATCCTCGCAGGCAGCGTTTAGCGGCCCCAGACAAACCCAGCCGCTATAATCGCACCACTTTTTTTGGGGGGTGTCCAAGAACCTGTCCCAGCAGGCCGCCGGCTGCGCCAGTACGACCGCGCCATTGACCTCAAGGGACAGGAACCCGATCGCTCCCCGGTGATGCTGCCCGGAGCCGCCATGAATACCTTGCTGGTTTTTGTCTTCCTGTACCTGCTGATATCGGTCGGCCTTGGCTTGTATGCCGCGACGCGCGTTAAAAATTCCAGCGATTACGCCAATGCTGGCCGCGCACTACCGCTCCCCGTTGTGATCGCGACCGTCTTTGCCACCTGGTTTGGTTCTGAAACCGTGCTGGGCATTCCAGCGCGCTTCGCCGAGCACGGGCTGGGCGGCACCGTCGAAGACCCGTTCGGCGCCTCGCTTTGCCTGATCTTCGTGGGCCTTTTTTTCGCCCGCAAGCTGTACCGGCTGAATTTGCTCACCATTGGCGATTACTACAAGCAGCGCTTCAACCGCCCTGTGGAAATCATTGTGTCCCTGTGCATTGTGGTCTCTTATCTCGGTTGGGTATCGGCGCAAATTACGGCAATGGGTCTGGTGTTTAGCGTGCTCACGGATGGCGCAATTTCACTGTCTACGGGCATGATCATCGGCGCCGCAGTCGTGCTGGTGTACACGCTCTTTGGCGGCATGTGGTCGGTGGCGCTGACGGATGCATTCCAGATGTCGCTGATTGTCATCGGCATGCTCTACATTGCCTGGGTGATCGCCGGCTATGCCGGAGGCGCGCAGACAGTGATTCAGCATGCCTCGGCAGCTGGCAAGCTGCACTTCTTTCCCGCGCCGACGCTGACCGCGTGGCTGGGTTTTGTTGGCATGGGGGTGACCATCATGCTGGGTTCGATACCGCAGCAGGACGTATTTCAGCGCGTGATGTCGGCGCGCTCGGAGAATGTAGCGGTTGCGGGCGCCGTCGTGGGCGGCACCCTGTACTTCTTCCTCGCGTTCATCCCGATGTTTTTGGTCTACTCGGCGCAGCTTATTGACCCGCAGATGTTCGCCTCCCTGATCGACGAAGATCCACAAATGATCCTGCCGCGCCTGATTCTTGACCACACCCCGGTGTTCGCGCAGGTGCTCTTCTTCGGCGCTCTGCTATCCGCGATCATGTCCACGGCGAGCGGTACGCTGCTCGCACCGAGCATCACGCTCACCGAGAACATCCTGCGTGAGATGATGCCGATGAACGACAAGCAGCTGCTGCTGACGACTCGCATCGTGGTGGTGCTGTTCGCGATCGCCGTCACCACCTTTGCGCTCTACTCACAGGGCATGCCTATCTACGAAATGGTGGGCAATTCGTACAAAGTGCCGCTGGTCGGAGCCTTTGTGCCGCTGGTGATGGGCCTGTACTGGAAACGCGCGACCACGCAGGGGGCGATGTTGTCCGTCCTGGGTGGCCTGAGCTCCTGGGTGCTGATGGAGATTTATGGGGGTGACTCGATCTGCCCCCCCCAGTTCGTTGGTCTGCTGGCAGCTTTCGCTGGCATGATTCTGGGTTCGCTGCTCCCGCAGGCACGGCGGCTGTCGCACTGGGCTTAGAACTTCTCTCGTGAGGGTGACGGCAGGCCCTCCTGGTCTCGGCGCGGCAGACGTCTTACCTCACCGGACTTGTCCGCAAAAACCTCTATAATGCAAGGTTTTCGAAATTTTGCAGGGAGGGGGCAAGATGCCTATCTACGCGTACCGATGCGAAGCTTGCGGCTTGGCCAAAGATGTTCTGCAAAAAATCTCCGACGCCACGCTTACTGACTGCGACGCTTGCGGCGCGCCAGCCATGAAAAAGCAGGTCACGGCGGCCGGCTTCCAGCTCAAAGGCAGCGGCTGGTACGTGACCGATTTCCGCAATAACGGCAAGGGGAGTAGCGCCAGCACGGCCAAGCCTGAGTCCGAGAGTGGAGACGCCGCAGGCAACAGCGGCGCGGCCTCGACCGACAGCAGCGCCGCTGCGCAGTCAAGCCCGGCGCCGGACAGCAAGCCCGCTGCCCCGGCGGCGACCTGACCGCTTCCTCGGGCCTCTGCTCATGCGCAAATACTTCATCACTGGACTGTTGGTCTTGGTCCCGCTGGCGATCACGCTGTGGGTGCTCAATCTCATTATCGGCACGCTGGATCAATCCCTGCTGCTGATGCCGCCGTCACTGCGTCCGGAGTCGCTGTTCGGTTTTCATCTGCCCGGCTTTGGCACCATTCTTACGCTAGTCATTATTTTTGTCACCGGATTAATTACGCAGAACTTCATCGGCAACCGGCTGCTGCGCTTGTGGGAATTGCTGCTCCAGCGCATACCCGTGGTGAACTCGATTTACTCCAGCGTCAAGCAGGTCTCCGACACCCTCTTGTCGTCATCTGGTAACGCATTTCGCAAGGCCTTGCTGGTGCAGTATCCGCGCGAAGGCATCTGGACCATCGCTTTCCAGACCGGTGTGCCCGGCGGTGATGTGCGCAACCATCTCGAGGGTGATTACGTCAGCGTCTATGTGCCAACGACGCCCAACCCGACTTCGGGGTTCTTCCTGATGCTCAAACGCGAAGACACCATAGAACTGAACATGAGTGTGGATGAGGCCCTGAAATACATCGTTTCGATGGGCGTGGTCGCTCCACCGCAAAAAAAACCTGATGCCGCGCCCCGGACAGCGCAGCGCATTGAACCCTGATTTTTGTCATTCAACCCGGCCGCTCAAGGCCACAACCGAGACCGAATACCATGTCCATGCGTACACACTACTGCGGCCTGACTACCGAGGCGCAGATGGGCCAAACCGTCAGCCTGTGCGGCTGGGTGCACCGCCGCCGAGATCACGGCGGCGTGATCTTCATCGACCTGCGCGATCGCGAAGGCCTGGTGCAAGTGGTGTGTGACCCGGACCGCGCCGAGATGTTCAAGGCTGCCGAGGCAGTGCGCAATGAGTTTTGCTTGCGTATTACCGGTGTGGTGCGCGCGCGCCCGGCTGGCACCGAGAATGCCAACCTTGCCTCGGGCAAGATCGAGGTGCTGTGCCATGATCTCGACGTGCTGAACCCCTCGGTGACGCCGCCTTTCCAGCTCGATGACGACAATCTCTCCGAGACTACTCGTCTGACGCACCGCGTGCTCGATTTGCGCCGTCCGCAGATGCAGCAGAACCTGCGTCTGCGCTACAAGGTGTCGATGGAAGTACGCAAATTCCTCGATGAGAATGGGTTCATCGATATCGAGACGCCTATGCTCACCAAGTCCACCCCCGAAGGTGCGCGGGATTATCTGGTGCCTTCTCGCGTCAATGCGGGTCATTTCTTTGCGCTGCCACAGTCGCCACAGTTGTTCAAGCAGTTGCTCATGGTCGCCAATTTTGATCGCTATTACCAGATCACCAAGTGCTTCCGTGACGAAGATTTACGCGCCGATCGTCAGCCTGAATTCACTCAGATCGACTGCGAGACCTCATTCATGAACGAACAAGAGATCCGCCATCTTTTTGAAGGCATGATCCGCGGCGTTTTCAAGAAGGCGCTCAATGTCGACCTGCCCGATCCTTTTCCGGTCATGGATTTTGCGACCGCGATGGCTAAGTATGGCTCCGACAAGCCCGATATGCGCGTCAGGCTCGAATTCACCGAGCTGACTGATCTGATGAAAGATGTCGAGTTCAAGGTGTTTTCGGGGGCTGCCAACATGGAGGGTGGTCGCGTGGTTGGTTTGCGCATCCCCGCTGGCGCGAAAGAACAGGGCGGGATGCCGCGTTCGGAGATTGATGCCTACACCCAATTCGTGTCGATCTATGGCGCGAAGGGGCTCGCGTACATCAAGGTCAATGAAAAAGCCAAGGGTCGGGAGGGCTTGCAGTCCCCGATCGTGAAGAACATTCATGATGCGGCGCTGGCACAGATTCTCGAGCGCACCGGTGCGCAGGACGGCGACCTGATTTTCTTTGGTGCTGACAAGGCCAAGATCGTGAACGATGCCATCGGTGCCTTGCGTGTGAAGATAGGCCACAGCGAATTCGGTCGCAAGCATGGGTTGTTTGATGATGATTGGCGTCCGCTATGGGTGGTCGATTTTCCGATGTTCGAGTTCGACGAGGATGATCATCGCTGGAACGCACTGCATCACCCCTTCACAGCTCCCAAGGCGGGGCACGAAGATTTCATCAGCACCGACCCGGGTCGCGCGATCGCACAGGCGTATGACATGGTGCTCAATGGTTGGGAGCTAGGCGGCGGCTCGGTGCGTATCCATCGTGCCGATGTTCAGAGCAAAGTGTTCAGTGCGCTCAATATTGACGAAGAAGAAGCGCGGCTGAAGTTCGGCTTCTTGCTGGATGCGCTGCAGTACGGCGCTCCACCTCATGGCGGCCTTGCATTCGGCCTTGATCGCCTTGTCACGATGATGACCGGCGCCGAGTCGATTCGCGATGTGATCGCTTTCCCCAAGACTCAGCGTGCGCAGTGTCTGCTGACCCAAGCCCCCAGCGAAGTCGACGAGAAGCAGCTGCGCGAGCTGCATATCCGTTTGCGTCCCACAGAGAGCCCAGTCAAGGCCTGACGACCATTCTTGTCTGCGCAGCCCGAGATCGACGGTGCGATCTCCGAAGCCAGTTCTGCCAGGAACATGGGCATCACCGTCGATGTGCTGTGACAGCAGCGGCGCTAGTTCGGAGAGGCGCAAGGTGTAGCCTGAGGGCGGCCATGATCGATGGGACCGTGCCAACGTGATGAGGCCCAGGCGGCGCAACAAGGGATCAAACAAGGCATAATGACCAGGGCACTTGATGCCTTGCGACTATGTCCCACCATAAGATCCCTGAATCCGTTCTCGTTGTCATTCACAGTCCTGGGCTGCAGGTGCTGCTGATCGAGCGCGCAGACAGGCCCGGCTTCTGGCAATCAGTGACGGGGTCCAAGGACAGCTGGGAAGAGGATCTGCGCGAGACTGCAGTGCGTGAAGTCTTCGAGGAGACTGGCATCCGAGTCGGCAGCGCTCAGGTACCCGGCGAGAACCTTCGCAACTGGCAACTCTCTAATGTTTATGAGATTTACCCCGTGTGGCGTCATCGCTACGCGCCTGGGGTCACGCATAACACCGAGCATGTTTTTGGTCTCACCGTGCCACCCGAGATTACGATCAGGTTGGCTGAACGCGAGCACTTGCAGCATTGCTGGTTGCCTTGGCGCGAGGCAGCAGACCAATGTTTTTCACCCTCGAATGCCGAGGCCATTCTTCAATTACCACGCTACCAGCGAGTCTTCTCTTCCCCGGCCGCATGAAGCTGCGTATCGTCACCTACAACATTCACAAGGGCGTCAGTGCGTTGGGAAATCGGCTGCGCATCCACGCACTTAAGCGAGCGCTGACAAATCTGCAAGCCGACATCGTCTTCTTGCAGGAAGTTCAGGGACGACATGATGTGCTCGCGCTGCGGCATTCGTCTAGCTGGCCCTCGCAGGGGCAGCACGAATATCTGGCAGAAGACCATCAGCACAGTGCCTATGGCATGAATGCAGTGTATGACCACGGCCACCATGGCAACGCACTGCTCTCCAGTTTTCCGATTACTTCGGCAGTCAATCACGATGTGTCTGACCATGCGTTCGAGTCGCGCGGCATTCTCCACTGCGTACTGCCTATCGCCGGGCAAGCGGTGCATTGCTACGTTATTCACCTCGGACTGTTCGCGGGGAGCCGACTGCGACAGTCCCAGTCATTGATCGAAGCGGTGGAGAGCACTGCGCCGCGCGATGCCCCTCTGTTGATTGCCGGAGATTTTAATGACTGGACCAATGCGCTTGGTAAATCCTTGTGTCATCGTCTTGGGGTATCCGAAGTATTTGATCGTCAGCTCAGTGTGCGCGGCTTTGGTGATTATCTGCGTCGTCTGTCGGGCCGGGGACCTCGCAAATCGCCTGCACGCACTTTCCCTTCAGCGATGCCAGTGCTTCAGCTAGACCGTATTTATGTGCGAGGCTTCAAGGTGATGGAGGCATCCGTGCTGCATGGCGCCAGCTGGGCGCGTTTGTCAGATCATGCCCCCATCGTCGCCGAGCTCTTTCTGCTGCCCGCACCGGCGACAGCTCTCGCGATCTCAGCGAACGCCGAGCATACGAATGGTCAGCTACAGCCACAGCAATGAGTTGGCACTGCTGCATCGTGGTGCGGAATTCTTTCCAGCGCTGGTGCTGGCCTTCGAGCATGCGCATGCCGAGATTTACCTCGAGACGTATATTTTCGCGATCGATCAGACCGGCGATCGTGTCAAGGCGGCATTGTGCCGCGCTGCCGCGCGCGGTGTCGCTGTGCACGTGCTGGTGGACTGGGTTGGGACTGGCCATGCGACGGCCATGTCGCTGGGCAAAGAGCTGGAGAGGTCGGGCGTTCGTTTTGCGTGTTTTAATCCATGGTTTCGGCGTGGTGTGGCGCGCACTCATCGCAAGATGGTGGTCATTGATCGCCGCCTCGCCTTCCTTGGCGGCTTGAATATCAACGACGATATGATTTCTGACGATGGCCGCCAGCAGTCGCTGCCTGCACCACGGTGGGATTTTGCGGTCAGTGTCAGTGGCCCGATGGTCGAGGCCATTCATGCCGAGGTGGCGTCTTTGTGGGCGCGCCAGCAGCCACAGACACTGCGGCGACGCCTTGAGGGGCTAAGGCGTTTGTACGCCGAGCGCTTGCAGCCACTGCGTCAGGTGGAACAGGCTGCGCTGGTTGTGCGGGACAATCTGCGCAACCGCAACACCATACAACGCGCCTTGTTACAGGCGCTCGGACATGCGCACGATACGGCGTGGCTGGTCACGCCCTATTTTGCACCTGGCCGCAAGCTGCGCAAGGCGCTGATCCATGCGGCGGCTCGCGGTGTCCAAGTGACTTTGCTGATCGGCGTCGGGCAATTTCGCATGCAGGATGCAGTTGCGCAATCTTTTTATCCGAGATTACTTCGTGCCGGTGTCAAGATCGTCGAATACCGTGGTACCCAGTTGCACGCGAAGGTGGCAGTGATCGACGATGCCTGGGCAACGGTGGGTTCAAGCAATTTTGACGGCTTATCATTGTTCGTCAATCATGAGGCGAACATTATCATTCGCGATGCCACATTCTCAGGCACGCTGCGCGAGTACATTGCGCAGGGTGTGCGAGAAGGTGCGCTAGTCAGCGAGGCGCAGGTTGCAGAATTTTCATGGCGCCGTCGGTTCGGTAATCGCTTGGCTTATCTGCTCTATAAACTTGTATTGCAGGCACTGACTGCGGGACGCTATACCAAATAAACAGACAACGCCATGACAAACCCGTCCGTTGATGAGCTTGTGCGTATTGATAAGTGGTTGTGGGCTGCGCGCTTCTTCAAGACTCGTTCACTGGCGGCAGAGGCCATCGAGCGAGGAAAAGTCAAAGTTAATGGCGATCGCTGCAAACCAGCACGCCATGTCCGTGGCGGAGATTTGCTCGATATCGACAACGGGAGTACGGAATGGCAAGTGAGGGTCCTCGCACTGTCCGATAAACGAGGATCTGCAACGTTGGCTAGACAGTTGTATGCTGAAACTGAGGCGAGTTTGCAGCGTCGAGTCGCTCAGGCTGAACAACGCAAGCTGTTCACCGAGCCCAGTGAATCACTCCGTGGACGACCAACAAAGCGTGATCGTCGACAACTCGATCGCTCACGCGGATAGCGAATAGATCGCTCCACGCCGTTTGTGCTGTTCGCACTGAACTGATCTTCATGCAAAGGTACGCACAAGGCTGCCTGTATCCCACAGGCGCTTCACTGATTCGTGCGTCGATCGTTAATTATCAATCGTTAATCGTAACTCCTGAGGCACTCGCGTCTTTCTTCTCGGGCGACGGGTGGCTTAGTGAATTGACGATGCGATCACTGAATCATTTCTTTTTGAAGATCGGTGCATAATAAGACGCCCGTTCGATTTTTATGCACCCATGCGGGTGCTTGGGAGGAGCTTGATGACCGAGACAATCCAAAGGCCGATGCGCAAGGGAGAACAGACCCGGGCGACTATCCTGGAAGCTGCGTTGGAGCTGGCCAGCCGTGATGGTTTGGAGGGGCTGACCATAGGCGTGCTTGCTGACCGCATTGGCATGAGCAAGTCGGGCGTGTTTGCCCATTTTGGCTCGCGCGAGGATTTGCAGCTCGGTGTGCTCAGACTCTACAACCATCAGTTCGAGCAGGAGGTGGTTTATCCGAGCATACGCGAGCCGCGGGGCTTGCCACGTCTGCAGAGTCTGTTTCGGCGCTGGGTAGATCGCGTCAGCCTGGAGATCGCCTCGGGGTGCATCTATATCAGTGGTGCTGTCGAATACGACGATCGGCCCGGTCCTATTCGCGACCAGTTGCTCGATATGGTAGATACGTGGCAGCGTGCACTGCAGCGCGCTGCGCAGCAAGCCCTTGACGCTGGCCACCTTCGACCCGGCACGGATCCCAAGCAGTTGGTGTTCGAAATGTACGGTTTGGTATTGGCGTTGCATCACGATGCCCGGTTTATTCGCAGTCCGGTGGCCGTCTCCCGCGCGCAGGCGGGCTTCCAGCGACTGATCGCCAGTGCACGCCTCGAATGAGGCTGCCGGATGAGGCGGTCTTGAGTGGTGCCCAGAACGACCCTGAATAAATTCAGGGTGTCGAGTAGTCATCATCGCTGTGCGTCGCAGGAGCTCATCACATCGACGGCTTGTTGTCTTGCCATCAGCCTGGCGAGATAGGGTCTCAGGGTTTTTAATCAATCGGCATGTCTTAGCGCACCCGCTGCGCATCGCGTGGCGTTGCTGTCAGCGCGCTTTTCCTGAAAACGCGGTACGCTTTGTGCAGAGGCATCCGCCTCGTATTCGCCGTGATTCGATACGCAGGAGAATGCCATGCCCCACTACGAGCCGCCGCTGCGCGACATGCAATTCGTGCTCGAGGAATTGCTCGACCTTGACACCGAACTGGCGCAGCTACCGGCCCATGCAGGACTTGATGCGCTCACCTTCCGTCAGGTGCTCGAAGAGGGCGGCAAGTTCGCCGCTGGCACCCTGTTCCCGCTCAACCACTCGGGTGATCGTGAAGGGTGCCACTATGATGCTGCCACTTGCAGTGTGACGGCGCCGAGCGGCTTCAAAGAAGCGTATCAACAGTATGTAGCAGCGGGTTGGCCATCGCTGTCCTGTGATCCGGCGTATGGGGGGCAGGGTCTGCCGGTCGTGCTGAATAATTCGCTCTACGAGATGCTCAATTCGGCAAATCAGGCGTGGACCATGTATCCCGGCTTGTCGCATGGCGCCTACGAATGCCTGCAGGCCCATGGCAGTGCAGCGCAAAAGCGATTGTATTTGCCCCGTCTGGTCTCAGGTGAATGGACTGGCACCATGTGCCTGACCGAACCGCACTGTGGCACCGACCTGGGCCTCTTGCGCACCCGCGCCACACCGCAGACGGATGGTAGCTACCGGCTGGTGGGGAATAAGATCTTCATCTCCGCTGGCGAGCACGATCTTGCCGCAAACATCGTGCATCTGGTGCTGGCGCGCTTGCCGGATGCGCCCCCCGGCACGCGCGGAATTTCACTTTTTGTCGTACCCAAGTTCTTGCCTGATGCGTACGGGGAGCCCGGTGAGCGCAATCCGATCTGGTGCGGTGCGATAGAACACAAGATGGGTATCCACGGCAATGCCACCTGTCAGATCAATCTGGACAGCGCTACCGGCTGGCTAATTGGCGAGCCCCATCGGGGCCTCAACGCGATGTTCGTGATGATGAATGCCGCACGGCTGGGAGTGGGCATGCAATCACTCGGACTGACCGAGGTGGCTTACCAGAACGCGCTCGCCTATGCCCGAGAGCGCGTGCAGGGACGCAGTCTATCCGGTGCCCACTCGCCCTCAGCTTCTGCTGATCCGATCATCGTGCATCCCGATGTTCGCCGCATGCTCATGACAGCCCGTGCCTATGCGGATGGCGGTCGTGCCTTTACGTCATATGTGGCATTGATGATTGATCGCGAACTCAATCATCCGGATCAAGCTGTGCGTCGCGAAGCCGCAGAGGAAGTCGCACTGCTCACACCCGTCGTCAAAGCCTTCCTGACTGACAATGCCTGGGTGGCGACCTCGGAGGCCCTTCAAGTCTTGGGTGGTCATGGCTATATCGCCGAGTGGGGGATGGAGCAGTATGTTCGCGATGCGCGCATCAACATGATTTACGAGGGTACCAATACCATACAGTCCCTGGATCTTCTGGCGCGCAAAGTCTTGGCAGACAAGGGCGAGCGGCTGCGTTGTTTCGGGGACAAGATCAAGCAGTTCATTGTCAGCCAAAGCGCCGACCCGGCGATGGCCGAGTTCATTGCACCGCTGTCGGATCTCTCGGAAAAACTTGCCAAGCTGACCGCCGAGATCGGCAGCAAGGCGACTGAGGATCCCCAGGAAATGGGGGCAGCAGCAGTACCCTATCTGCGTATTGCCGGACATTGGGTGTACGCCTATTTCTTCGCTCGTATGGCAAAGCTCTCGCTGGCCAATGCCGCAGGCGGCGACAGGTTTTATCAGGCTAAACTGGCGACAGCGCGCTTTTACTTCGCGCGTCTCTTGCCAGAAACGACAATGCTGATGCGACAGGCGCGTTCTGGTGCTGCAAGCCTGATGGCCATGGAGTTTTCCTGATATCCCATGAGTGATGACATTCTTTACGCGTCTGATGGCGGCATAGCGACACTGACCTTCCATCGGCCTGACAAAAAGCACGCGATTACTGCTCACATGTATGCCCTGCTGGCGCAGGGGCTGCGTGCAGCAGCCTCCGATGACACCGTGCGCGTGATCGTGATGACGGGATCTCACGGCATTTTCACGGCCGGTAACGATCTTGAGGATTTTCTGCATCATCCTCCGCAGGGTAACGACAGCCCAGTGCTGCAATTCATGCGTGCGCTGCGGGATCAGCCCAAGCCGGTAATTGCCAGTGTTCATGGGATGGCCATCGGCATCGGCACCACGCTCTTGATGCATTGCGATCTCGTCTATGCAAGCCAACAGGCGCGGTTTGCCATGCCGTTTACTCAGCTGGGCTTGTGCCCTGAGTTCGCCTCCAGCTGGCTGATGCCTCAGCTGGCAGGCTATCATCGCGCTGCAGAGATGCTTCTTACGGGCGAATCCGTATCGGCAGAGCAGGCGGCCGAGATGGGGCTGGTCAACCGAGTGCTGCCCGCCGCCGAGTTGGATGCTGTTGTTCATTCAAAGGCGCAGACGCTCGCCGCTTTGCCCTCCGATGCCGTGCGCACGACGAAGCGATTGATGAAGTCGGCATCATCATCAACCCTTGAGTGCGTGATGCAGGAGGAGTTAAATGAATTCACGCGCTTGCTCTGCGGGCCGGATGCCAAAGAGGCGTTCAACGCATTCATTCAGAAGCGCAGGCCGCCATTGAACTGATGTGGCGGAGTACAATCCCGCTTGTGAAGCAGATCAGACAGTCGCCGGCGTGCGTGGCACGCGGGAGGAAGGTCCGGACTCCACAGAGCAGGGTGACGGCTAACGGCCGTCCGTCGTGAGGCGAGGAACAGGGCCACAGAGACGAGCGTATTCAGTTACGGTGAAACGCGGTAACCTCCACCCGGAGCAATTCCAAATAGGCATGCAATGACGTGGCTCGCCTAGCATGCGGGTAGGAAGCTTGAGCGCCGGAGTAATTCGGCGCCTAGAGGAATGACTGTCAGGGCCGCGCAAGTGGTCTTACAGAATCCGGCCTATCGATCTGCTTCACATGCTCTCTTTTTGCTCTGCCCAGGAGCTGCTGTGTGACTACCCAGCGCGATGAGTGGGTTGCCGGCCTGATGCGTCTTTGCCTGGGGTGCGGCTTGGCGGTGCGGTCTGTCACCGTCTCCTGAATACCCGGCTCGGCTGGCGGTCGAGGTTGGCCATCCATTCGGTAATTCTGCTCACCATCTCGGGTTTGGGCAGACGATCGAACTCCTCATATTTCGACAGCGCGGAGGCGCTGATTCCCAGCTGCTCGGCGACATCCTTGTTTCGCATGCCGCGCGATTGGCGCAAGTGCTTGAGCTGTGCCAGTGTACTGCGAGTCTCTTCGGGAATATCAAGTATCGCCATGGCTTTTCCTCCTGAGATCGAAAACTACTGTCTCAGGGGAAGACTACCCTCTGGCCTCGGCCACGAGTGCTGATTCATCAGCAGATTGCCCGGCTATTCAAGGTTCGTGCGTCTGGGTAGAGGTTTGGGCCCTCAGGTAACTATAGCGTTCAGGCGGTAGATTCCGCGAGGGTATACAAGGGGGAAAAGGCAAAAGGGGTAATCGCTTGTGGCATGACGCTCGACACGCGCTCCAGGTTTTACAGAAAGCTGATCGAGCGCAGCTTGAGGCAAAACGCGCCAGCTTGCCTGTCTGCGATCATTAGCCCCAACTGGCGTACCTGAGCAAACGAGTGCAATGCAGGCGCTGCCGCCGGCCGGCCACGAAATGTCGGCCTGAACTGATCCAGCCCAAGGTCAATAGCCATCCACTGGTGCGAGGCCGGATGGAAATCCGCTTGGTAGCTGATCCCGTCAAAGTCATCGTCCGTGCGCAGAGCGAGTTTATACACCTTACCGTCGCCCAGCACTTGCAGTCGGATCAGGTAGCTGTTTTCCGGGGGAGGCTGATGCAGTCGGTGCCTGACAGAGGCGAAGGCACCCCGATTCTCCAGCGAGACCAGGCCCTCAAAGCGCGCGGTGCCCTCGTCGTCCTGTCGAAGGCGGCTTTGAGACAGGCCGCCCATCACACCATCATTGATCGGGGTCCACGCGCCGGGAGTCGTCAGTTCTCGGGCGTTCAGGTGCAGGTTCATGCCGAGAGTGTACGCCGGTGATTCGCCCGGTTGTGACGCTGACTTCGTTTACTCGGCCAGGCAAGGCGGCCTTTCGTTCGCGACTTTTTTGCCGCTGCGGCGGTCAGGGCGTCTACCAAGGCCCTGCATCGTTCGCGCAACGCACAAAACACATGTGTATTACTAAAGCTCTACTTTCAATAGTCTCGCTAAGTCCTTCATTTTTCGAGCCTATTCGATGCCTAATCCGCTTCAACAAGTGACGCTAAGTCCTTGACTTCATTGAAAAAACCGGCGTTTCACTCGGTGATATTCCTTGACCGAAAATTCTCCATCCTCTAAAGTGGGCAATAGTGTGAAAAAGTGTTTTTTTGTGGGAGACATTTTCATTTCTTCCAACATTCCGACACGCACGGTTGAAGTGATGTTGATTAATTTTTAAGGATAAGGGAGGGAGTCTCGGTGTACCAGGGGGCGTCGGCGATGAGTATGGATGCAAAGGGAAGGGTATCGATACCGGCCCGGCATCGTGACGCGCTGACAGTGCAGTGCGAGGGGCGCATCACGCTCACGCGTCATCCGCATGGCTGCCTTCTTTTGTTTCCTCGTCCTGTTTGGGAAATTCACCGGGAGCAGATCGCAGCATGGCCCATGTCGGCGCGCGCGTGGCAGCGCATCTTTCTCGGCAATGCATCCGATGTGGAGATGGATAACGCGGGCCGCATTCTGATTGCTCCCGAGCTGCGCACCGCATCGGGACTGACGCGCGACATCATGCTGTTGGGCATGGGCAGTCACTTCGAGATCTGGGATGCCGCACAACTGGAGGAGAGCGAGTCGCGGGCTATCGCCGCAGGCATGCCCGACGTGTTGAACAACTTTTCCTTCTGATAGCAGCCCATGAATCCCCCGACGGTGCCTGAGTATTCGCACCGAACCGTGCTGCTGGAAGAAGCCGTGGATGCGCTGGCAATCGCTGATGCGCGTCGCGATGGTGTTTACGTCGATGGCACTTTTGGAAGAGGCGGTCACAGCCGCCGCATTCTGTCGGCGCTCTCCGAGCGTGGGCGGCTGGTCGCCTTCGACAAGGATCCGCAGGCTATCGAAGTCGCTCGAGAGCTTGCATGTGGCGATGCGCGGTTCGCGATAGTTCATGACAGTTTCGCGACGATGGGTGCAGCGCTCACTGAGATGGGCATAGAAAAAATTGATGGCGTGCTGCTCGATCTGGGCCTGTCTTCTCCGCAGGTTGATCAGGCAACTCGCGGATTCAGTTTCCGGGCTGATGGTCCGCTGGACATGCGCATGGACACCACGCGCGGGATCTCGGCGGCTCAATGGCTGGCTAACGAAACACAGGACAACCTCGAGAAAGTGATTCGCGACTATGGGGAAGAACGGTTTGCTTTTCAGATTGCAAAGGCGATTATTGCTCGCCGGGCGGTCCGGCCCATTCTCGGCACGCGAGACCTTGCCGCGATCGTGGCTGGCGCCGTCAAGACCCGTGAGCAAGGGAAAGACCCGGCCACCCGGACTTTTCAGGCTATACGGATTCACGTCAATCAGGAACTTGAAGAACTGGAAGCAGGTTTAGCGCAGGCTTATGGCCGTCTGTCGCCGTACGGGAGAATGGTGGTGATCAGTTTTCATTCGCTGGAAGATCGTATCGTCAAGCGGTTCATGGCCGGGAAGGCCCGTGTACCGCAGCCCGATCGTCGGCTGCCCATTCGTGCTGCCGATTTGCCCCAGCCAGGGATGAAGCTGCTGGACCGCGTGAAGCCAGACGAGACGGAGATTCTGGCTAATCCGCGCGCTCGCTCAGCTCTCATGCGCAGCGCCATGCGATTGCCTTCAGGAGCACTGACATGAGCAACCGTGCGCTCTTTCCCTTGGTTGCCTTGCTAGTGGCTTGTTCACTGCTGCTGGTGAATGCACAGTTTCATGCGCGCCGCTTGTTCATTGAGCTCGAGCGAGCTCAGCTGCGCCAGAGAGAGCTGGAGACCGAATGGGCGCAGTTGCAGCTAGAGCAGTCGCTGCTGGCCAAGCACGCTCGCATTGACTCCATGGCGCGCGCTACGCTGCACATGTCGCCACCCGGTACTGGGCGAACTCAGTACATGAGGTACATGACACTGGGAGGGCAGTAGTGCGCGCGCCCAGCAGAAAGGCGGCAGGACGCGGGGTGGCTTTCGCAGCCAGTCCGGTGCTCGCCGTGAAGCTTCCGGCATGGCGCTCCCGTCTCGCGCTCTTTCTGTTATTTGCGGCTTTTGTCGCGCTGGCGGTGCGCGCCTTCTGGCTTCAGGCACTGTCAACCGATTTTCTGCAGAAAAAAGGCGAATCACGCTACGCACGCACGCTCGAATTACCTGCAGTGCGAGGCAAGATCCTCGACCGCAATGGCGAGGTAATGGCGTCGTCATTGCCCGTGAAAGCCATCTGGGCGATTCCCGACAGTGTCGAGGCTCCTCCTGAAAAATTACGCCAACTTGCGCAATTGCTCGACATTGGCTACCCCGAACTGCAAAAGAAACTCGAGTCCGATACCAGCTTTGTCTATCTCAAGCGGCAAGTTGACAATGACATCGCCGATAAAGTGATCGCGCTGGATATCCCTGGTTTGCATACCAAGAAAGAATACAAGCGCTTCTATCCCGCCGGCCATGTGGCCGCACACGTACTTGGCTTTACCAACGTTGAAGACAAGGGGCAAGAGGGCATGGAGCTCGCGCACCAGGAGGCGCTGGGTGGCGTGATCGGCAGCCGCCGCGTGATTCGCGATCGTCTTGGCCGGGTCGTTGATGACATCGCACTCCTGCGTGAACCTCAGGATGGACGTGATCTCACCCTGTCCATCGACAGCAAGATCCAGTACATGGCTTTTACAGAGCTGCAGCAGGCGGTGGAGCAGCACAAGGCCAAGGCGGGTGGCATTGTCGTGCTCGATGTCAAGACAGGCGAAGTGCTGGCGCTGGCTAACATGCCGACTTACAACCCGAACAGCCGCACAGGATTGACTGGCGCGCAATTGCGCAACCGTGTCTTCACCGATACGTATGAACCCGGATCGACATTGAAGCCTTTCACGGTGGCGCTGGCCATGGAAAAAGGTCTGGTCTCCCCGACCACCGTACTGGATACGCCGAACAAGCTCACCATTGGACCATCCACTATTGGCGATTCACATCCGCATGCAGCTGCGCTGTCGGTCTCGCAAATCATTCAACAGTCATCTAATGTCGGCACCGTGCGCATGGCGCAGAAGCTGGAGCCTCGCCAGATGTGGGAAATGTTCTCCTCGGTCGGTTTCGGTCAACAGCCGCGCTTCGGGTTCCCGGGGGCCGTCGCCGGCCGGATGCGACCGTACAAGACCTGGCGTCCCATCGAGCAGGCAACCATGAGCTACGGCCATGGCATTTCGGTCTCGCTGATTCAGGTGGCCCGCTCTTACATGATCTTTGCGCGCAATGGCGACATGATTCCCTTGTCCTTTCAAAAAGTGTCGCAGCTGCCCCAGCCACAGCGTGTGATCAGTGAAAAGACCGCGACCCAGATGCGAGACATGATGGAGCTGGTGGTCGGTCCGGGCGGCACTGCCCCACAGGCACAGGTGCGCGGCTATCGCGTGGCTGGCAAGACGGGCACTGCACACAAGCTGGAAAACGGCCATTACGTCAACAAATACGTCGCATCCTTCGTTGGGCTTGCGCCGGCGTCGGATCCGCGTATCATCATTGCCGTCATGATCGACGAGCCCAGCGCAGGCAAGCATTTTGGGGGCTTGGTTGCTGCGCCCGTTTTTGCCAACGTGGCTGCCAGCACCCTGCGTTCGCTTAATGTGCCGCCCGATGCCAGCATCACCAACGTGATCATGCCGGCCGAGCCGGTGGCGGAGAACCTGTGATGGCGCTCGCCGTGCTTTTGGCCGCCGACGTCAGCCACTGGCTGCGCAATGTGGCGCCGTCTGCGCAGCTGTCGCTCGATTCGCGCCGCATTCAGCGGGGCGATGTATTCCTCGCTTGTCCGGGTGACAGCGGAGATGGTCGAGATTACATCTCGCAGGCGATTGAGGCTGGCGCACGCGTCATCGTGTTCGACACTGCAGATGAATTCGAGTGGAAATCCGAGTGGGAAGTCGAGCATTGCGGTGTGCCAGGGCTGGCCGCCAGCGTTGGTCGTATTGCCTTCGATTGGTATGGCCAACCGGATAGCGACATGTTCAGTGTGGCTGTCACGGGTACCAATGGCAAGACCTCTTGTACCCAATGGCTCGGGCAGGCGCTATCGCGCGAAGGGTGGCCGACCTGTGTCGTTGGCACTCTGGGTGTCGGCCTGTACCGTCATGGTGAGAGCGGTGAATTTCAGCCGACAGGTTTTACCACGCCCGATGCCGTGCAGCTTGCGCGCCAGCTGGCTGCGATGCGTCACACGGGCGCGAAGGCCCTCGCCATCGAAGCTTCATCGATCGGGCTGGCGCAGGGTCGATTGAGTCACCTGCATGTCGATGTCGCCGTGCTGACCAATTTCACGCGTGATCATCTGGATTTTCATGGCGACATGATGGCCTATGAGGCTGCCAAGGCCACACTGTTCGACTGGCCCGGACTACAGCACGCCGTGATCAATCTGGATGATCCCATGGGCCTGCGTCGTCTGGCGCAGCTGCAAGTGCGTCAGCCACGGGTGGAAGTGATCGGGTATACGACCGAGGGTGTAACAGCGAAGGATATCGCTGTGCTTACTGCAGCCGACATTCGCGTCAGTCAGCATGGTGCGATCTTTCAGCTGTCCTCGCCATTTGGCAGCGGGACGGTGCGCACGCATCTGATTGGCCACTTCAATGTCAGCAATGTACTGGCAGTGGCGGGCGTGCTTTTCGCGCGTGGCCTAGCCTGGAACAGCGTGATACGTCATCTGGAATCGCTGGTTGCCGTTCCCGGACGCATGCAGCAACTCGGCGGTCATGACGGACCGCTGGCGGTCATCGATTACGCGCACACGCCGGATGCGCTGGACAAGGCACTGAACACACTGAGGCAAGTCGCCGACGTTCGCCACGGTCAGCTGTGGTGCGTTTTCGGCTGCGGTGGTGATCGTGATCCCGGCAAACGAGCGCAGATGGGTATAGCAGCGCGGGCAGCTGATCATCTGGTGATCACTAGCGACAATCCGCGCAGCGAAGAGCCGTCGGCCATCATTGCGCAAATCCTGGCGGGCACCAGCGACATGGACAAAGACCGGGTGCAGGTCATCGAGGATCGCGCCAATGCCATTCTGTCGGCCATACGCCATGCGGGCAAGCATGATGTGGTGCTCGTGGCGGGCAAAGGCCATGAGGATTACCAGGAAATCAAAGGCAGAAAGCTTGCGTTCCGCGATGCGGATCATGCTGCCCTGGCACTGGCCACGCGCGCCACGCGCTATGGAGGCCATTGATGCGCGCGCAACTCTCCGATCTGCTCACTCTTATACCCGGCGCGCGCATGACGGCCAATGCCGCATTCAATGGCGTGTCCACCAATAGCAAGGCTATTGCCAGGGCTAATGTGTTCGTGGCCTTGCGAGGTGAACGCTTTGATGCCCATGATTTCCTGCAGGATGTTGTTGAACAAGGTGCCGCCGCAGTCGTTGTCGAGCATATTCCGGATGGCTTTGTATTGCCTGCACTCGTCGTGAATGACACGCGCTATGCCCTTGGGCAGATGGCTCATTTCTGGCGCAGGCAATTCAATATACCTGTCATTGGCGTCACCGGTAGCAATGGCAAGACCACAGTCAAGGAAATGATCGCCGCGATTTTTTCTGCTGCGTTCGGCGAGGAGAACTATGTATCCACCCGAGGCAATCTGAACAACGAGATCGGTGTGCCCTTGACCTTGTTCAGACTGGATGCTTCGCATCGTGCTGCCGTCATCGAGATGGGTATGAACCACGCGGGCGAGATCGCCCATCTGGCTGAAATTGCGGAACCCACGGTAGGTCTGGTCAACAACGCGCAGCGCGAGCATCAGGAATTCATGTCCAGCGTTGCCGCGGTCGCTGAAGAAAATGGTTCTGTTATTCGCTTGTTGGAGAACGCCGGTTGTGCGGTATTCCCTGCCGACGATGTTTACGCTTCGCTGTGGCAAGCCTATGCCGGTCAGCGTCGCATCGTGAGCTTCGGTCTCGATGCCTCCGCCGACGTGCATGGCCACTGGCAGGCGCGCGATTTCGGGAGCGATCTGCATATTAACGCCGCTGGCAAGACCATCACGGTCTCGCTGGCTGCCGCGGGCATTCATAACGTGCGCAATGCGCTGGCAGCCTGCGCAGCAACACTGGCTATCGGCATCAATGCCGAGAGTATCGCGCGCGGTTTGCAATCTTTCACACCAGTGGCGGGTCGTCTGCAGCGTAAGAACGCCCGCAACGGGGCGCTCGTCATTGATGACACCTATAACGCCAACCCTGATTCCGTACGCGCCGCCATCGATGTGCTGGCGGCGGCACCAGCGCCGCGTACGCTGGTACTCGGCGATATGGGGGAAGTGGGCAGCGAGGGTGTGGCATTTCATGAAGAGATTGGCAGCTATGCGCGCACACGTCACATCGAGCAGCTATTCACTTTGGGCACGCTGGCTCGCCACGCGAGCCTCGCATTTGGCGACGCGGCCCGGCACTTCGACACTATGGAAACACTCAGCCAGGAAATCGCTGCCGTTCCTTCTCGCGCCAGCGTGCTCGTCAAAGGATCACGTTTCATGAAGATGGAGCGTGTGGTCGACATGCTCACCGGTGCGGCGGCAGGAGGTCACTGAGATGTTGCTCTGGTTAGCCCAACAGTTTCAGGATCAACTCGGTGCGCTACGGGTATTCAACTTCATCACTTTTCGCGCAGTGTTTGCGACGCTGACTGCGTTGCTAATTGGCTTGTTGGCCGGTCCGGCTGTCATACGCATGCTGACTACGTTAAAGGTCGGACAAGCCGTGCGCACCGATGGTCCGCAAACCCATTTGGTCAAGTCAGGCACACCGACCATGGGCGGTTCCCTGATCCTGATCGGCATCGGTGTGTCGACCCTGCTGTGGGGTGACTGGAGCAACCGCTTCATCTGGCCTGTGCTGATTGTGACACTCGGCTTTGGCGTGATTGGCTGGGTTGATGACTATCGCAAGGTGGTCTTCAAAGATCCGACCGGTATGCGCTCGCGAGAAAAATATTTCTGGCAATCGCTCATCGGCCTGCTCGCTGCGTTCTATCTTGCATTCTCGGTGTCCGGTCCGACCAACATCAAGGTATGGGAATTGTTCCTCGCATGGGTGCAATCCGGATTTTCGATGGACTTGCCACCCAAGGCCGACCTGATCGTACCGTTCTTCAAGACTATCAGTTATCCGTTAGGTGTCTGGGGTTTTATTGCGCTGACCTATTTCGTTATAGTCGGCACCAGTAATGCGGTCAACCTGACTGATGGGCTTGACGGCTTGGCCATCATGCCTACCGTGATGGTTGGCTCCGCACTGGGCCTTTTTGCCTACCTCACGGGTAGTGCAACCTACGCAAAATATCTGCTGATACCGCACATCCCCGGTGCGGGTGAACTGCTGATTTTCTGTGGCGCGATGGCCGGCGCCGGGCTCGCTTTCCTATGGTTCAACGCCTATCCGGCACAGGTGTTCATGGGCGATGTCGGTGCGCTGGCGCTCGGTGGCGCCCT
This sequence comes from Oxalobacteraceae bacterium, assembly GCA_900299005.1. Taxonomy (GTDB): domain Bacteria; phylum Pseudomonadota; class Gammaproteobacteria; order Burkholderiales; family Burkholderiaceae_D; genus Pernthalerella. The sequence continues at coordinate 73,178 of OMID01000062.1, forward strand.
GGGCACGATTGCTGTCATTGTCCGCCAAGAGATTGTGCTCTTCATCATGGGCGGCGTGTTTGTAGTCGAGACACTGTCCGTGATGCTGCAGGTTGCTTACTTCAAGTACACCAAGATGAAGACCGGCGTGGGCAAGCGTGTGCTGCTCATGGCGCCGCTTCATCATCACTACGAACAAAAAGGCTGGAAAGAAACACAGGTGGTGGTGCGCTTCTGGATCATCACCATGATGCTGGTACTGATCGGCTTGTCAACGCTGAAGCTTCGTTAGGAATCAAGACAGGAACGGCCACAGGGATGCAAACCCGAGGAATGAATTTCGCAGGCAAACACGCCCTCGTAGTCGGGCTAGGTGAATCGGGCCTGGCGATTGCGCACTGGCTCGCGCGTGCTGGCGCTCGCCTGCGCGTCGCTGACACTCGGCCATTTCCCGAGCGACTCACCGGCTTGCGCGAGTTTGTGCCCACCGCAGAATTTATCGCCGGTGAATTCACGCCCGCGCTGCTCGACGGTATCGATCTGGTATTGCTGAGCCCCGGACTATCGCCTCACAAAGAGCTCGCCGACCTGCTGCCGGCTGCTAACACAAAGCAGATTCCGGTCTGGGGCGAGATCGAACTATTTGCCCAGGCACTGGCAGCGCTGAAGGAAGAACGCGGCTACCAGCCGAGAATGCTTGGCATTACCGGGACCAATGGCAAGACTACGGTCACCTCTCTGACGGGACATTTATGCCGTGCCGCCGGCTTAGCCGTCCAGGTCGCCGGCAATATCAGCCCTGCAGCGCTGGATGTGCTGCGCGAGGCGCTGGATCAGGACCGTCTGCCTGATTGCTGGGTGCTCGAACTCTCCAGTTTCCAGTTGTGGAGCACCCGCACACTGGACCTTGATGCCGCCACTGTGCTCAACATCACCCAAGACCATCTCGATTGGCATGGCGACATCGAGGCCTACGCCAAAGCCAAGGAACGCATCTTCGGGGCACACACCATTCGCGTGCTCAATCGCGACGATGCGCGCGTGATGAAAATGAAAGGCCAAGAAGCCAACATCATCACCTTTGGCGCCGACGCGCCAGCCGACGCCAATGACCTTGGCTTGCTTGAAGAACACGGTATGCGCTGGCTGATGCTGGCCGTTGACGCTGGTGAAGCAGGTGAGAAAAAGCGACGAGGCAAAGCAAAAGTTCCGACAGAGCTGTTCATGAACCGGTTGATGCCTGCCGATGCGCTGAAAATACGTGGCTTGCACAATGCGACCAACGTACTTGCCGCCTTAGCTCTGTGCCGCGCGATTGATCTGCCACTTGCGCCCCTGCTGCATGCAGCGCGTCAATATAAGGGCGAGCCGCATCGCGTAGAGAGCGTAACGACCATAGCCGGTGTTGATTACATCGATGACAGCAAAGGAACGAATGTCGGTGCGACCATTGCGGCCCTCGAAGGTCTGGGGGCATCGGATGCCGTCAACTCCCCGCGCCTGATTCTGATTGCGGGTGGCGATGGCAAAGGACAGGATTTCGCACCCCTCGTCGGCCCGGTGAAGCGCCATGCAAAAGCCGTGATGCTGATCGGGCGTGACGGACCGGCCCTCCGTGAGGCGCTCGCCGCCACCGACGTGCCCCTGACAGATTGCTGGACTCTGGAGCAAGCTGTCGAGCGCGCCTCCGAGATCGCCAGGGAGGGCGACATCGTGCTGCTCTCACCTGCCTGCGCGAGCTTTGACATGTTTACCAACTATGCGCATCGAGCCGAAGTATTCGTCAATGCCGTGCGCGAGATCGGCTTATCGCGCGGGGAGATCAGTGCATGAAGCTCACCTTGCCCTGGTTTGCGAGTCACGAATCATCCGCCGCCGATGCGCGCATCGGTCAGCGTTCGAGCATGCTTGAGTACGACCAGCCGCTGGTCTGGGTCACTTTGCTACTGCTGTTGGGCGGGATAGTGATGGTCTACTCCGCTTCAATCAGCCTGCCCGACTCGCCGAAGTATGCAAATTACAAGAACCATCACTTTTTGCTGCGCCAGACAACGTTTGTCGGAATCGGCCTCCTTGCCGGTTTATTTGCGTTCCGCGTCAAGATCGAGCAATGGCAAAAAGCAGCGCCCGCCTTGTTCATCCTTTCGCTGGTGCTGATGGTACTGGTGCTCATTCCGGGTGTTGGCAAGGGCGTCAACGGCGCGCGACGTTGGATAGGATTTGGCGGACTCAATCTTCAGCCATCGGAACTCCTCAAGCTGATGATGGTCCTTTACGCGGCCGACTTCACAGTACGCAAACAGCAGTACATGCACAAACTCACAAAAGGTTTTCTGCCGATGGCGCTGGCCGTCGGATTTGTCGGCGGCTTGCTTCTTTTACAGCCTGACCTCGGCGCCTTTGGCGTGATCGTTTGCATTGCGATGGGTATTTTGTTCCTGGGCGGTTTTAATATCGTCTGGTTCAGCGGCATCATAGGCGTGCTGGGTGCCGTATTCTCGCTCGTGATCTTGCTCTCGCCATGGCGCCGCGAACGTCTGCTGGCCTACATGAACCCTTGGGTGGACGAAAACGTGCTTGGCAAGGCGTATCAGCTATCACATTCGCTGATCGCTTTCGGCCGCGGTGAACTGTTTGGCGTCGGGCTGGGAGGCAGCGTCGAAAAACTGCATTACCTGCCCGAGGCACACACCGACTTTTTGCTGGCCGTGATCGGCGAAGAACTTGGACTGGCAGGCGTGTTGCTTGTGACGATGGCGTTTTACTGGATCGTGCGTCGCGCTTTCGAGATCGGAAGGCAGTCGATCGCCGTCGATAACGTATTCGCCGGCCTCGTCGCCAAAGGCATCGGTATCTGGATCGGTGTACAGACATTCATCAACATGGGCGTCAATCTTGGCCTGCTGCCAACCAAAGGCTTGACCTTGCCCCTGATGAGCTACGGTGGATCAGGGGTCGTCATAAATTGCATCGGCCTCGCCATGCTCCTCCGAATTGATTATGAAAACAGAGTACTCATGCGCGGAGGCCGCGCATGAGTACTCTGTTTCGGTGGAGGCTAACTTTGCGCAGCAAAGTTAAGGGAGCGTTAGCGACTGGCCGTAGCCAAAACGTTTTTTGGATGCGCGGAGGCCGCGCATGAGCCGGCTCCTCATCATGGCGGCAGGAACGGGCGGCCACATCTTTCCGGGGCTCGCTATTGCCGACACCATGCGTGCTCGTGGCTGGCAGGTGTCCTGGCTTGGCACGACGCGAGGCATGGAAGCAGAGATTGTTCCGCGCCATGGCCTTGATTTTGATGCGATCAATTTCACCGGCATGCGTGGGAAGGGGCTGCTGCATACGCTCACGGGCACCATCAAACTGGCAGTGAGTTTTTTCAGCTGTTTGTTGATCCTTCTGCGCCGCAAGCCAGATGTTGTGCTTGGCATGGGGGGTTACGTGACGGTGCCGGGCGGCGTTGTGGCGAAAGTCTGTGGCGTGCCGCTGGCGCTGGTGAACGCGGATGCCGCCTTGCTGATGTCAAACAAAGCCTTGCTGCCATTTGCCCAAAAAGTACTCTTTGGCTTTTCCGCGCAAGCTGACGAGCTCGATGCCAAGATGCAGGTAACGGGCAATCCGGTGCGGCGCGAGATACGCGAATTACCGTCGCCTGCCCAGCGTTATGCCACACGGTCAGGAGCGCTGAATATTCTGGTCATCGGTGGCAGTCTGGGTGCAAAAGCCCTGAATGACACGATACCAGCCGTACTCGCGCTGATTGATCAAGGCGAACGTCCCCGGGTAGTGCATCAGTCCGGCAAACCGCATATCGCGGCATTGCGTGCGCAGTACGCCCAGCGTCAGGTCGATGCCGAGGTGGTTGACTTCATTGACGACATGGCTGCCCGTTACGCGTGGGCCGATCTCGTGATCTGCCGTGCCGGTGCAATCACGGTGGCTGAACTGTGTGCCGCCGGCGTGGCCAGCGTGCTGGTGCCCTTCATTGCCTCGACCACATCGCATCAGCGCGAGAACGCACGCTGGATGGCCAGCATAGGCGCCGCCATCCATCAGCCGCAAAGCGAGCTCAATAGCGAGGCACTGGCCTCCTTGATTAAGACGATGACGCGTGAGCGCTGCCTGCACATGGCCGATGCTGCTTACCGGCATGGCAAACGCGATGCCAATGAGGCGATTGCACAAGTACTGGAAACTTTAGGGCATGCATGAAATATCAATTCAAACACCACTACTTTGTGGATCGAACAATGCGGCCGTGCCGAACTCGTCTGCAGGCGATGATGTCGACGTTGCCAAGGGTGTGTCGCTAACATGAAACACAAGGTAAAACACATCCACTTTGTCGGCATCGGCGGTTCCGGCATGAGTGGCATTGCAGAGGTGCTGCTGAACCTGGGCTATACCGTGTCTGGCTCTGATTTGTCGAGCAATGCAGCCAGCGGCCGATTGGCCGAACTAGGTGCTTGCATTCGTATTGGTCATGCGCCGGAGCATGTTGAGGGTGCGGACGCCATCGTCACCTCGACCGCCGTGCAGCCAAATAATCCTGAAGTCATCGCAGCGCGTGCGCGTCATATTCCTATCGTGCCGCGTGCCGTCATGCTGGCCGAACTGATGCGTTTGAAACGTGGCATTGCGATCGCCGGCACGCATGGCAAGACAACAACGACCAGCCTGGTTGCCAGCATTCTTGCCGAGGGTGGGCTGGATCCGACCTTCGTGATTGGTGGACGTCTCAATAGCGCGGGTGCCAATGCAAAGCTGGGGACAGGCGAATTTATCGTGGCCGAGGCAGACGAATCGGACGCTTCTTTCCTGAACCTCTCGCCGGTGATCGAGGTCATTACGAACATCGATGCCGATCACATGGAGACCTACGACCATAGCTTTGCGAAGCTCAAGCAAGCCTTCATCGAATTCACGCACAGACTGCCCTTCTATGGCGTGGCGATTCTGTGCATTGATGATCGCAACGTGCGCGAGATCATGCCGTTCATTTCAAAGATGGTGATGACGTATGGTTTCCATGAAGAGGCGGACGTGCGCGCGATTGATGCGCGCGCGGTCAATGGTCACATGGAATTCACTGTGCTGCAGAAAGACTATGATCCGCTGCCGGTACGCTTGAATCAGCCAGGCATGCACAATGTACAGAATGCCTGTGCGGCCATTGCGATTGCCCGCGAGCTGGATATCGCGGATGGGCATATACAGAAGGCGCTGAAAAATTTCACTGGCGTTGGTCGCCGATTCACCAAGTACGGGCAACTACCGCTGCCGGGTGGTGGCAGCTTCAGTCTGGTCGATGACTACGGCCATCATCCGGTAGAGACAGCGGCCACCATTGCAGCAGCGCGAGGTGCTTTTCCGCACAAACGTCTTGTGCTGGCATTCCAGCCCCATCGTTACACCCGCACGCGGGATCTCTTTGAAGATTTCGTAAAGGTGCTCTCCACCGTGGATGTGCTATTGCTTGCCGATGTTTATCCAGCAGGTGAGCAACCCATACCGGCAGCTGACGGTCGTTCGCTCGCTCATGCCCTGCGGGTCGTAGGAAAGACGGAACTCGTATTTGTTGAAGATATTGCCGACATGCCCGAGTTGCTGTTGAAGATGGCGCAGGATGGCGATGTGGTCATGACGATGGGTGCAGGTTCGATTGCCAACGTGCCCTCGGCCCTGCAGCAACTGACCGCCGGCGATGCTCGCAAGGAGACTGCATGAGCGCGCACCTGAGAGCAGAGTTTGGTAAGGTCGGTGTCCTGTTTGGTGGCCGTTCGGCTGAGCGAGAGATCTCGCTCATGTCAGGAGGCGGCGTGATCAAGGCCTTACAGTCCCAGGGTGTGGATGCCCATGCGTTCGACCCCGCGCAACGCTCCCTCGCTGATCTGGCGGCCGAAAAATTCGATCGCGTGTTCATCGCGCTGCATGGTCGCTATGGCGAAGATGGCACCTTGCAGGGCGCCCTGGAGCAGATGGGCATTCCCTACACCGGCCCCGGGGTATTGGCGTCTGCCATTGCGATGGACAAGGCGATGACCAAACGGGTGTGGTTGTTCAATGGGCTGTCGACGCCTCGTTTCGCGATGCTGACAGCCAGCAGTGACTGGACGGCGATTGCCACCACGCTGGGACTGCCACTGATTGTCAAGCCGGCGCATGAGGGATCAACACTCGGATTGACCAAAGTGACCTCCGTTGATCAGCTCCCCGCTGCCTACGCGCTGGCCGCAAAGTTCGACAAGGCAGTGATGGCCGAAGAATTTATCAGCGGCATGGAGCTGACCTGTCCGGTGCTCGGTGCCGGCGATGCCGCGCGCGCGTTGCCGGTGGTGCGCATTGTCGCCCCTGAGGACAATTACGACTATCAGAATAAGTATTTTTCCGACGAGACGCAGTATTTGTGTCCCAGTCAGTTGCCGGCGCCGCTGGAGAAGCAAGTTCAGCAGCTCGTGCTCGACAGCTATCGGGCAATTGGTTGCCGGGGCTGGGCGAGGGCGGATGTGATGATTCGCGAATCCGATGGTGTGCCTTTTCTACTTGAAATCAACACCTCGCCGGGCATGACAGGACATTCGCTGGTACCGATGTCGGCCGCTGCGTCGGGCATGCCCTATGAGCAGTTGTGCATAGAAATCTTGCGCATGGCAGCCCTCGATTTGCAGGTATCGAAGGACTGGGCGCCGCCTGCCTCAGGCTGACGGCGCGCACGGCGCGATGGCGATAAGTTGAACAACACAAACGAAAAACATAAAGAGACAAGAGGAAATAACAGCATGTGGCATGACATCAAGACATTGAACTCGGTCACCCGGACCATGTTCGGCGTGCTGGTGCTCTGTCTCCTGTTGGCGGGCTACCGCTGGGTATCTTTGCAACCGGTTTTTGATTTTCGCGTCGTCAGAGTCCAAGGTGCAAATGGCGCGCCTCTGCGCTATGTGGATGCCGCCACCGTCCGCAGTGCGGCGCTGCCACGCATACGGGGAAATTTTTTCACTGCCGATCTGGGTGCTGTGCGCGCAGCATTTGAGACCGTACCTTGGGTGCAGCGCGCGTCCGTGCGTCGCGAGTGGCCGAACAAGCTGATCGTGTCAGTCGATGAGTATGAAGTGCTGGGGACCTGGGGTGAGCAGGATGACCGATTGCTATCCGTGGATGGTTATCTGTTTACCGCGAATCTCGATGAAGCCGAGGCCGAGGGAAGACTGCCCCAATTGTCTGGGCCGGACGACAGCGCCCGCGAAGTCGCTGAGCGGCTGGTCGATTTACGTGTCTGGTTGGCGCCAGTAAAACTTGCGCCGCGCACCTTGAGCCTCTCTAAGCGGTATGCGTGGACAGCAAGATTGGATAACGGCGTTACGCTGAAACTGGGCAGAGTGCAGGACCGTGAAGCACTCAAGCGTCGCGTGGACCGTTTTGTGTTGGCCTATCCGCGGCTGGCGGCGCAGCTGGCCGGGCGCATAGAGAGCGTCGATATGCGATATCCCAACGGACTGGCGTATCGGATGCGAGGCCCGTCGGCGCCTAGCGCGCCGCCGGTGAAGGAAGAGGATGCCGCATAGCGCGGCCAGCAGCAGGAACTGGCAGTAAACAGGCAATAAAAACACAGTAAAGCGCAGTGGCAAGGAATACCTACTTTGAAAAAGCTATGACAAAAGATGCGACAAACCTGATCGTCGGACTCGATATAGGCACCTCGAAGGTGGTGGCCGTCGTCGCCGAGGTGCTGCCCAACGGGCGGCATGAAGTGATTGGTCTTGGCCAGCATGATTCCAAGGGTCTGAAGAAGGGCGTGGTCGTTAACATCGAGGCGACAGTCGAATCGATACAGCGGGCGCTCGAAGAAGCCGAACTGATGGCTGACTGCCAGATCCGCAACGTCTGGACAGGCATTGCGGGTAGCCATATCCGCAGTTTCAATTCCAGTGGCATGGTCGCAATCAAGGACAAGGAAGTCACCGCGACGGATGTCGCGCGCGTGATCGAGACGGCCAAGGCGGTCAATATTCCGACCGATCAGCAATTGCTGCATACAGTGCCGCAGGAATTCATCGTCGACAACCAGGAAGATGTGCGCGAACCCATTGGCATGAGCGGCATACGTCTCGAAGTAAAAGTGCATATTGTGACGGGCGCTGTCTCGGCCGTGCAGAACATCGTCAAATGCGTTCGACGGTGCGGCCTTGAAGTAACCGACCTCATCCTGCAGCCGATGGCCTCTGCCGATTCGGTTCTCACCGCCGACGAGAAGGAATTGGGGGTAGTGCTGGTGGACATCGGCGGTGGCACAACGGATATCGCGATCTTCACCGAGGGAGCGATTCGTCACACCGCCGTGATACCCATTGCAGGGGACCAGATCACCAACGATATTGCGATGGCCTTGCGCACGCCAACGGCAGAGGCGGAAGAGATCAAGGTGCGTTATGGCATTGCCAAGCAGGTGCTGGCTGATCCCACCGATGTGTTCGATGTGCCGGGTCTTGGCGACCGGGGCGCGCGCACGCTCTCCCGACAGGCGCTGGCCGCTGTCATCGAGCCTCGCATTGAAGAACTGTTCTCTCTGGTACATCAGGTCGTGCGCGAGTCCGGTTATGAAGAAGTGCTCTCCTCCGGGATCGTGCTGACTGGCGGTAGCGCACTGATGCCCGGTATTGCCGAACTGGCAGAAGACATCTTCCTCAAGCCCGCCCGGGTCGGTACGCCCGACTACAGTGGCCAGCTGGCCGATGTTGTCCGCAGCCCCCGCTACTCGACGGTGCTCGGACTGCTGATGGAAGCCAAGCGTCAGTACCTGCGCGGTCAGGTGGTGGTGCGTCAAGGAGGGTCTGCAAAAGCGGTATGGCAGCGAATGAAGGAATGGTTCCTCGGGAATTTTTGATCAGGGGTCGGTGGGAGCAGCAAGCAGTGAGCCGAAGAAGCATGTAGCAGTCAAGCGGAATAAGGTGGCGCAGATCACGAGTCGCACAGACGCAAGGAGACGAAGTTTTGTATCAACTCGCAGTTGTCAGTTGCTAGCCGCCACGCCCTGTGCTGGCTAACGACTGGAAACTGCATCATTAAGGGAGCAAGCTATGGAAATCGATATGCTGGAAACAACAAAAGGCACGATCATCAAAGTGGTAGGAGTCGGTGGTGCGGGCGGCAACGCTGTGCAGCACATGATCAACAAAGGCGTATCCGGGGTCGAATTCATTGTCGCCAACACGGATGCGCAAGCCTTGCACAACTCCAAGGCGCATAACGTGATCCAGATCGGCGAATCCGGTCTGGGCGCAGGCATGAAGCCGGCGCTGGGGCGTCAGTTAGCCGAAGAAACCCGTGACCGTATCGAAGATGCGCTGCGGGGTGCGCACATGGTTTTCATCGCAGCAGGTATGGGGGGTGGCACGGGCACCGGCGCCGCACCGATCGTTGCGCAGGTTGCAAAAGAGCTGGGTGCGCTGACCGTCGCTGTCGTGTCCAAGCCGTTCACTTACGAAGGCAAGAAGTGCATGGATATCGCCAATGAAGGCCTTGACGAGCTGGGCAAACACGTCGATTCACTGATCGTGATTCTCAACGAGAAGCTCGAAGAGATCTACGAAGACGACAGCATGGTCGAGTGGCTGCAGCATGCCGACGATGTGCTCAACAATGCGGTGGCCGGCATTGCTGAAATCATTAATGTGCCGGGCCATATCAACGTGGACTTCAACGATGTGAAAACCATCATGGCTGAGCAGGGCAAGGCGATGATGGGCACGGCAGTCGCCGCTGGCGTAGACCGTGCGCGCATCGCTGCCGAGCAGGCGATCGCGTCGCCGCTATTGGATGGCATCGATCTTTCTGGTGCGCGTGGCGTGCTGGTCAATGTGACGGGTAGTCGTTCGCTCAAGGGCAAGGAGATCAAGGAAGTCATGGCCACCGTGCGCGCCTTCGCCGCCGAAGACGCGTCGATTGCCCAGGGGATTGCCTATGATGAATCGATGGGTGACGAGATTCGCGTCACGGTCGTCGCGACCGGCCTGGGCCGCGCACGTCGCACCCCGCAATTGGTCTCCAATCCCGTCGCCGTGCAGCGCACTGGCACCTACAACGAGCCTGTTGCGGGCAGCGATGCGGTACCCGGCGCGAACCAGACTTTTGATCCCATTCGCACACCGGCCGTCTGGCGTCGTGAATCAGCCTCTGAGACAGTGCGTGCCATGGAGCGCAACGGCACGGAAACCTACGATATCCCGGCGTTTTTGCGGCGGCAAGCGGATTGAGCCAGTCGCAGGGCTGCAAGAAACTGGCAGGCAAGGCATACTAGCGCCGAGCAACCGCGTCCGATGGCAACATCCGGGCGCGGTTTCATTTCCCGCCTCGCGCCACCTCCATGTCCTGTTCATAGAAAGGGAAGAGAAAATGACCATCAAAGTCGGAGACCATCTGCCTGAAGGCAAACTCGCCGAGTTCATCGAAACCGAAACCGAAGGTTGCACGCTCGGACCGAACACGTTCAACGTATCTGACCTAGTCAAGGGCAAGACAATCGCCATTTTTGGTCTGCCAGGGGCTTATACGCCGACCTGTTCGGCCAAACATGTGCCCGGCTACGTCGAGCATGAAAAGGCCCTCAAGGCCAAAGGCGTCGATGAAATCTGGTGCATCTCGGTCAATGATGCGTTCGTGATGGGCGCATGGGGCCGCGATCAAAAGGCAACCGGCATCGTACGTATGATGGCTGATGGCAATGCCGATTTTTCAAAGGCGATTGGCTTGTCCGCCGACTTTAGTCAATTCGGCATGGGCACACGCTCGCAACGCTATTCGATGCTGGTAAAAGATGGCGTTGTCGAGCACCTCAATGTCGAAGCCCCCGGCAAATTTGAAGTGTCGAACGCCGAAACCATGCTCGCCCAGCTCTAGGAAGAGACTGAAAAACCCCCTGTGATGACGAACGAGCACCGCTGTGCGACGTGGGGGCCTGCCACATCAAAGACTTGCAGTGATACCCCAAAGGAGAAATCTTGCGGTGTTTGATCAACCAGCGTTTCCCCGGCAGCGGACCAGACTAATGGCAGGCCGCCAATGATCCGACAACGCACCATCAACCAGACCGTCAGCACCACGGGTGTCGGCCTGCACTGTGGCACGCGCGTTGAGTTGACGTTGCGGCCGGCCCCGGTGAACGCCGGCATCGTATTCCGACGTGTCGATGTGAACCCGCCCGTTGAACTGCCGGCCAATGCGCTGGCTGTTGGCGACACTCGCATGGCATCGGTGCTGGAAAAAGAAGGTGTCCGTGTCTCCACTGTTGAGCACCTCATGTCGGCCTGTGCAGGCCTGGGCATCGACAACCTCTGTGTCGATCTCACGGCAGAAGAGATTCCCATTATGGATGGCTCGGCAGCTTCCTTCGTTTTTTTGTTGCAGCAGGCCGGTCGCAGCGAGCAGGATGCAGCGAAAAAATTCATCCGCGTGCTCCGACCGGTGGAAGTCCGCGAGGGCGAAGGCGCGCACGAGAAGTGGGCTCGCCTGGAGCCTTGCCATGGATTTCGGCTCAAGTTCTTCATTGAGTTCAATCATCCTGCCATTGATGGCAGCGGTCAGACCGCCGAGGTTGATCTCTCGTTCGAGTCGTACATTCAGGAAATCGCGCGGGCGCGTACCTTTGGTTTCATGCAAGACGTGGAAACCTTGCGTGGCATGGGTCTGGCCCGCGGCGGTTCTCTCGAAAATGCGATCGTGATGGACGAGTTCCGGATTCTTAATGCCGGCGGCCTGCGCTACCGTAACGAATTCGTTCGCCACAAGATTCTTGATGCCATGGGTGACCTGTATCTGGCCGGACATCCGCTGCTCGCCAGTTACACGGCGCACAAATCAGGCCATGGATTAAACAATAAATTGCTGCGTGCGCTGCTCGCCGACGATACCGCGTACGACATCGTCACGTTCAATAATGCAGCCGCGGCACCCGCCGCATACTCGACGCAGCTGGAACAGGAATGGCTTGCCGCCTGATCGCGCACTGGGCCACCTGCATGCCGCATCCTTGAGCGATCTTCCCCCCTCGAACCAGGAGCCTCGCTTCGCACTGGCCTCACTGCTGACCGGTAGCGTGATCTGGGGGTTTACCTGGCTGCCACTGAAGTATTTTGCCAATGTCGGTCTGGATGGTCATGCCGTCTCGCTCACCGCCTACGTGCTGGTCGCGCTGGTGGCGCTACCGTTCATCTGGCGTGAACGTGGCCAATGGCGCAGTGAGACCCACTGGCTGATAGTCATCGGTCTGTGCTTTGGCATCGCCAATGTGGGCCTGACGATTGCGCTGATGTCCGGATCGGTGGTGCGGGTGATGTTGCTGTTTTTTCTGTTGCCGGCTTGGGGTGCACTCGGCGGCGCAGTTTTTCTGAACGAATCGCTGGACCGTCGCCGGGTGGCGGCCGTCGTCTTGTCGCTGGCCGGCGTGTTCGTGATCGTGGGCGGCGTACGCGCGCTGGAGGGGTTGCCCACGGTCGCTGATCTTGCGGCATTCATCGCGGGTATCAGCTACACCGGTGCCGGCATAGCCAACCGCAAGGCCCGACGCATACCCATCACCAGCCGAACGCTTTCCTCTTTTGTCGGTTGCGCGGTGCTGGCCGTGGCGGGGCTGGCGGTGTCGTCTCCTGCCATTCCCGGCTTGTCGCCGATGATCTGGTGGCTGCTCGCCGGATTCTCTTTTTGCTGGTTGCTCGGCGCTGGTTTGCTGACCACCTATGGCCTCACGCATGTGCAGGCCAGTCGGGCAGCGGTGTTTCAGATTGTCGAGCTGCTGGTGGCGGTAGTGTCGGCAGTACTGATAGGCAAAGAGCTGCTGACCTTGAGCGATTATGCGGGTGGCGCGCTCATTCTGGCAGCCACGATCATTGAGGCATTGCCAAGATCGGTGCAGTCATCCCTTGCCTGAATAGGGGGCGCGGCGCGCCAGCAGGGTGCGCAAGGCATGGCGTAATTCCGCATTGCGTGGATCCTGTTCGAGCGTGGTTTCCAGCTCGGCGAAGGAGGCCAGCGCGGCGTTCGGCAGATCCTGCTTTTTTGGTGCGGGTGGCCTTGGCAGGCGCTCAGGCATCACCTGTACCTTGAGCCGAATGTCTTCGATGGGCCAGCCGTTTTCCCTGAGACCGGCGGCGAGCCGAGGAAGTTGTTGCCGCAGCCGAGTGGCCAAGGCTGCGTTCGGCACCGCGATCTGCAGCTGCCCCTTATCCAGATGCACGACGCGGCACAACGCGAGCGTCTGCGGCTGCAAGCGTTCGCAGGCCTGCTGCAACTGTGCAAGCCGGCTGGCCGTGGGCAGCAGGCCACCAAGTCTGTCGGTCGATCGCAAAAAATCCATGGCCTCACGCGCATCGGTGCGGGCCTCCGGGCGGCGAAAAGGCGTGAAATTCGGCGAAAACTTGGACATCCGGCGACCATAGCACAGGCGATCATGCTCGGGTGGGGGTCGTACGGTTGGCAAGGGGCTGCGTGATAGAATCGCGCCTTTCGCTGTCGGGCGGGCGCCTGCAGCAAGCCTCCTTTTCCGCTAGCAAAGCATGTCCTTACTGACCAAAATTTTCGGCAGTCGCAACCAGCGGCTGCTAAAGAAGCTGCAGAAGACCGTCCGCGACATCAATGCCCTTGAACCCGCGCTGGAAAAACTGTCGGACGATGAGCTCAAGGCAAAAACGCCCGAGCTAAAAGCTCGCCTTGCTGCCGGCGCTGCCACGGACGACATCCTTCCCGAGGCTTTCGCCGTGTGTCGAGAGGCGAGCAAGCGAGTGCTGAAGATGCGCCACTTCGATGTCCAACTGATCGGTGGCATGGTTCTCCATCAAGGCAAGATCGCCGAGATGGGCACTGGCGAGGGCAAAACCCTCATGGCGACGCTGCCGGCCTATCTGAACGCCCTGACCGGTAAGGGTGTGCATATCGTTACGGTGAACGATTACCTCGCCCAGCGCGATGCCGAGTGGATGGGCAAACTCTACAGCTGGCTGGGTTTGACAACCGGGGTCAATCTGTCGCAGGCGCCGCATGATGTGAAGCAGGCAGCCTACGCGGCCGACATCACCTACGGCACCAACAACGAGTTCGGCTTCGACTACTTGCGCGACAACATGGTGTACGACGTCGCCAGCCGGGTGCAGCGCGGCCTGTCGTTTGCGATTGTCGATGAAGTCGATTCGATTCTCATTGATGAAGCCAGAACGCCACTGATCATTTCCGGACAGGCCGAAGACCATACCGAGCTATATCGGAAAATGAATGCCCTGCCGCCGCTGCTCACCCTTCAGGTGGGCGAAGAAACGCCGGATGGCAAAGGCGTTGTTGAAGTGCCCGGTGATTACACCAAGGATGAAAAAGCCAATACCGTACTGTTGACGGAAGCAGGGCACGAAAAGGCCGAACGCATCCTGACCGACATGGGCTTGCTGCCCGAGGGGGCATCCCTGTACGACGCATCGCACATCACGCTGATTCACCATCTGTACGCTGCGCTGCGCGCACATACCCTGTTCCACAAGGATCAGCAATACGTTGTGCAGAACAACGAAGTCGTGATCGTCGATGAATTCACCGGCCGCCTGATGACGGGGCGCCGCTGGTCGGATGGTCTGCATCAAGCTGTCGAGGCCAAAGAAGGCGTGCGTATCCAGCACGAAAATCAGACGCCGGCGTCGATCACGTTCCAGAATTATTTCCGCATGTACGGCAAGCTGGCCGGCATGACCGGCACTGCTGACACCGAAGCGTACGAGTTTCAGGAGATCTATGGTCTGGAGACGGTTGTCATTCCGCCGAACCGTCCCAGCCAGCGCAAAGATCGGCAGGATCAGGTATTCAAGAACGCTGCGGGCAAGTACCGTGCCGTCTTGGCCGACATAAAAGATTGCCATGATCGTGGACAACCGGTCCTGGTTGGCACCACCTCGATTGAAAATTCCGAGCTGATTTCGCAAATGCTCACGCAAGCGAAGCTGCCGCACAATGTGCTCAATGCCAAGCAGCATGCGCGTGAAGCGGAAATCATCGCGCAGGCGGGTCGTCCGAAAATGATCACCATTGCGACCAACATGGCGGGTCGCGGTACCGATATCGTCCTTGGTGGTAACGTCGATAAGCAGATCCAGCTGATCGAGGCAGACGAGAGCATCGCTGCGGAGGAAAAAACCACGCGCGCACAGCAACTGCGGGATGAATGGCAGTCGCTGCATGATGGCGTGGTCGCGGCGGGGGGGCTGCACATCATTGGCACCGAGCGGCATGAATCCCGGCGCATTGATAACCAGCTGCGCGGCCGCTCGGGCCGTCAGGGAGATCCTGGTTCCTCGCGCTTCTATCTGTCGCTCGACGATTCCCTGCTTCGCATTTTTGCGGGAGACCGTGTGCGCGCCGTAATGGAACGCCTGAACATGCCGGAAGATGAGCCCATCGAGGCGGGCATTGTCTCGCGCTCTATCGAATCCGCGCAGCGCAAGGTCGAGGCACGCAACTTCGATATCCGCAAGCAGCTACTCGAATACGACGATGTCGCCAACGATCAGCGCAAAGTGATCTACACCCAGCGCAACGAGTTGCTCGAGGCGCAGGACATGGCCGAGATCAGTCAGGCGCTGCGTCAAGGCGTGTTCACTGACCTCTTCCGTCAGTATGTGCCGGACGAGGCAATGGAAGAACAGTGGGATCTGGAAACGCTGCGCGCGGTACTCGCTGCGGAATGGCAGCTGGATCTTCCGCTCACAGAGATGCTCAAGAACGAGCCACAACTCTCTGACGAGGAGCTGCTGCAGCGCGTGCTGCATGCGGCAGATGCGCAGCATCAGGCCAAGGTCGATCTGGTCGGGCAGGAGTCCTTTGGTGGTTTCGAGCGCAGCGTGATGCTGCAGAGCATGGATTCCCACTGGCGCGAGCATCTGGCTGCGCTGGACCATCTGCGTCAGGGCATTCATCTGCGCGGCTATGCGCAAAAGAACCCGAAGCAGGAATACAAGCGCGAAGCATTTCAATTATTTGCGCAAATGCTCGACCTGATCCGCAATGACGTTGTGCGCATGGTGATGACGGTACGCGTGCAGTCTCAGGAAGAGATCACTGCGGCGGAAGAGCAGATGTCGCATCCGCATCTGGAGAACGTGCATTACCAGCACCGCGATTTCAATCCGGCGCTGGCACCCGAAGAACTGCTGGCGCCAGTGGACGATGATCAGCCGATCGCGATACCGGGCATGGCCAAGGTCGGACGCAATGATCCCTGCCCGTGCGGGAGTGGAAAAAAATACAAGCAGTGCCACGGCAAGCTGGCGTGATCTGGCAGCCAGTGGCCAAGGTGACGACGTAAAGACGCCGGACCCCGGCGGCTGCCGGGACGACGGTTCAGGCCGTCGGCGATGTCAGTCCTCCCCTCGACGCAAGTCGGGAGCGGGGGCTACTTTGGCACTTGGCTGGTGCCGCAGGCAGGACAAGCTCACCCTTTTGACCCCACAGGTATCCTCATGGCAGTCAATCTTCCCTTACCCATTCCCGAGCATCTCACCCCGATCAAAGGGCTGCAGCTGGGTTGCGCCGAAGCCGGCATCAAGAAGCCCGGCCGCAAAGACCTCCTGCTGATGACG
The DNA here is from genome assembly GCA_900299005.1 of Oxalobacteraceae bacterium. Taxonomy (GTDB): domain Bacteria; phylum Pseudomonadota; class Gammaproteobacteria; order Burkholderiales; family Burkholderiaceae_D; genus Pernthalerella. The sequence continues at coordinate 89,764 of OMID01000062.1, forward strand.
CTGGCACCCACGGCAACGGTCGCCGGGGTATTCACGACCAACCGCTTTTGTGCCGCGCCAGTGCAGGTATCGAAACAGCATCTGGCAAGTGGCAAAGGGATTCGGGCACTGGTGATCAACACCGGCAATGCCAATGCCGGCACCGGCGAGCCAGGACTGGTGAATGCGAACATGACCTGTAATGCGGTCGCCACGCTGCTGGGCTGCGATGCGGCGCAAGTACTGCCGTTTTCAACGGGGGTGATTCTTGAGCCCCTGCCGGTGGATCGCATCCTTGCTGGCCTGCCGGCTGCGCAGGCGAACATGAAAGAGGACAACTGGTACAACGCAGCGGAATGCATCATGACGACGGACACCCAGCCGAAGGCAGCTTCCCGTACGGCTGTAATTGCAGGCAAGGCGGTGACGCTTACGGGTATTTCCAAAGGTGCCGGCATGATCAAGCCCAACATGGCGACCATGCTGGGCTATGTTGCCTGCGATGCCACAGTACCCCAGCCAGTGCTCGAGCAGATTGTCCGACGCGCCGCCGATGCTTCGTTCAATTGCATCACGATTGATGGTGACACCTCGACCAATGATTCGTTCATATTGATCGCAACGGGTGCTGGCGAATTGATCATCCGTGACGCAGAGGCTCCCGAATGCAAGGCACTCGAAGCGGTCATTATGGATTTGTCCCAGGAACTCGCGCAGATGATCGTTCGTGACGGCGAGGGCGCGACCAAATTCATCACCGTGCGCGTCGAGCAAGGGCGCGATGTGGAGGAATGCCGCAAGATCGCCTACGCGATCGGCCATTCGCCGCTGGTGAAAACAGCTTTCTTTGCATCGGATCCGAACCTTGGCCGCATTCTTGCGGCCATCGGCTATGCGGGCGTGACCGATCTCGATGTGGGCATGCTGGATCTGTATCTGGATGATGTGTGGGTTGCCAGACAAGGTGGGCGCCATCCGGACTACCGTGAAGAAGAGGGACAGCGCGTGATGAAGCAGAGCGAGATCACCGTGCGGGTTACACTGGCACGTGGCACGGCTTCGGCAACCATCTGGACATGCGATCTGTCGCATGACTATGTGTCTATCAATGCAGACTACCGTTCCTGATCGCTCATTTGCCGGCCTATTTTTAAAATCTCTGGATACTGGTCAGTTCCCCGCGAGGGCTGGAGACTCGCCGTTGCCCAGTGTCGTTCCCGAACCAGAACAACAACGACATGAAAGAACTCGAACAATTTCTCCTTCGCGCCGAATCGGTGCTTGCGCGTGTGGAGAAGCTGCTACCCGCTCCAGCACCCGAGATCGATTGGAGTGCGACAGCCTTCCGCTGGCGCGTGAATCGTGATAGCCGCGGCCATCTGCAGGCGGTACCGCATCCCTCGCGCATCCGTCTTGAAGACTTGCGCAATATCGCTCCACAAAAACACGCAATCGAGCAGAATACAAAGCAATTCCTGGAGGGTCGCCCGGCTAACAATGTGTTGCTGACCGGTGCGCGCGGCACAGGCAAATCCTCGTTGATCAAGGCTTGTCTGGCGCAATTTGCGGATCAGGGGTTGCGGCTGATCGAGGTCGATAAAGCGCATCTGGTTGATCTGCCCGATATTGTCGAGCTGATTGAACAGCGCGACGAGCGTTTCATCCTCTTCTGCGATGACCTCTCATTTGAGGAAGGTGAGAGCGGCTACAAGGCACTGAAGGTGGCATTGGATGGCAGCATCTCATCACAGTCTGACAATGTGCTGATTTACGCGACCTCGAATCGCCGTCATTTGCTGCCAGAAAAAATATCGGATAACGACGGCTATCGGCATGTCGATGATGGTGACTTGCATCCGGGTGAGACGGTCGAAGAAAAAATTTCTCTCTCCGAGCGTTTCGGACTGTGGCTCTCCTTCTACCCTTTCCGCCAGGAGGATTATCTCGATATCGTCCATCATTGGCTCAGGCATTTTGGCGTGCCATCGTCGGCGTTCGACGAGGCGGATGCCGAGGCCTTGCGCTGGGCCTTGCAGCGCGGCTCACGCTCGGGACGTATCGCCTGGCAATTTGCACGCGACTGGGCCGGCAAGCGCACCGCATAACCATGACCAAGCCGATTGATGTCGCCGTTGGCATCCTGATGAAGCCTAATGGCGATGTGCTGATGGGCCAACGTCCCGAAGGCAAGCCGTATGCAGGGTATTGGGAATTCCCGGGCGGTAAAGTCGAAACTGGCGAGAGCGTACTTGATGCGCTCAAGCGCGAATTTGCCGAAGAGATCGGCGTGCAGATTCTCGCTGCAGAGCCCTGGTGCGGCGTCGAGCATGTGTATCCCCATGCGCATGTGCGACTGCATTTTTATATCAGCCGTTGCTGGCAGGGTGAGCCGCATGGGCTCGAAGGTCAACAACTGGCCTGGCAGGGAAGCTTTGAGGTGACGCCAATGCTGCCGGCGACCCTGCCCTTGCTGCAGTGGCTGGAGGTGCAGCGATGCCCAGGCTGACCCATCAGCGTGCCGCGCTGTTGGCAGGCCGATGATCAAGACATGAGCGCTGCCTCAGGCGGACCTGTCCGGTTGCCAGCTGATGCGGATATCGCTCGCCGCTCCGCCTCCCATCACCGGGCTTGCCTGAGCCATGAATATCACGCTTGCATTGGGTGTGGGCGTCTGCTGGGTCATCGGATGTGCAATCGTATTGAGAGTCGTATCGGTGTAATGGGCTGATTGCGGATATTTCTCGATTGAAAAGTGCCAGTGCTTTCTTTCCATCGTCTTTTCTATTTTTTCAGTCCACTCGCCAGGGGCGTTAATGCTTCCGCGAAAAATCAATGTGCTGACATCCATGAGAGCTCCTTGTAATCGTCAACCATGATGATGGCGAGAAGTGATCCTCTGTAGACCAACGGCTCTCCCGATGATGCCTCGATGGTGTGCTAGGCACATGATGATGCATGAAGCACCGCCAGATTGCTTCTTTGGGAAATCCCTGCGCGCCTTTGACAAGGCAGGCTCGCGTGTCGCACTGCGATGCGGTCTCGCCATAACATGGGGTATTTTTCAGCGCCTACCTGGCGGGTATTGCGGGCCTCAGAGGGCGGTTTGATCATCGGCGTTCTGACCGATGTTTTCCTGTTCGGATTTGGCTGGTATCACGTATTTTTCTTCCGCCCACGCACCCAAATCGATCTGTTTGCACCGCTCGCTGCAGAAGGGTCGATACTTGTTTGTCTCTGTCCATTCGACCTTCTTGCTACAGGTCGGACAATCGACGGCCGTCACCATGATGAAGAATCAGAAATTGCAGAGCGTGAGATCGAAGGGAACGTCGCCTTCATAGGCCTTGGGCTTGTTGTCACCCCCCTGGCTGGTGAAACGTATCCACAGCACATACTTGTTGGCCGAGATTTCCGGGATGGCTGCCAGCGAGGGATCGATGCTCACCCGCAGCAATTGATAGGTGCGGCCTTGCAGCATCTGCTGGAAGCTGCCGGCAGTGGCGACGATATGCGTTGCGCGACCAGACTCTCGGAGCAAGCGCAGAATGATGGTCAGCGCTGAGAACAGGGGTTCCAGCGGCGCGAACCAGCCGCTGATATCCGCGCGACGCTGATCTGCCGATTGCTGCTGCCACGCATGATAGGACGGCAGGTCGAATTCACAGGCGCCGCCGGGGATGATGGTACGGCCTCGTATGCTCATCAACCATTCATTGTCACGGATGTGCTGCCCGGTTTTGCCCTGCATGCCGATCAGGGCGGCGCTGGTCATCTCGATGTCCGACAAAATTTCGTTGAGACGCGCACTTTCGACATTCGGATTGGATTTGAAACCGATCAGCGTTTGCTTTTGACGCTCAAGTTCTTGCAAGAGATCGGATTTCAGATCAGCACGTCCGGCAACCTCGAGCATTTCGTAGATGGTTGCGAGCGCGACATGGTGCTGTAGCGGATGATCCTGCGCGACGAAGAACCGGTATTTCTCATACAGGTCTTCAAGCCGCAGCAAGGTGCGAATACGCTCATTGAAAGGGTATTCGTAAACGGTCAAGGCGGCATTCCTCGCGAGTTGGCCAGCGTAATAACGTGATTCTGACCCAAGCAGTCGGAAATTACAAACATCTTGCCGCTCAAAGAACCTATACAGGTGCCTTGCTGCCTGTGTCTGGGCGGGCAGCTAGTGCGAGATAACGCTGATGCAGTGCAGCGACGGCCTGTTCGAGGCGCTCGATTGGTTGATCGTTGACGATCACATCATCTGCGACAGCGAGCCGTTGTTCCCGGCTTGCTTGGGCGCTCATGATTGCGCGTACTTGCCCGGCCGATAACTGGCTACGGCGCATCACACGCTCAATCTGCAGGGCTTCACTGCAATCCACCACCAGTACCCGGTCAACGCGGTCTTTCCAGCGCCCGGACTCGACCAGCAGCGGCACCACGAACACGAGATAGCTGCCGGTGGCGCGGCCGGCCTCGATCTGGGTTTGTTGCCCGATCAGCGGGTGGAGAATGGCCTCAAGTTGCTGTTTGGCGGTCGGATCCGAGAACACGCGCTCGCGCATCGCATTCCGGTCAAGCGCGCCCTCTGCTGTCAAAAAGCTATCGCCAAAAACCCTGACGATGGGCGCGATGGCTGCGCCGCCGGGTGCTGTCAGTGCATGCGCAATCTGGTCGGTATCGATGATCGCCGCGCCCCGCCGCGCGAGCATGTCCGCCACTGCGGATTTACCACTGCCGATGCCGCCGGTCAGGCCAATCGAGAATCGCCGGAAAGCGTTGTCTGTCATGTCTGTCATGTCTGTCATTGTCTCTGCGGCGCTGAAACGTCACGTGCCAGCGTCATGCGGAGAGCCATGCCTGAAGCAAGGGTTGCCCGTACAAGAGTGCGATCAGCCCCGCAGCTGCCAGAAAAGGCCCGAAAGGAATGGGTCGGCCTCGATGATGGCCACGGAATGCGATCAGTGACAGACCCACGACGGCGCCCACGGCGGACGATAGCAGCACAATGACCGGCAGCATCATCCAGCCTAGCCACGCACCCAGCGCGGCGAGCAGCTTGAAGTCACCATAGCCGATTCCATCCTTGCCGGTTGCCAGCTTGAAGAGCCAGTAAACCACCCAGAGTGACACATAGCCGGCAGCCGCACCGATGACGGCATCCTGCAGCGGCACGAAGGTGTCATTGAGGTTCACCAGCAGTCCCAGCCACAGCAGCGGCAGCGTCAGCTCATCGGGCAGCAATTGCGTGTCGATATCAATAAAGGTCATTGCCAGCAGCATCCACACCATCACAAGCGCCGATAATCCGGCGAGTGAACTGCCCAATCGCCAGATCACGATGCCGGACAAGGCAGCGGTCAGTAACTCCACGGTAGGGTAGCGCGCCGACACCGGCGCATGGCAGTAACGGCAGCGACCCTTGAGCCAGACGTAACTGACCAGCGGTAGCTTCTCAGCGAAAGAGAGCGTATGGCCGCAGCTGGTGCAGGCCGAGCCGGGCATCATCAGATTGTAGCGATCTGTATGCGGTGGCTGGTCATCGTTTTCCAGGGCGATGTAATTGTCGGATTCGCGCTGCATCATGATCGGGAATCGGTAAATCACGACATTCAGGAAACTCCCGATGATCAGACCCAGCAGCGACCAGAAAAGCACCGGGCTCAGGCTTTCTGGCGGAGCAAGCAGCAGGGGAGTGAACAAGGCTAGAGCAGATTCGTTCATCGCAATGTCGATTCTCAGGGTCATGGGCCGGATCAGACGACCGACCCCAGCTTGAAGATGGGCAGGTACATCGCAATCACCAGACCGCCGATCAGTACCCCCAGCACGACCATGATGACGGGTTCCATGAGAGAAGACAATGACGCAACGGCGGCATCGACTTCTTCCTCGTAGGCTTCGGCGACCTTGCGCAGCATTTGCTCCAGCGCGCCAGACTCTTCGCCGATGGCGACCATTTGCGTGACCATCGAAGGGAAGACATTTGTGGATTGCATCGCGATATTCAGGCTTGTTCCGGTACGGACCGAGGCGGCAATGCGTCGGGTGGCCTCGGCATAGACGGCATTGCCGGAAGCGCCACCCACGGAGTCCAGCGATTCCACCAAGGGTACTCCGGCAGCAAACATGGTTGATAAGGTGCTCGTCCAGCGGGCGATCACGGCCTTGCGCATCACCTCGCCAAACAGGGGCAAGCGCAGCGCCAGCCTGTCGGTCGAGGCTTGCAAGGCAAGCGAGCGCCGCCAGGCTCTGATACTAAGCGCCAAGATGACCGCCATCACCATCAACACCAGAACACCGTAGTGGACAAACTGGTCCGATAGCATGATGACGATGCGAGTCGGCAGTGGCAGCTCTGCGCCAAAACTCTGGAACACCTCCTTGAATGCTGGTACGACCCACACCATGATCACAGCAGTCACGATGAAGGCCACTGCCATGACGGCAGCCGGGTAGAACATTGCCGAGCGCACCTTGCCTTTGATAGCCAGCGTTTTTTCCTTGTAGGTGGCCAGTCGGGCAAGCAGTTGTTCCAGAATGCCGCCCTGCTCGCCGGCCGCCACCAGATTGCAGAACAACGCATCGAAGTACATCGGATACCGGCGGAAAGCTTGCGACAGGCTACTGCCTGTTTCAACATCGGCCCGAATGTCCAGCAGCAGCCGGGTCACTGCCGGGTTTGCGTGGCCGCGGGCCACCATATCGAAAGACTGCAGCAGAGGCACGCCGGCCTTGAGCATCGTCGAGAGCTGGCGCGTAAATACGCAGATATCCTTATCTCGAATCTTGCGCTGTCGCTGCCGGGGTTTTTTTCGCACGCGCACGACCGTGATGCCTTGGCGTCGAAGCGTGACATCCACCCTCGCGCGTCCGGCAGCCCGCAGCTCTCCCTGCACAGGTTTGCCATTTTTATCTTTGCCCTCCCAGAGGAAGACGGTTTCATTGGTATTGCCCGTTCGGGGCTGGCCGGCAGATGCCATTCCATTCTCCTGATGAATCACGTACGACGCCACGTTCCAACGCAGGCACGAGCTTGCGGATGACATAGGCGGATGGCCGACCTTACTGGTTGGTGCAACTGAGGATCTCTTCCAGCGAGGTCAGTCCCTGTCTTACCTTCAGTAATCCGGATTCACGCAAGGTCTTGACGCCTTCACGGCGCGCTTGTGCCTCGATCTCCAGTGCTGTGCCATGGGCAAGGATGATGCTCTCGATTGCCTCGGATATGGGCATCACCTGATAGACGCCGACGCGCCCCTTGTAGCCACTGCCGCTGCATCGCTCGCAACCCAGCGGACCGTACAGCGGCGTACCGTCAATCTGCGACGCCGTGAATCCTGCCGCCAGCAACACGTTCTCGGGCAGTTGTACAACTTGTTTGCAGTCGCACAGCCGACGGGCGAGGCGCTGCGCCGTGATCAGGTTGACGGCAGCACCGATATTGAACGCGGCCACCCCCATGTTCAGCAGTCGGGTCAGCGTCGACGGCGCATCGTTCGTGTGGAGAGTTGAAAACACCATGTGTCCGGTCTGTGCGGCCTTGATCGCGATATCCGCGGTTTCGAGGTCACGGATCTCGCCGACCATGATGATGTCCGGATCCTGTCGCAGAAATGCGCGCAGCGCGACCGGGAAAGTCAGTCCTGCGCGTTCATTGATGTTGACCTGATTGATACCGGGCAGGTTGATCTCTGCGGGGTCCTCTGCAGTGGCGATATTGGTGCCGGGCTTGTTAAGCAGATTCAGGCAGGTGTAGAGCGAGACAGTTTTGCCCGAGCCAGTGGGGCCGGTCACCAAGACCATGCCGTACGGTCGGCTGATGGCATCAATGAGCAGGGCTTTCTGGTCTGCCTCGTACCCTAGTAGGTCGATGCCCAGCTGTGCCTGACTGCCGTCAAGGATACGCATGACGATTTTTTCGCCGAACAGCGTGGGTAGTGTCGATACCCTGAAGTCGATACTGCGCGAGGGCGATACTTGCAGCTTCATTCTTCCATCTTGAGGCACTCGCTTCTCAGAAATATCCAGACGAGAGATCACCTTGATGCGCGAGGCAAGCTTTTCCTTGATGACCAGTGGTGGTCGCGCAATTTCGCGCAATTCGCCATCGACACGAAAGCGTATTCGATAAAATTTCTCAAAGGGCTCAAAGTGCAAGTCGGATGCGCCCATGTTAATGGCGTCTGTCAGTATCTTCTGCAGGAATCGAACGACCGGCGCGTCGTCAATCTCGCTGGTGACGGCCTCGCTCTCCGCAGACGATTCGGCATCATCGCTAATCGATACACTGTCGAGATCCTCACCAATTAGCTCGCTGAGGTGGTGCGCGGCATTTTGGGATAACTTCCCGATCATCTCCATCAGCTGCGGATAGGAAACCACCACCGGCTCGACTGCCAGCCCAGTCTGAAATTTCACTTGCTCGATAGCGTGCTGCTGACTGGGATCGGCCATGCCCAGAGAGAGCTTTCCCTGACGCCTGGAGAGCACGATCAAGCAGTGCGTACTTATCAGTCGCGAATCAATCAGGTGCTGTGGCAATGCGTCTGCATCGACAGATGAGAGATCGAGCAATGGATAGCCAAAGGCGTTCGCACAAAACTGGGCCAGCGTGTCTGCCTCGATGGCACCACTACCCAGCAGCGCTTCAATGAAAGGCAGTTTCTGTTCAGCGCTGCTGCGTTGGGCTGCTTCCAGTTGTTGCGCGCTGAGCAGCTGCGCTTGCTGCAGCAGGCGGGGCAGGCTCGACGCCTTAGCATGAGCGCTGGTCGATGCGGGTAGGGTCATGGGAGGGTGTCGCCAGTGAAGAAATGCAAACCGGCGGATCATGCGCGATGCACGGTCAACAGCACGTCGAGGCACAGGCCGTGATTATCCGGGGTGGTTAGTCCGTGCTGTGTCAGTGGGCGAGCTGACGTTAAGTTGCAACAATCGCAGTCATTGCTCGGGAGCCCATTGCTCCACGATCAGGCGCGCTTGATCTGAGTCATAGACTCAGTGTTGCGGTCGGTAGAGCTTGACCATCCGAATTGCCTGCTCCTGGACTTGCACGATGTCGATCACGACATTCGAAATCTTCAGGCTGATACTCGCTTCGGGTATGTCTTCCAATACTTCCAGCAGCAAGCCGTTGATTGTCTTGGGGCCATCCAATGGCAGTTCTAGTCCAAGTCGTTTGTTGACGTCCCGCAGAGAGATGCTGCCTTCCAGCAGGCATTCGCCACGGCTGTCCCAGTCAAACTGATCTGCGCGACTGGCGCCGGGTGTCGAGGTGGTGAACTCGCCTACCATCTCTTCGACGATGTCATCAAGGGTGACCAGACCCTGTACCTCGCCATATTCATCAACGATCACGCCAAGGCGCTCGTGATTTTCCTGGAAATACTGCAGCTGGGTGAATAAATTCGTCTCAGCCGGAATGAAATATGGCGGTGTCAGCAATGCGCGAAAATGGTCGACTGTCAATTCATCTTCCTGATTTAGCAAAGCCATAGCCTTTCGCACATGCAGTATGCCGGCGATCTGATTGATTTCGCCTTCGTGTACCAGCAGCTTGTTGTGATAGCAGGTGGTTAGCTGATGCGTAATTTCTTCGACGGGCACCGAGAGATTCAGCGCCTCGATCTGCGCTCGCGGTGTCATCACGTCTTCCACGGTGACTCGTTCCAGATCGAAAAGATTGAGCAGAATACTCTTGTGCTTGTGCGGAATGAAATTCCCGCCTTCAAGCACCATCGAGCGCAACTCTTCCGGCGATAGCCGCATGTCGCGTGCCCCATGGCCTGTGCGCAGCCGCATGATGCGCAGCAGGCCGCGCACAAACAGGTTGACGAACCAGATCGCTGGCCTTGCCAGCAGGATCAATGGCTTGATGATGATCGACGCCGGCAGCGCGATCCGCTCGGGGTAGGTGGCCCCGACCACCTTGGGCGTGATTTCCGCAAAGACGATCAGAAAAAAAGCCACCACGGCGGTGGCAATGGTGATCACTTCCTGATTATTGCCGAAAGCCGCAATGGCGATGGAGGTGACAAGTGCCGTGATCAGCGCGTTGATCAAGGTGTTGGCGATGAGGATCAGCGACAGCATCCGGTCGGTATGCTCCAGCAGCCACAGCGTACTCTGCGCGAGCCGCGAGCCGCGGCGAGCCAGATGCTTGACGCGATGCCGGTTCAGCGCCATGAGCGCCGTTTCGGAAATGGAGAAAAAAGCAGAGGTGCAGGTCAGTATGGCCAGCGCCAGCAATTGCACCCACAAGGGCACGGAGTTCATGGATTACCGTTGAAGTTTGCGCCGCGAGAGGCGAAAAGCGAAAAGCAAGCAGCGAGTATAGCGCAGCGCGTCCCCGCGTCTGCAGACAGGATGTCCCTTTGCTAGAATGCTACAACGTGAGAATAACCAAAAATGATGTCCGCAATGCCCTCATTACGACGTGCCGCCGTCCGCATGTGGCCAGCATCTTTCGCATTGTTGTTGCTGGCGGCTTGTGAAAAGCCGGATCATTTGCCGACCGTCTCCGCGACCACCGCGCTTGCGCTGGGCAAGCTGATATTCCATGACACCTCGCTCTCTGCCTCTGGCAAGCAATCCTGCGCGAGTTGCCATTCGCCCGATCATGCGCATGCGCCATCGAATGCACTGCCTGTTCAGCTGGGCGGTGCGCGGCTTGATCAGTTCGGCATGCGCGCAGTTCCCTCGATTCGCTACCTCGCGGCCACGCCTGCTTTTGCATTCGATGAGGAAGGCACGCCCTCTGGCGGATTCAATCGTGACGGCAGTGCCGAGACCCTGGCCGCACAGGCAGAGCGGCCCTTGTTGGCGGCCAATGAAATGGCGAACCTCACGCGTGCTGCCGTGGTGGACAAGCTGCGCCGGGCCACGTACGCCCCTGCCTTCCGGGCAGTTTACGGAGAAAAGAGTCTGGACGATGTCGACACGGCATTCGCGGCGCTCAGTGACGCATTACAGCGCTACCAGTTGGAGGCACCAGAATTTCACCCATTCGATTCGAAATATGATGCCTACCTCGCGGGCAAGGTGGCGCTGACTGACGCCGAGCTGCGCGGGCTGCAGGTTTTCAATGACGATAAGCGCGGCAACTGCGCTGCTTGACACCCCAGTGCGCAGCGTGAAGACGGCAGCCCGCCGCTGTTTACTGACTTTACCTACGATGCACTAGGTGTGGCGCGCAACAAAAGCATCGCAGCGAATAACGATGCATTGCATCGCGATCTGGGATTGTGCCGGTCCGGTCGTACAGGGCGCGCGGCGAATCCTTCGGCCTGTGGCAAGTTCAAGGTGCCGACCTTGCGCAACGTGGCAACGCGCCAGGTGTTTTTCCATAATGGCCAAGTCACGCGCTTGCGGGATGCGGTTGCTTTCTACGTCAGCCGGGATACCCACCCCGAGAAGTGGTATCCGAGCGTGAATGGCAAAGTGAAAAAATTCGATGACCTTCCTGTGGCCTATCACCGCAATGTGAACGTGGAAGAAGTCCCCTACGATCGCAAGCGCGGCGAAACACCGGCCTTGTCCGAGCAGGAGATAGAGGATGTGCTGGCCTTCCTGTACACGCTCAATGATGGTTACAGCGCACCGCGAAACACGAAATAGACGGCGCCCAGCAGGCACAGTCCGGCCCACAGAAAATCCATCCTGAATGATTCGCCCATGTAGAACACGGCAAAGGGCACAAACACGGCCAGCGTAATGACCTCCTGCAGAATCTTCAGCTGCCCGAGGCTAAAGTGCTGAAAACCGATTCGGTTGCCCGGTACTTGCAACACGTACTCGAAGAAGGCGATTCCCCAGCTTACCAGCACAGCGATCCACCACGGCTTGTCGGCCAGGTGGCGAAGGTGTGCATACCAGGCAAAAGTCATGAAGATATTCGAGAGCAGCAGCAGGCCAAGGAAGGAAATCGGGCTTGCAGGAGAGAGAAGCGGGTTCATGATGATTCTGCAGTCCTGAACGGGTCAGTGGGGTTTGTCTCGCGGGCTACTATAGCGCGTGCTGCCGCCCTTCTCGGAAAGCGGGTTGTCAGCATCACCGGGTACACTGCATGGATTAAGCTTTCAGATCCCGAGTGACACGCCATGCCCAATTGGAGTTACCTGATTGCCCGTCTAGTCAGCGCCATCGGCTCATGGCTGGACGCGAGCAATCTTCGCAATCGTGTTTACCGGCTGCAGCAAGAAAATGAGCTGCTGCGCGTGGCGCTGGATGACATCCGACGCATGGATCCCGAGGGCCGTCTTGGTTGGTACGCACAGCAGGCATTGGAGCGGGCCGATTTGCGCGACTGAGCGCTTGGCCCGCGTTGCAAGCCGCATTATGTTTGCGGCGCGCGACCTCGTCGAGCGGTGGTGATGGGACGCGCTGTTTTTTGTCGGCGCTTTTCTGCCTTGCCCGACCAGCGTTGAGATTGCTCCTGAAGATGCGCGTTGAATACCCGGGCAATGGGTGAGAGCTGTTTTCCCTTGGGGTAGACCACGTGCCACTGCGAGGCCAGCGGGAATCCTTCAATATCCAGTACGGCCACCACATCGTCGTCGAGCCTATCATTGAGGGCATGCCGCGATAGCACGGCAATACCCAACCCGCCTGCCACCGCCTGCTTGATTGCCTCGTTACTACCCAACTCCAGCCGGAGCGATGGCGAGAATCGCGATTTCCTGAAATGCGCATCGACCGCCATGCGGGTGCCCGAGCCACGCTCGCGCAGAATGAAGCGCTCTGCTGAGAGTTGCTGCAAGCTGATATTTCTGCGCTTGGCCAGAGGATGCGAGCGTGGCGCGATCATCATCAGCGGGTTGGGCATGAATACCTGATCTTCCAGCGCGCTATCGGTAGGTGGCATGGACATGATGTAGAGATCATCGAGATTGTCTCTGAGGCGCTGCACAACCCCATCGCGGTTCAGTACCTCCAGAGAGATGTCAATCTCCGGATGGGCTGCGCAAAAGCTTCCCAGCAGTCGCGGCACAAAGTACTTTGCGGTACTGACCACGGCTACGCGCAGGCGTCCGCGTGTCAGGCCCTTCATGGCATCAATAGTCTGCCCGAAGCGTTCCCATTCGCCCGCAATCGTGCGGGCAGTCCGCGCCAGTTCGCGACCGGCCTCAGTCAGATGAACGCGGCGGGAGATCACGTCATATAGCGGCAGACCGACCGATTCGGCGATGTCGCGCAGCTGCATCGACGCCGTCGGCTGCGTGACGTGGAGCGACCGGGCCGCAGCGCTGACGCTGCCGGTGTCGGCCAGCGCGAGGAATAGCCTCAACTGGCGAAAGCTGATCATCATATCCATAGAAATTTACCTATGTTTCAATGCCATAAAATCGATTTTACTCGATATGAAGAAGGCATTAAGCTCTCATCCCAAGGAGCTTAATCATGCAAAATTTTCTCGATCCTGCCATTCTCTTCTTCGTTTTTGGCGTCGTTGCCGGCCTGCTGAGGTCCGATCTCGAAGTGCCGCAGCCTATCGCCAAATTTTTATCGCTGTACCTGCTGATGGCCATTGGCCTCAAAGGCGGCTTTGCGCTCGCCGCCTCCGGTCTGGAGCTCTCCATTGCATTGAGCCTTGGCGCCGCACTCACGATGGCGTTTCTGGTGCCGCTGCTTGGGTATTCATTGCTCAAGACGCGGGTATCTCGCTTTGATGCGGCTGCGGTGGCGGCTTCCTATGGCTCAGTCAGTGCGGTGACCTTTGTGACGGCCATGCAGTACCTGGAGGGTAAAGGCATCGCGCCCGGCGGACACATGGCGGTGGCCATGGTGCTCATGGAGTCGCCCGCCGTGATTGTCGCGGTCACATTGGCGAACATGCTGCGCCACGAGCAGGCACCGGCATTCGCGGTGAGCAGCTCGGGCGTGGCGCTGGCCCATGGCGGTCCCGGCACATCGGTTGGCAAGATTCTCCATGAATCCCTGACCAATGGCGTGTACCTGCTGCTGATTGCCTCATTGCTGATTGGTTACCTGAGCGGCGATGCCGGCAAGGCAATGATGCAGCCGTTCTCATTCGACCTTTTCAAAGGCATGCTGGCATTCTTCCTGCTCGACATGGGACTAACGGTTGCCAAAAACCTCGGGTCTGTCAAAGGCAAGTCGCCAGTGCTGATCGCGTATGCCGCACTGGCACCGCTAGTGCACGCCTTGCTGGCGCTACTGCTGTCTTCTGCGCTGGGGCTGCCAGTGGCCGATGCCACGATGCTCATGGTGCTCTCGGCCAGTGCTTCCTACATCGTGGTGCCCGCCGTTCTTCGGTACGCGATACCCGAGGCGAACCCGTCCATGTATCTTGGACTCGCGCTCGGGATCACTTTCCCCTTGAACATTCTGGTGGGTATTCCGCTGTATACCCACGTCGCGCAGGCGGTGCTGTCCTAAGCGAGTAATAAGCATCGAGCCGGCAGTTGGGGGTAGGTGCTTGACTAGTCAGCAGCGCGCCGCAGGGGCGGCCGACGCACGTGGGTTCAGGCCGGCTCTGCGCTGGTGTCTGCGTCGGCTGAGGAATCGCTGCTGACTTCAGCGCTATTGTCACCCTCAGAGGCTGCCGTGGCCTTCGGCAATTCTGTGCTGTTGGCGTCAGAGTTTGGCGTGCTTGTTGCGCCCGCCGCTGCGCCGGTGGCAGAACCGGGACTGGTGGGGCCATCGACCATGGAGCCCAGGCATCGGCCCATCAGTCCACGCGCAGTCTTGTGGCCCAGCTCGGTCAGCGCAAGCACACCGCCGCCCGGGCGAATGATGCCCATGCTGATCAGCTTGTCCATTTGTTTTTCGTGCCGGATGACTTCGCTGGGCAATTTTTGATTGTTCGCCAGCGCGATCATCAGATCGATGTCTTCCACGGATAGCACATACATGATGCGGCTCCCGACCTTATCAAGTTATTACTTGATTAACTTCTGAGTAACTCGCATCAAAGACTAGCGTATTTACGGCCACTGGGTAAAGCAGGGCGAGGTTAAACAGTGAAAACTGCGAGAGAGCGAAGTGAACATCGCCTTTACACCTATCTCGTTAGGTCGTTGGCGGCGTTGCCAAACCCTTGCCGTACGTCTGTACGCTGCCCAGCTTGGCTTACCGGGCGACGGAAAAATGCGAGGCGTCCAGAATTCGCCCTGGCCTAGGTACGCCCAAGCGGTCGATTTTCGCTTCCAGCACCTGCCACGCCACCGAGCCGTCCCGGGCGAGTATGATGCGCAGCAGCCAGCCAGAGCGCGTGTCCTCCTCATGGAAGCCGTCGAATACGAAATTTCCCAGACTGTAGATAATCGGCTTGCCCTGGTAGAGCTCGATATCCTGCGTCACATGAGGATGCCCGCCCACCACGGCGTCCGCGCCACTGTCAATCATTAGCCTTGCCATGTCGCGTTGCCGGGGTGAAGCCAGCTTCTGGTATTCCCAGCCCCAGTGCGGGTAGACAATCAGAAAATCGACACCCAGCTGCTGCTTCGCGTGGCGGATGTCGTGCATGACGAAATCATCATCCAGCCACGCGCTACCGGGTGATCCTTCCAGAGCCTCGAAGCTTCTGGGAAAAAAACCGTTATACGCGAGCACGCCAATGCGCTGTCCCCGGATATCGCGAATAAAAGGCTGGTGGGCCTCGCGCAGGTGGTGACCACCCCCGACATAGGGAATCTCGTGTTTGCTCAGTGAGCTCAGCATGTCGGTGAAAGCGGCTTTGCCAAAGTCGCCCGTATGGTTGTTAGCCACTGAGACCGCGCTGATGTATTTTTTCAGCAGTGGCAGGGCACGTTTTGGTGCGCGAAACGTGTACGGTTTGTCGATCGGCCGGCCCTTGACAGAGATCACGCACTCCAGATTACCGATGGTCAGGTCCGCGCGACGCAGTTCATGGGCAAAATACCGGAAGGGGTCTTGGCCCGCGCGGATCAGCCTGCCCGGGGTGTCGGCCAGCATGACGTCACCCACGAACACCAGCTCAATACCCTCTGCTGCCCGCTCTGCCGCCTGGGCGAACGACAGGCCCCACAGCAGCACCCACAGGCAGCAGAGCTTATGGATAAACACCGGCATGGCTTACTCGCACTGTGCAAAGCATTGGAAGAACATCTCACGCTCAAGGTCTGACGAGTACACCTTGTTCAATCCGAGCCCGACCGGCAGATTCGCGCAGCGCTGTTGTGATAGCAGATGTTCGCTGGCGTGTATCAGTGTCGGTGCGTGCGATCGGAGCTCATAGACAAAGGTTTTTAGCTTCGCGCGCTCCTGCAAGAGCTGCGCCTTGAACATGAATCGATCACCCAAGTTCACTGACCGCATGGCGAATACATCAGACGTTGCAGCGACCGGCAGCCGTACCGCAGTAAGGCCGTACTCGGCGTGACAGCTCACCGTGATCGCCTCCGTCGCTGCTACCGCCGCCGCCCCCGTTGAGAGCGCCAGTGACAGGCCGATGAATGAGAAAGCAAACACAAGGCGTTTCATATGCGTGACCTATCCGGAAGCGGGCGGGAATGCCCAGCGTGACTTTAGCGCATCTGTCAGCCACTTCCCGGATAAAATCCGCCCTAGACGCGGAGAGACCGCACAGGCCGGCCCCATACCCGCCATCACACCTAGAACTCACCCGATCCGCCATGTACGTGCCCACGCATTTTGTCGAGACCCGGCCCGTGGAATTGCATCGCATCCTGCGCGAACATCCCCTGGGCATGCTGGTGACGCACTCGGCGCGCGGGCTGGATGCCGACCACCTTCCTTTCGAGTTCGATCCGCATGCCGGAGCGCACGGCACGCTGCTGGCCCACATTGCGCGTGCCAACCCTTTGTACACCGAGTTCGCGGCCGGGGCCGAGGTGATGGTGGTATTTCGGGGTGTCGATGGCTACATCTCACCCAACTGGTATCCCAGCAAGCAGGAGACCCACCGGCAGGTACCGACCTGGAATTACGAAGTCGTGCACGCACATGGACAGCTTCGGATCGTCGATGAAGAAAAATTCATTCGCGGTGTAGTCGCGCGGCTGACTCGTCATCACGAGGCCACCGAAGCCCGACCCTGGAAAATGGGTGACGCGCCCAAAGACTACATGGACCACATGGTGAGCCAAGTTGTCGGCATCGAAATTGCCATCTCGCGTCTGCAAGGCAAACGCAAGCTCAGCCAGAATCGAGAGATGCGCGATATCCAGGGCGCCGTCAGTGAGCTGGAGCGCCGGCATCAACAGGGATTGGCCGCCACCATGTCATCTGCCATGGCAGGTCGCGATGAATAAGACCAGAATCTCGCTCATGCTTAACTTCGCGCATGCGTTAGACCACATGTTCCTGCTGATATTTGCAACGGCAGTGAGCAGTATCGCCGCCGATATGGGCATGGTGCGGTGGGAAGACCTGATGCCTTACGGCGCAGCCGCCTTCTTCTTCTTTGGCGTGGGGTCGCTACCAGCCGGCAAGCTGGGGGATCAGTGGGGCCGGCGGCCCATGATGATTGTCTTCTTTTTCGGTATGGGTGTCTCATCCTTGCTGGTCAGTCAGGCACAGACCCCGTTACAGCTGGCGCTGCTGTTGGCCATTATGGGAGGCTTCGCATCGATCTATCATCCAGTGGGCATTCCCATGCTGATGCAGTACACCAACCGGCCGGGCCGTGCGATCGGCTTTAACGGGTTGATGGGCAATCTGGGGATAGCCATGGCTGCCGTGCTCACCGGGTGGGTGATCAAGATCAGTGACTGGCGTGCCGCATTCATGCTACCGGGCGTGTTGAGCATGGTGATGGGCATCGTGTTCTGGCGACTGAGTCGCGGCGATGATATCGCACCATCCAAAAAAAACCAAACTGAAACAACAGCGCCGCACGAGCGGCAATCCACGCTTTTTTTTGTGATGACACTAGCCGCGACCACAGGCAGTCTGCTGTTCAATTTTTCGACCAATAGTAATGGGGAAGTGCTGGCCGATCGCTTGAGGGGTCTCGTCAACGATCCCGCCGGCATCGGTATGCTGCTGGCAGCCGTATATGTACTGG
Source organism: Oxalobacteraceae bacterium (assembly GCA_900299005.1). Classification (GTDB taxonomy): domain Bacteria; phylum Pseudomonadota; class Gammaproteobacteria; order Burkholderiales; family Burkholderiaceae_D; genus Pernthalerella. The sequence goes on from OMID01000062.1 coordinate 107,750, forward strand.
CATCGTTGAGTCAGTTGGTGATCGGTTATTTGCTTGATCGCGTCCCATTGAGAAAACTTTACCTCTCCGTGCTCACCTTGCAGCTCTTGACCCTGCTGGCGGCGACCTGGAGCAGTGGGTGGTGGTTCTATCTAGTACAGGTGGCTTTCATGTGCCTGATCTTTGCCGCGATTCCTTTTACCGATGCCATGATCGTCAGATACGTGGACGACGCCATGCGAAGTCGTATCTCGGGTGCGCGCTTCGCGGTATCTTTTGGTGCGAGTTCGCTCGCCGTGTGGCTGATCGGGCCCATCATCAAGGCAGGCGGGATGCAGACTTTTTTGTGGACCATGGTCGCGACCTCGGCAGCCACGCTCGCCGTGATCAGCTTTCTTCCTTCAACAGAGTGACATCCCCTGGCGGATCATGGGGATGTGCAGGCGTACACTCGCCAGCGATGTGCTGCTCGGATCTCGACAGCCTTGTCCTCATGGCGACAGTTGCTTCCGCTTGGCCAGCAGCCTGCCCTTGATGACTCATGGTGTGAATTTGTGGCGGCAGCAACTGAAAAAAGCTAATCCTGCCGCACTCGTCAGCTCTGCAGGCTCAAAAGATGTCCGGTCTTGACAAAGATGGTGCACCCCTCTTTGCTAAAGGGCTGGTGCAGGCTCATGTGCGGGCTCCTGATCCACGAACCCTCCGGGTAGCGCCCGTGCTCATCTTCAAAAGTGCCATTGACCACGAAAATTTCCTCGCCCCCATAGTGTCGATGGGGGGTGAAGTAGGTGTCTGGCGCCCAGCGAACCAACGTTGATCCGCTGCCTTGTCGCATAAGCGGCATGACATGCAGGCCGGCCACCATGCCTTGATGCCAATGCGCTGTCCGTGTGTTCACGACCTCGCGCTCCACCTGGTCCGCGCCAAGATGTCGTAGCTTCACAAAAAGCAGGCAGCCCTGCGTACTAAAGGGCGAGTGCGTAGAGCCCGGAGGATTCATGAGGTAGGTGCCCGCCGGGTAGTCGCCGGTTTCATCGCTAAATACGCCGTCCAGAACGAGAATTTCCTCACCCAACGCGTGGGTGTGGGCCCGAAACCTGGCGCCGGGATGATATCGGACGACCGAGGTTGCTCTGGCTACCTCATCACCCAGGCGCTCAAGCATGCGCCGCTCGACGCCCGAGTCGGGGCTCCGAATCCACGGTAAATCGTGGTGGTTAAGCACAACTCTTTCCCGATAATCGGTATGGATATTCATGGAATACATGCTCGCCTGATGTGACACTCAGTCAAGGATACCAAGCAAATCGGGAGCACTTGACCTTCGGCTTCCCGGCAAAGGCCTAGGACGTCCCGCTGAGGGACAGTTCACACGACTAGTCAACAGGCCAAGGCGAGCTTGCTACCATTACACCTCAATCCATTACCTCGTGGTGACGTCCATGGCATTCAGTATCGAAGACATTGGAAGAATCGATCGCATCGTCGGCGACTGGTGTTTGCATCGTGCGCCGCCTGAAATCAAACAACAACTTGACCACGACTATGAAATCGATGGACAAGCAGTGACGCTCATCGAAGTCAGGCCCACATGGCGAGGTCTTCCGGGGGAATTCACCCGACTGCCTTTCGCCAAGTTCAGATTTGTCAAGACCACTGGCAAGTGGCAAATCTACTGGATGCGTGCCAGTGGAAAGTGGCAAGCTTACGAACCCGACCCGACCGCTTCCAGCATTGAGAGCGCATTGAGAATCATCGAGGCGGACACGTACGGTTGCTTTTTCGGTTAAAGTCCGCAGTCTCGATTGCGCGTGACGCGTCAGAGCGAAAAACTGCGGCGTGTCCTTGGCGTTCGTGAATTCAATAAACGCTGCAGACCGCCCTTAGCAACGCCTCTTCAACGCTGCCGGTGTCGGGCTTGGTCCAATACCACGAGCCTTCCGAAAAATGGACCATCTTGTCGCTTCCCATCGGCCCTTTGTGCCACGTGTGCATCTGCACATGATATTCGCCTTTATTACAGGCATACTCATGCCGCAACATCTCGGAGCGAAACTCGTCACCGTTTTTCTGCTGAGGTGATTTGTAGTCAAGGATATGGTAAATCTGTATACGTCGATCAGCGCTTTTGCCGACTGTTTCGTGGTTGACATACAGATCGACACCGGGAAAGGACGTATCAAGGCGTTGCCACTCCGCGAAGGCGTTGGTGCTTGCGGCTAAGAGGGTTGCCAGGGTGAGTAGTTTTTTCATGGTTGTCAGGGAGGCGCCAAATACAATCTGTTTTGCGACGAGCCGACATTGCGGGGCGACGCGGGCATCCATCATATCAGGCGCTTGCGGCGGTTTTACCGCGGCCATCACCATCATCTCGCGGGACAATCGCAACGATTAACTTTCCAATCCTTGGATCATATCCTTTCGGCTTTCGCACACGATCTACAGCGGCAGTGCATTTGATGAGCTTGTCCGCCGCTCGACATGGGCGAGAACTGCGGTGCCGGTCGCGGCTGCCAGGTCTCGTGCGCGTTGTGCCGCTCGTTGCAAAGCCAACTGAGACAGTCTTAAATCGCGATCTTTAACCTGATCAATAGGGCGTTTGTTCATCAACGGTCACGCCAGTTGACTGGTACTGGCGAAGAGCCAGAATTATCGTACAAGGCCCAAGCATCCATTTGGGGCGCGTAGAGTTTTTCGAAATGGTCCTCACCCGCTGCAAATCGACGGCGAATCACTTCTTCGGGGATATTATGCCCGCCTTGCTGCACTCGCAACGCAGCGGCTTCGGGAGCAAAAGGCGCAACCCCTGCGGCGATCAGGTCAGTGTTGACGAACACGGGGCATGCAGTCTCACTGGGCAGAAATTCACGTGCGAACGTGAGTTTTCCCGCACCATTAGGGCCGGCGATGTTAATAACGCGAGGTGCCTCTTCCATGTGCAACGCTTCAATCGATGATGCTTGGCTCGCCGGGCGGGTACGCACGGAGATGGCGTGGCCCGGGGTGGAATCGAACCAGGCTGAGGATGTCTGATCCGGCCACACCAATGCTTGTTGCAGACGACCTCCGCTGGCGTGAGCATCGCTTTAGTGTTTGCAGGCGTCTGCAACAAGCGTCGCCTCAAGGCTATTGGCTGCAGGTTGTATCCACACTGAGGGATCTTGCGTCATCGACCAAAGGCCGTGGGTCCAGTAAACCGTCATGCCATTTCCCATTGGTTCTGAGTGCAGGATTCGTATCAGCTCACGGAATCGTAAGTGATCGCAATCATATTCGTAATTAGCCTTAATTGACCGAAATGGCTTACCTTCATAGTATTGCGCCGCCTCGTAATCAACGATGTGCCACAGCTTGACTAAATTAGGTCCGGATTTTTTTGCTGCGGATTTATCCAGATACAGGCTGGCGCTCGTCACAGGCGACTGGATTTTCAGCCAATCGGCATGTGCAGGTCCCAGGCACGACGTCAGTAAAATAAACGCAGAAATTTTCTTCATGAATAAGGTGTTCGAAAATTCGGATTTGAAACCGATTTTACGCCCATTAGTTACCTGATCCAATCGTCGCAACCATCCAATGGACCGTTACCAAAGCCACCCTCATCGTTCTAAAACGCAAAAATTTCCGTTATTGCTAACGAGGACTTTGCTGAAGCTTCCGTAGCTCGGGGCGGAATCGAGCGGGGCTGAGGATGTCTGATCCTCTCATCACTAGACTTTACTATTGGCAACAGTAGACAGCCTAACGATTAGTATCTACAATGTAGAAACACTGGGAGGATTTTTATGGAAGCCATCATCAAAAAATGGGGAAACAGTCCCGCACTCAGATTAAGCGCCAGCTTGATGAAAGAAGCGCAATTGGCATTGGATCAGAAGGTCACGGTCAAAGTGCTGCGTGGCAAAATTATCATCGAACCTGCAACACGCAGAGAATATAAATTAGAGGAACTCGTGGCGGGCATTACTTCCGCCAACGCCCATGAGCAATCAGATTTCGGCAAGCCGGTCGGCAAGGAAATCTGGTGATGGTCAGGCGATATGTGCCCGATTCGGGTGATATCGTTTGGTTGGAATTCGACCCGCAGGCGGGGCACGAGCAGGCAGGGCATCGTCCTGCTTTGGTTCTCAGTCCGGCCTCCTACAATGGTAAGGCGGGTTTAATGGTTTGTTGCCCACTTAGTACGCAAGTTAAAGGTCACCCTTTCGAAGTCGTCACAGTGGTTGATGGCATTCGCTGCGCTGTACTGACTGACCATGTGAAATCGCTCGATTGGCGTGCGCGTAAGGTAAAACACAAAGCTAATATCAGCGAGCCAGAATTGTGGGATGTGCGAGCGAAAATAAAAGCATTGCTCATGATCTAGGAAATAAGCCAACTGCCTAGTTGCGTAGCGATTCCCCAGTCGGCCCAGTCCAACCCCACCCCACCCCAACGCAAAAGCCCCCGTTATCGCTAAGGAGGGCTTTGCTTTTTGGTGGCCCGGGGTGGAATCGAACCGGACGGAGCATGCCTGATCCAGCTTTCTTAGTTACTAGTAGTGGTAGCGACATGCGATCACAACGATTTGGTCTTTTTCAATCGCATAGACCAATCGATGAGTGTCATCAATGCGCCTTGACCAAAACCCAGACAGGTTTTCTCGTAAAGGCTCGGGCTTGCCAATGCCGACTTCAGGATCGCGCATCACCTCTCTAACCAGCAAGTTAATGCGCTTGAGTGTTTTTTTATCCTGGCTTTGCCAGTACACATAGTCATCCCACGCTACGTTGGTCCAGACCAGCTTACTCCGCATCGACCAGTCCCTTGATTTTGGTCTGTCCTTTGCGGTATTGGTCAATGGACTTTTCCAGACGCTTGGCGTTTGCAGGGCTCTTCATCAAGTGTAGTGTTTCCATCAAGCTATTGAATGTGTCCAGCGACATCACCACAGCATCCTGGGCATCACGTCTGGCAATTACCGTAAAGTCGGCGTCCTCAACAACTTGATCAATGACTTGTTTGAATTGGTTTCTTGCATCAGAAAAGTTGATTACTCGCATAGAGCCTCCCACATAACTTGTTCAATAAATTGTACAATTATACGGATCGCGAAGCAAGCTCACAAGGGACAAATAAAAAAACCACCCGAAGGTGGTTTTGGCTGATCTTGGTGGCCCGGGGCGGAATCGAACCGGGCTGAGGATGTCTGATCCTTGAACCTCACTTCCACTGCCGATTGAGTTTCCGGTGCGATGTCGCGCAATCACGGAGGTACAGGTTGATCAGGGTTCGGTAAGGAATTCCCACTTCTTCCGAAATTCCTTTGAAATAAGCCATCGAATCCTCGTCGAGCTGGATCGTAATGGATTTTTTCAGTTGCGACGCATAAGAATTTTTGCGTGCCTGCGAGAAATCGTATTGATCGCGCATGGCTGGCTGCCTAGCTTGCATACTTTGTTATCGCGATTGCTAGATCCGCATCAAAGACAAATTCTCCTGCATCGGCTTCTTTGATAGATTGTTTGATCTCCTTGATTTGCCAGGCTTCGAGTTCATGGAAAGCACGACACGGCTGGTCAAACAAATCGCTCATCGCTTCAATCTACGGATTTCTGGCTAGCACGTGATTTCGGCGCCACATGTTCGATCACGCCGTTCCGACTAATGACTAAGGCCGTTCCTGTGGCTGCGGCTACATCACGTGCGCGTTGTGCAGCTCTTTGTAAGGCTACCTGAGACAATCGCAGATCACGATCTTTCGCTTGTTCAATGGGTTGCTTATTCATGGGCGGTCGCTCCAATCGATTAACACTGGCTCAGGGCCAGCGTTGTCATATAACGCCCAAGCATCCACTTGGGGCGCGTACAGCTTTTCGAAATTATCTTTGCCTGCCGCAAAGCGGCGGCGAATCACGGTCTCGGGAATATTATGCCCGCCTTGCTTCACTCTTTGTGCTACACGTGCGACAGCTTCGTCGGCGTTCGCTAGTTGAAGAAAGATGATTTTTACGCGATAACCGGCAGCTTGCCAATTCTTTATCAAGCGAAGATACCCACGACCTGACAGGGTCGTCTCAAAGGCAAAGCTTGTCCCAGCTGCGAAGTGATGGGATATCTCTTCCAACATCAGACGACCAGCCCTCAGAGCGGCAGTTTCAGGGGCAAATGGGGCAATCCCTGCGGCGATCAGGTCGGCGTTGATGAACACGGGACATGGGGCTTCACTCGGCAAAAATTCACGTGCGAACGTCGTTTTTACTGCCCCGTTAGGGCCCGCGATGATGATGACGCGCGGTGCTTCCTCCATGTTTGGCACTCCAACTTCTGGAACTTCACGGGTCGCAAGGGCGATGCAGGGGCTGGTCTCCGATCGCGATCCTTGCAAACAAAAAGGCCAACTGAGAACAGTTGGCCTTTGAATGCTGGTGGCCCGGGGCGGAATCGAACCACCGACACAAGGATTTTCAATCCTCTGCTCTACCGACTGAGCTACCAGGCCAAGAGGCGGGAGTATAGCAAAACATTCCGCCCCTGAAAAGCTGCTCGTCTGCAAGGCTATAATGCCTTGATCAGATCAGACATTCTCCTTATGAAAAAAGACGGTGACATCTGCGTGATTGGTGGCGGCGCGATCGGCAAGGCCAGTGCGCTGGCGCTGGCACGAGAGGGCTATCGGGTCTTGCTGCTCTCACCCGATTCCGAGGGGGCTTCACCCTCCATCGGAAGGGCCTCGTCGTGGGATCTTCGCGTCTATGCGCTTAATCATGTCGCCCACCGTTTGCTGTCCTCGCTCAAGGTCTGGGATGCGATGGATGGAAGTCGGATCACGCCGGTCGATGCCATAGCAGTCCAGGGCGATGATGCGGTGCGCGGCCAACTTGCGTTTGATGCTTATGGCGCGCGTGTTGGTGCGCTGGCGTGGATTATCGAAGAGAGCAACCTGAACCAGGCGCTCGACAGTGCTTTGCGTTTTACGAATGGTGTCACGCAGTTAAAGGGGCGCGCTGTCGCTCTGGCGAGTCGCGATCAGCAAGCAGACATCTTGCTCGACAATGGTGACGAGATCAGGGTGTCGTTGGTGGTGGGTGCTGATGGTGCGTACTCCTGGGTACGGTCGCAGTCAGATATTGGTTTGGATTACCGCGCTTACGATCAGCGCGCGCTTGTCGCGAATTTCTCCTGCACGAATGCTCATCATGGCGTTGCCCGCCAATGGTTCCTGGGTAGTGAGGGCATCGTCGCCTTATTGCCATTGCCGGGCAATCGGGTGTCGTTGGTGTGGTCAGCCCCGGATACGCTCGCCGATCACTTGCTGTCCTCGCCAGTCGGGTACCTTGCTGAGCGTCTGGCTGCGCTGCCCGGCCAGACGCTCGGAACGTTCACGATGCTCCCGTCGGCAGAGCCGCGCGCTTTCCCGCTGCGGCTGATCCGCTCGCAGTCGCTGGTGGCGCATCGGGTGGCGTTAGTCGGCGATGCTGCGCATGTGGTGCACCCGCTTGCCGGTCAGGGCATGAATCTGGGATTTGCCGATATCGACGCCCTGCTGGCAGCGCTGAAGGAGCAGGGCCGGGAGGCCGACTGCGGCAATGACCGACTGCTTGCGCGCTACGCCCGCCTGCGCAAAGAGGAAGTCTTGCTGATGCAGCTCACCACGGATGGCCTGCATCGCTTGTTTGCCTCCGAGCTTGCACCGCTTCGAATAATACGTAATGCGGGCATGGGCCTGCTCAACAAACTGCCTTTCCTGAAACAACGCCTGGTGTCCCACGCGCTGGGACGTTCGCATCACTGATCTGCCAAAGAAAGAACCCGATGAAACTCAAGCATTCACTCCAGCGACCCTGTTTTATTCTTGCATTGCTGCTGGCATTGCCCGCCTTCGCCGAGAGCGTGGAAGACAAAATCAAAAAGCTGCTCCAGCAAAGGCTCGGGGAAGGGACGCAGATTGAATCGATTGCCAAGACGCCGTACAACGGTTTGTATGAAGTCCGGGTTGGCAATGAGATCATTTATTCCGATGCCGAAGCCAAGTATATTTTCATCGGACGCATACTCGATACCGAAAGCTCACGCGATCTGACGCAGGCACGGTTGGATGAGATCAACCGTATCAAGTTTGCCGATCTTCCGCTCGATCTTGCTGTCAAGAGTGTCAAAGGATCAGGCAAGCGCGTGATCGCGGTGTTTGAAGACCCCAACTGCGGCTATTGCAAACGCTTTCGCAAAACACTCGCAGATACGAAAGATATTACCGTCTATACCTTCTTGTATCCCATCCTTAACGACGATTCGCGCACCAAGGTAAAAAATGTGCTGTGCTCGTCCGAGAAGGTCAAAGTCTGGGATGAGTGGATGGTCAATGGCAAGGCTCCTGCCGCCGCGCCGGAATCCTGCAACCCGACCGCCACGACCGACAAAGTACTGGAGTTAGGCAAGAAGCTGAAGGTGACCGGCACGCCGACGATTTTCTTTGCCGATGGTTCTCGCGTGCCCGGCGCGATTGATGCCAAGGCACTGGAATCCCGCCTCGCTGCAATCAAGTAACTGCAAGTGGCCGGCGCCCGACTGGGCAGCATGGCCCCAGACCTAAGAGCAATGAACCACCCCGAGAAACAATGCGCAACAATGAGTAACAATGAATAACAACATTCACAGGAGCTTGCATGTTCAAAGCCATTCTGCTGAACAAAAACGATGACGGTAGTACCCGCGCCGAACTGACTCAGCTCGACGAGGCACAACTGCCTGCTGACGGTGATGTGACCGTCGCCGTGGAATACTCGACGATCAATTACAAAGACGGCCTTGCGATCACCGGCAAATCGCCCGTGGTGCGCAAGTGGCCGATGGTGCCCGGCATCGATGGTGCGGGCGAGGTGATGGCCTCGAGCCATCCGGCGTGGAAGGCAGGGGATCGGGTGGTGCTCAACGGCTGGGGCGTGGGCGAGGTGCACATGGGTTGTCTTGCAGAGCGCGCGAAACTGAAAGGCGACTGGCTGATACCCCTGCCCCACGAGATGTCGACCCGCACGGCCATGGCCATCGGCACCGCGGGTTATACCGCCATGCTCTGCGCCATGGCCTTGGCCGAGTGTGGCGTGAAGCCAGAGCACGGTGAGGTACTGGTTACGGGTGCTTCTGGTGGTGTGGGCAGCGTCGCGGTCGCCATTCTCGCCGCGCGTGGGTACACAGTGGTCGCATCCACGGGCAAGCTGGCCGAATCGGATTATCTGAAATCGCTGGGCGCTGCCGACGTGATTGACCGCGCCGAGCTCTCCGTGCCGGGCAAGCCACTTCAAAAAGAGCGCTGGGCAGGCGTGGTGGATTCCGTTGGTTCGCATACGCTCGTCAATGCGATTGCCCAATGCCGTTATGGCGCCACCGTGGCCGCCTGCGGCCTTGCGCAAGGTATGGATTTACCGGCGACGGTCGCGCCTTTCATCTTGCGTGGCGTGAAGCTGATTGGGGTTGACAGCGTGATGGCGCCGCGCGCTCGCCGACTGGATGCGTGGTCCAACCTAGCCAGTGAGCTCAAACCCGCCACGCTGGAAAAAATCACCCACGAGATCCCGCTGGCGCAGGCGTTGGTGCGGGCGCCGACCCTGCTTGCCGGCGGTGTCAAAGGCCGACTGGTCGTGAATGTGAGCGCTTGATGGCATCGCGTCGCGAAGCGGTGCAGTACCGGATTGTGCCCACCGATCCGGCGCTGCATCTGTTTGAAGTCACCATGACGATTGCGCGGCCAGACAGCGAAGGTCAGCAGCTGTCGCTGCCCGCCTGGATACCGGGCAGTTACATGATCCGCGAATTCGCGCGCAACATCGTCAGCATCAGTGCCCGCTGCAATGGCCGCACAGTGCGGCTGACGAAGTTGGACAAACATCGCTGGCGGGCGGCGCCCTGCAAGGGCGAGTTGCAGATCCGGTATCAAGTCTACGCGTGGGATCTGTCCGTCAGGGCAGCGCACCTCGATCAGACCCATGGCTTTTTCAATGGCACAAGCGTATTTCTGAGAGCGCATGGTCAGGAAACCTTGCCGCACATCGTGGATATTCAGCCGCCCTCGGGGGATGCCTATGCCCACTGGCGTGTCGCCACCTCGCTGCCCGAGCACCAGGCGCGTCGTCACCGGTTTGGCAGCTATATCGCTGCCGATTATGATGAGCTGATTGATCATCCTGTCGAGATGGGTCAATTCGAGCTGCTGCGTTTCGAGGCGCACGGCGTGCCCCATGAAATGGCCATCACAGGCCGCGTGCCTGGTCTCGACAAGGCCCGACTTACCGATGACCTGAAAAAAATCTGCGAAGCGCAGATCGCCTTTTTTGAGCCCGCATCCAAAGCGGCACCCATGGATCGCTATGTGTTCCTCACGATGGCGCTGGGCGAGGGCTATGGCGGACTCGAGCATCGGGCCTCGACGGCGCTGATCTGCGCGCGCAATGATCTACCCGTCATCGGACGGGCCGACATGAGCGATGCGTATCGCGGCTTTCTTGGTCTGTGCAGTCATGAATATTTTCATACCTGGAACGTCAAGCGCATCAAGCCGGCCGTATTTTCTCCCTACGATCTTTCTCAGGAAAACTACACCACCTTGCTCTGGCTCTTTGAAGGATTCACCAGCTACTACGATGACCTGATCTTGCTGCGTTCCGGTGTCATCGATAGTGGCGCGTATCTGAAGCTGATCGAAAAAACGCTCAACAATGTGCAGCGTGGCAGCGGTCGTTTGAAGCAGAGCGTGGCCGAATCGAGTTTTGATGCCTGGACCAAGTATTACCGCCAGGATGAAAATGCACCGAATGCCATCGTCAGCTATTACGCAAAAGGTTCTCTGGTGGCGCTGCTGCTCGATCTCGTAATTCGTCGCGATACGCAGGGCCGTCGGTCGCTTGATGATGTCATGCGTGCCCTGTGGCGACGGTACGGAAGACATTTTTACAGCCCCAGGGGCGGACATGGCGTCAGTGAGCAGGAAGTCGAGGTACTCTGTGACGAGATTACAGGCCTGAAACTGAAATCCCTGTTTGATCTGGCCGTTCGCGGCACCCGCGATTTGCCGCTGGCGGAAGCCTTTGCCGCCGTTGGTATCGAGCTGATCGATCGCCGCAAAGGGGCGACACCCTCACTTGCCGTGCGCACCCAGCGCGAAGGCAGTCATTGCAAACTGGGCAGCGTGCATGAGGGTGGTGCGGCGCACAAGGCTGGCTTGTCTGCAGGGGATGTGCTGGTCGCCATTGACGGATTGCGCGTCACCTCGGGTAATCTCGAGAATCTCTTGCAGCGTTACCATGCTGGCGATACGGTGTCCGTCCATGTTTTTCGTCGCGATGAGATGATGCAGTTCGACCTCACGCTGGAGAGCGACGCCACTCCCCAGTATGTGCTGGAGACTCGGGAGAAACCGGTCGCTGGGGTGAGGTTGCGCAAGAGCTGGCTGAAAAGCCAAAAATAAAAACCAAAACACTTCTGAAAGAGAGACTTCCATGATCCAGCGCCGCTTAAGCCGTCTGGCACTTGCCACTAGCCTGTCCGCTTGCCTTCTCGCCTCTGCTCCTGCGCTGCGGGCCGCCGATCTGCCTTCTGCCTCGCCGCAATCACAGGGCTTGTCCGCCGAACGCCTTGGGCGTGTGCGTACCTTGTTTCAGGCAGAAGTGGATGCCGGGCGCATGCCGGGCGCAGTCGTGCTGGTGGCGCGCAAAGGAAAGATCGTGCATGCCGAGGCGCTCGGTTATCAGGACAAGGAATCCGGCAAACCGATGAAACGCGACGCCATCTTCCGCGCGTACTCGATGACCAAGCCGATGGTCTCGGTGCTGACGATGATGCTGGTCGAAGAAGGCAAGCTGCAGCTGACCGATCCCGTTTCAAAGTTTCTGCCGGCGATGGCAACGATGAAAGTGCTGTCGAACCCTGCTGATGGTCAAAGCGAGCGTGTTCCTGCAGCGCGGCAGATCACGATCCATGACTTGCTGCGTCATACCTCGGGGCTGAGCTATGCAGAGTTCAGTCGCCAACCGGCGATCAAGGGGCCATATCTCGAAGCTGGCCTGTTCTCGAACGAGGTGCAGGGTCAATGGATCATGCTCACACCCGAGCAGCAGGTCAATGCGCTGGCGAAGGCGCCGCTGCTCTGGCAGCCGGGCACGACCTGGGAATACAGTTTGTCTACCGACTTACTGGGACGCGAGCTCGAATCGATCTCCAAAAAAACACTCGGCGAGCTGCTGCAAGAAAAACTGCTCCAGCCACTGGGCATGAAAGACACCAGCTTTGTCGTGCCGGCATCCAAAGTGTCGCGTCTGGCCGAGCCGCTGCGCATCGACCCGCTGACAGGTCAGCCCTACTATCTGGTGCTTGATGTCACGCGTGCGATGGGCAACGACTCCGGTGGTGCTGGTATCTCAACCACGGGCGATGACTATCTTCGGTTCTGCCAGATGCTGCTCAACGGCGGCACGCTGGATGGCCGTCGTTACCTCTCACGCGCCACCGTTGCCTTGATGACGTCCGATCATCTGGGCACGAAGATCGCCACGCCCGTCCAGCCCGGCGAATTGCTCATGGGTGTGCAAGGCTATACCTTCGGCCTGGGCTTCATGGTCCGGCAGGGCGCCGGCATCGCCGGGGTGCATGGCTCCGAGGGTGACTATGCGTGGGGCGGTTATGGAGGCACTTTCTTTTGGGTGGATCCCAAAGAGCAGCTGATCGGGCTTCTCATGTCGCAAACGCCGGGGGCCTCGCGACAGTATTACCGCCGGATGATCAAGACGCTGGTCTATCAGGCACTGGAGTAAGCGCGGTACTGATCGCAAAATCTCGAGAACACGCCCCTGCGGGTCTCAAGCCAGCAGGTGCGATAGCAGGGCCTCGAATTGAGCATCACTAAAATTCTGATTATCGAAGCGTCGCAGCGCCGGATGGGCTGGTGGTTCGATGCGACGCTTGAGGTAATCGTCCCAGTGCGCCAGCTTCCATGCATCGCGCGGATCGCTGCGTTTTTCGATGCGGCGTTTTGCCTCCGCAGTGGACAGATCGATCCAGGCAATGCGGCAGAGGGTGTGCGCCGGCATGCCGAGCTGCACGGGGTCAAAGAACTTCCCTGCCATGAGTTCGCGCGTAAACGGACCCACCAGCATCACCTGCGATCCGAGTGTCAGATTCTCGCGTGTGATGTCAAGCAGACCGGCATATTCGCGGTCGCGCAGATGATCAAGATAGGTGGGGCTGTCGCGGTCAGCCGGATTCCCGGTCAGGAGACCCATCACATGCGAGCTGAACGCGCCGTAGGCAGTGTCTTTGTCGAGGAAGAAGAAGTCTTTCCCGGCGCGCTCGGCCAGCAGGGGCATGGCACGCTTGGCCAGCGTGGTCTTGCCGGTGCCTGCATGGCCGGCAAAGAGCAGTAATCGGGGTGGATGCATGGCGATTGTTTCCAAATTGGCAGTGCAACGTTGATTGTGCAAGTAGTGTAGAAACACCAAAACTTGTATGATGAAGCATCGCAAGCTAATTGGCGGTATCGAGCAGGTATTTCTTTTCAACCCAAGACGATAAAGACACTATGGCTGATACCAATCCTCCCGGTTCCCTGTTCGTTGGAGATGGCGTATTCATGCAGGGCACCATGACTGTACCTGGCCTGGCCAGCGTTGATGGCAAAGTGCAGGGCCAGCTGACCGCTGATGTCGTGGCCATTCAGTCGAATGGCTCCATCGATGGCAAGACGACGGCCAACCATGTCAAGGTGGCCGGTTCCCTGACGGACACCACGGTCGCAAACAAGACCCTGGTTGTCGAGTCCTCTGGACTGATCGCCGGTTCCATCACCTATACCGAGATGGAAATCAAGAAAGGCGGATCACTCCAGGGCAGTATCCACAAGATCGGCAAGGCAATGCCAAACTTCTCCGACAGCGCGCCGATGGCGGCACCTTCGGCGTCTGGAGCATCGCCGTCATCTGCGGTCTCCGAAGTCGGCGCCACCGACAATAATGACCCTGCCGGCAACCCCTGATTCCCTGATCTTCGATTCGCGCTGCAGGCCCTAGAACCACGGGCTTACGCGTAGAGGCCTTATTGTCCGATGGGCCTTGGTTGGCCTTGATGAGCCGTTCGTGCCGGCATCGGGCCGTCTTGCGCCATTGTGCCTCAGCGTGCCACCTCGCTGCCGCGTGGCAGCTGCCCCTGTGAACCCTCCGGCGTGCGTGACTTCAGGTGAGGGGTGATCCGTGCGCTTTGCGCTGCGCCTTTCTTTTAAAATCCCAAGAGTTTTGATCTGAGTACAAGTTTTCTCTGAGGGCGGGTGCGTTAATGCTTCCCTGTGCACCTCACTCAAAGGAGACTCAAGATGAACAAGCGCATGACGAAATTGATAGCATCGGCGTTGCTGGCCTTGGACATGACGATGGCTCTGCCGGTTGCCGCCGCTGATAACAGGGCAGGAGGCAGTGCCTTTGACAATAAGTCCTGCGGCAGCTGTCACGCAGCGAGCACCAGCACCATTGGCCCGTCGCTAAAGGACATTGCGAAACGCTACAAAGGCAAGCCCGTCGCGGCCGAGCTCGCGCAGCGCATTCGGGCGGGCAGCGAAGGCCGCTGGGGTGGGCCCGCGCACCCGGCCTACGAAGGACTTGATCCGGCAGATGCTTTGCTAATCGCGACGTGGATACTGGGCGGTGCAGCCCGATAATTGTGCAGGAGTAGACCCTCATGAAAAAAACCTTATCGACCATCGCCCTGTTGGCCGCCTTGTCTCCGTCTGCACATGCAGAGTGGGTCAAGGTATTCGAGAACATTCGCGGTACGTTTTTTTACATGGATCCCGCCACCGTGGAGAATCACGGCCGCTTGCGCCGCGTGTGGGAAATGCAGACCTATCGCAATGCCTCGCCCGAGGGCATGCTCTCGATGAAGCTGCACAAGGAATACGACTGCATGGAAGAAAAAGGCCGCTTTACCAGCTATGTCGCCTACACCGGTGCACGCCTGTCGGGCGAAATGATGGGGACGGTAAACACGCCCAGTGATTGGCAGAGCGTCAATCGTAATCCGGCGGGCAAGGGCGTCTTCAGGATCGTCTGCGCGGATTACAAAAAATAAGGCAGCAGACTCAACAACCACTGGTTTTGCAGTCCCTTGTTCTGGCCTGATGCCCGCTTGTCCCCCGCACGATGCGGGTGCAGGATCAATGCCTTATTGCGGGCAAGTTGCCTCGGCCATCAGGCGACGTCGTATCTCCGGATTGCTCTCTTTCGAGAGTTTCTCTACCAGCTCTGCCATACGCTCACCTTGAGCCTTCATCACCGGGATCTCGGACATCGCCGGCATCTCACCCGGGGTTGATGGCGGCGCTGCCTTGGGTTTTTCTTCCTGGTCTGCGGCACACGTGCCGAAGCTCACACTCAGACAGGCGGTAGCGACCAGCATGAGCAGCTTTTTCATGGCGACTCCCTGAGAATGGGCCAAGCTTCATTATAGGCGCAGATCATCAGGCATATAATCCCGCAGCATCTTGCCCCTGCCTGCCCATGAAACAACGCCTCAGCGACCATATTAAACTGACCTTTTATCTGTGTGCGCTGACCGCAGGCATGGTGGCCCTTTTCTTGAGGGATGCGCCCGCTGCGGCCGGTGCGCTACCTTGGGTCTATCAGTTCAGCATCGTGGGCTATTACGGCACCTTGGTACTGTTCGTCAGCCTGCTGATGGTGCCGGTCAGTCTGTTGAGCACGACCCGATGGGTGTTGCCAGTGCTGGGCTGGGTCTGGCTGATGTACCTGGCCATTGATCTTGCTGTCTTCAACCTCTACCGCTTTCATCTCGATTGGCTCATGGTGCAGATGTTTCTGCTCGATTTTCGGGGCATGGGCATTCCGGTGTTTGTGCTCGTGCTCTCGGCACTGCTGGCAGTCGTGCTGTTGGGGCTGATTGTCTGGATCTACGCGGCGCGGCGGAGCGGAACGGTCCGTCACATCCCCTGGTTTGTGCTTGGTTTGCTATTGATGCCCACCGGCTTGGCCGCCAACTCGGTCATCAATATCTGGGCGGCTCACTTCACCCGGGAAGAGATCACAGGCTATCGCCCCTACATGCCGCTGTACTACCCGGTGGAGAGCGCGAGCACCGCAAAACACGTGAGCGACTGGTGGCCCGACTTGTTCCCGGCGGCGCCGGGACACGCGAGCACGCTCACTAACAAGGTGAGCGGCATTATTCGCTACCCGCTGGAACAGCCCAGCTGCACGCCATCCCACAGTCCACCTTCCGTGTTGATGATTGTGGTCGAGAGCTGGCAGGCCGACAGCCTGACCCCGACGATCATGCCTCATCTCTCGACCTTTGCCGCGCGCGCGACCCGATTTGACAAACATCTCTCCAGCGGTGCGGTGACAGTGCCCGGACTGTTCGGGCTGATGTACGGCCTGCATCCAAACTATTTTGAACTGTTCAAAACCTCGCCTGCGCGGTATCCGAGTGTATTCACCGAGACCCTGCATCAGCAGGGCTACCTGACTCGCGTGTTTACCTCGAGCAGTCTGGATGGTTTTTCGCTGGGCAAGCTGTTCTTTGCACGAGTGCCGGACGAACAGATCTTTACGGACAAATCCGATGAGCAGGTGGTAGCGAAGTATCTTGCATCACTGAAGACAGCAACAACGGCGCCCCGGTTTGATTTTATTTTCCTGACATCCTCGCATTCACCCTATTACTACCCCCCCGACTACGCCCGCTTTACCCCGCTGCCCGTCGTGAAAGGGGGTTTTGCGATCGACAAACAGGCCAACAACGTCCCCTACAAAAACGACTATCACAACAGCCTGTTATATACCGATGCGCTATTGGCCCGCGTGCTGGATGCTGCGCAAAAATCCGGTGTGCTTGAGAACAGCTGGGTGGTCATTACCGGAGACCACGCCGAAGAATTCAATGAGAACGGGCTCGGTTACTGGGGACATGGCAGTAATTTCACGCGCTGGCAAACGCATACGCCCTTGCTGGTGATGGCGCCTGGGCAGTTCGCAGGTCGCCAAGAGTCACGCCTCTCCCTGCATCAGGATATCGTGCCAACGCTGATGCAAGAAGCGCTGGGTTGCCAGTCTCCGATAGAGAATTACAGTCACGGCCGCCATCTCTTTCATCTCCCGGAGCGTCGAGGCACCCTGTTGGCCTCTTACATGATGCAGGCGTACTGGGCGGATGACACCGTCTTCGACCGGACCACGAACCGCAGCTACGACTGGCGCGACATGAAGCTGGGACGCACACTGGCCGATAGGGAAACGATTCGCGCTTTGATGAATGAGGAGAGGCGTTTTTTATCAGGCAGCGTGCCGTGATATGCGGATCATGCGCTCATCCGCTCGGTAGGGTCATTTAAAAAGCCCTGTGGGCAGGTCAACCCAAACCCGGCAATCGCCGAGGCGAGAGCCAAAAAGAAAACCCCTTCTACCGTCATGACAGAAGGGGTGAAGAGCCATCGTTTGGCTGACGCACGCCGAG
>OMID01000063.1 GCA_900299005.1 Oxalobacteraceae bacterium
GGCAAACAAAAGACTTTGGGGCTATTTATTATTTTTTTAAAAACATCAGCAGAAAAAATAACTCAGAAAAGACACCACACCCCGACGCAGCGTCCCGTGACGAGCTGAATCAGCACATCAATCAAGCCACCGATCAGCATTGCCGGCACGCCCAGATACACCAACACCAGCAGCCAGCCGGCCGCCGTGATCCGGGGTTTGTCGATGTCATAGCCGAGGATAGGCTGAGCTTTTTCCCGCTTGATCAGACGATTTATCATGGCGCGCCTAGTGTGAGAGTGGATTATAGCCACCGTCATTGGCAGACTACCCTCCCAACGACCGAAACAGACAAGCGATGCACATACTCTGGAATCAGATCGACTATCCGCACTGGGACAATGCCCATGCCAGTCTGGCGGGCGCAATGCAGCAAGACTGGGCATATGGCACCAGCCTTAAGGCACTGGGCATCGAAGTTCACCGCGCCGAGGTAATACTCGACGGCGAAACAGTCGCACTGGCCCAATTCATATGCCGTCGCTACGCGTATCTGGTCGGCTTTGCTCTGTGTACCCGCGGCCCGCTGTGGCTCAAGCCCGTAGCAGCCGCAGACCGCGCGCGCATTTACGCCGAGCTCAGGCGCAGCCTGCCCATGAAACGCCCCCGCTTCGCGCTCTTCTCGCCCGACACCTTGGATCCTGCGGATGAGAGCCTTGTCCGACTAACGCGCGTCATGACCGGTTATTCCACAGTGCTCATCGACCTGACTCAATCCCCAGATGCTTTTCGTGCGAGCATGGAAGGTCGTTGGCGCAACCGTCTGGTCGCTGCTGAAAAAGCCGGACTCAACATCGTACGCACCGGCGCCAATCCCGCGCAGTATCGCTGGCTACTGGAAGAAGAGCGCGCGCAACGGCAAAGCAAAGGTTTTCACGGGCTGCCGATCGAATTTGTGGAAAGCTACATCCATTCGCGCAGCCAGACCTCGCGGACCATGCTCGTGCTGCGCGCCGAACACAAAAAAGACAAAGTCGCTGCGATGCTGTTCCTCTTGCATGGCACTGCTGCGACCTACCATGTCGGCTGGTCCAACGATACCGGACGCGATACCAACGCCCACAATCTCTTGCTGTGGCGCGCCTTCCATGAACTCAAAGAACGTGGCCTGCGCACGCTCGATCTTGGGGGCATCAACACCCGCAGTCTGGCGGGCATCTCGCGCTTCAAGATAGGTTCTGGGGGGCGTGTCGTCACCTATGCCGGCACCTACGTCTGAGGCATCCACCTCACGCACCGTCGATCAGCCAGATGAGCTGCTTCGGAAAGGCGCCCGATAAATCCACACGGGCTTGTCGGGCACCGTCGTCAGCACCGCATGCGGTTCCAGCTCGGTCGCTACGAACTCCAGACTTACCAGATAAGCGCCGGGCTTCAATTCCGCCCTCGCCTTCTCCACGGCACGCGGCATTGTTTCGGGTCGCTGGAACAGATAGACCAGATCATAGCGGCGCCAGTCATCGCGCCACATATCCCCCTGCCGTATTCGCGCCCACGGACACCAAAGTCCGGCGGCCGCTCGCAATGGCCAGCTCCACTCCGTGCCATGCAGCCTTGCTTCGGGATACACACGGCGCAGCGCGCGCAGCCCATGACCCAGCCCGCAGCCGGCGTCGAGAACGACAGCGCCCGGCGCAAGCGGCGCGTTTAGCGACAGTGCTTCCAACGCTGCCGACGGTGTCGGGAACAATGGCGCATCGCGCCAGGCATTCATCGGATACACCAGCAGCACAATCGCCAGCGGCAGCAGCCACGCCCACGCGGGCAGCGCAACCGACCCCGAAACAAGCAGCGAGAGAGGAAAGCCCGCTGCGATCGCAATGCGACGGGCCACCGTGCTCGCCATTACCGAACACACCGCTCCGACCACGGTGGCGAGCACCATACCGAGCCAAGGCGCCAGACCAGCGCGCAGCAGCAACCCATACAAGACCCAGCTAAGCGCCCACGCCAGCAGCGCGGGTACAGGCCATCGAAGGAGTAAAGAATTTGAGCGGAGCACAGCGAGAATTATAGTGGCCGCGTGCGTGCTGCCATGAAAATGACTACACTGCGCCCGCAGTCAGCGCAAATCATGACAAGGAGAGTCACATGAAAGTCAAACAAATCCTGAGCGGTGTCGAGCTGGTGATCGCCGACCTTGAAGTTGAACTCAATGGCGAGCTGCGCTCAAGCCACACGCTCTGCGCGCTACTCAAAGATGACCATCAGCGTGAAGTGCTGATTCCGCTAAACACGCCCGATGGCCGTCCCATCTTCATGAACCCGGAGAATGCGATTGCAGAGGGCAAAGGAACCCACGGCACCGCCTGACCAGCCCGCTGAGGCTTGACCAGCGGCTCGGCGAGACCTTCGTTCGTTTTTTTTGAATCCGAAAAATCGTCTGGCTGGCTCAGAGAAAGCGGTCGAGCAGTTTGCGTGACTGACGGTCGAGGGCTCGCATGTCCGTCACGCGGTAGGTCAGTCCGTGGTTGTCGGTGATCAGCAGTCCATTACCGCGCAGTCGGCGTATGTCTTCCTCACCTTTGAGTACAAAGCGGCTCATGCCGCGATCAGTGCGCACGGTCCAGGTGCTGGGCGTGGAAAACGTGGTCACCCCGAGCAGTCTTTCGATCACCGGCATGAATTCGCGTTGCGCGATCTCCTCAAGCAGGAGCTTTCGGGCATTGGCCTCGACTTCAGACAATGTCTCGATGAACACAAGCTCGTGGCCATCGGCATCGATCAGTGACACCAACTCACCCGGCAGGTCGATAGGAAAAGCCTGTACCGGGGTCACGCCCACATGCGCGACACCCTGCTCATCGGTGAACACCAGCTGACCATGCGTGTCTCGCGAGAGCTGATGCAATCGGGACTGCCAGGGACGGGCGCCTGACTCCCGAATCATGAAGACACCTTCGACAAAGGAATATGCAGACGCGGAGGATCCACATCTTCAGTGTCAACATTACGGGCCTGCGCTTCGTAGAGCCTGCAGTAGGCACCGCGCTTTTCCATCAGCTCGTCATGAGAGCCGACCTCAACGACCTCACCGCGATCGAGGACCACCAGCCGGTCAGCACGGCGCAGCGTGGACAAGCGGTGCGCAATCGCGATTGTCGTGCGCCCCTGCACGAGATTATCGAGCGCTTTCTGGATCTCTTTTTCGGTGGCGGTATCGACACTGGACGTCGCCTCATCCAGCATCAGGATGCGCGGATCGATCAGCAATGCACGCGCTATCGAAATCCGCTGTCGTTCACCGCCAGACAATCCCTGACCACGCTCGCCCACGATGGAGTCATAACCGTGGCGCAGCCGCAAAATGAATTCATGCGCATGCGCGGCGCGCGCGGCCGCCACGATTTCTGCGCGCGTTGCTCCGGGTTTGCCATACGAGATGTTTTCGGCAATCGTGCCGTGGAATAGAAAAGGCTCCTGCAGGACCAGCCCAATGTTGCGTCGGTAGTCTGCGACTGAATATCGCCGGATATCAGCGCCGTCCACGAGTATCGAACCCTCATTGACATCATAGAAGCGACAGATCAGATTCATCAGCGTGCTCTTGCCGGAGCCGCTGTGACCCACCAGGCCGATCATTTCGCCGGGTTTGATTTCCAAACTCACCCCTTCGAGGATGCGCCGACTGCCGTGACGGAAGCTGACATCGCGAATCGAGATCGCTCCCTGTACCTGCGGGAGTTTGAGGGGAACGGCGGGTTCGGGCACGCTGGAGCTGTGGTCAAGAATGTCAAAAATACGCTTTGCACCCGCTGCGGCCTTTTGCGTATGCGAGACGATGCGGCTCATCGAATCGAGTCTGCCGTAGAAACGGCCGATATACGCAATGAAGGCAACCAGCACCCCCACCGTCACCCCATGGTGCATCACCAGCCAGATGCCGAAGGCCCACACCACGAGCAAGCCGACCTCGGTCAGCATCGTCACAGTAGGTGCAAACAGGCTCCAGGTGCGGTTGAGCTTGTCATTGACTGCAAGGTTGTGCTGATTCGCTTCGCGAAAGCGTTGCGACTCGCGCGACTCCTGGGCAAAGGCCTTCACCACCCGCACTCCGGGGATCGTATCGGCCAGCACATTGGTCACGTCGCCCCAGATACGGTCGATCTTCTCAAAACCGTAGCGCAAGCGATCGCGCACCAGATGAA
>OMID01000064.1 GCA_900299005.1 Oxalobacteraceae bacterium
GCTCTGGATTTTTTGTGCGCCGCCAAGACTGTGCCGGTGGTTTGCGCTGATGATCGCAGCATGTCGAGAACCTTAACCCCTGCCATTCTGCTGTCGGCAGCGCTCTGGACTTCGATGACGGCGGCGCACAATGGCTTGCAAACACCGCTGCCATTACCCGCTGTGATCAAGGACGGCGACACGCTGGCGCTTCGGTGCGGCCATGTCTACAGTGGTACCGTGGATGTGCGTGGTCGTAGCAACGTGACGCTGCGTACTGAGGGCGACTGTGGCATGGCAGCGATTACACCGGCTAAGCCTGTGCGAGGCTGGGTGCGTGACGGCCCGTTGTGGTCGGCGTCTGTTGATGCCCAACCGCTGATGCTACAGCTGGATAATCAATTCATGCCGCTCGCCCATCATCCGAATGTAGCCAATGAATGGCTGATGGGGCAAGGTGCGGGCCCGGAGCATCTGCGCGTGCCGATCACGGAGCATGACCTCACGGGCGCCACGCTGGTGTGGCGTCCGGAGGATTGGCTCATACTCAGTCAGCGTGTTGTAGAACACCACCAAGGAAACGTACGCATCGCATCGTTGCCCGAACCGGGTTTCGGATTCAGAGAACGAACACCTTTCTACCTGGAGGGCCAACGCTGGATGCTGGACACACCCGGTGAGTGGGTGTACGACGCCGGACGGCTGTATTTGTGGACACCGGACGGCCGTTCGCCCGAGGGTCGTGTATGGGCAGCGCCCCGTGCCACGGCGATCGATGCGCGTGGCACAAATAATTTTTCCATACAAAACATCCGCATTTTTCTCGCGGCTCGTGGCATTGATGGCAGCGAATCCAGCCATCTGTTAATCAGAGATACGGAGATCGCGAACAGCTTCGAGGAGGCCATACGCATTGGCGGGGAGGGCGCCCGCATGTCGCACGTGCGCGTCCTAGGCACGCGCCAGCACGGGCTGCGTGCCGAGGACGATGCGCGGGACGTGGGTGTCTTTGACAGCGTGTTCGAGCGGGTTGGCATGCTGGGCATGCCATTACGTTCCAAGGGCGCGATCGTGTTCGAGCAAGCGCGAGGACAGATGATAGCGCGCAACCGCATCGACCAGTCGGCCTATCTGGGCATACGGGTATTTCGCGAAGCGGTAGTTACCGACAATCTCATTACGCGTGCCTGCCAGTGGCTGAGCGATTGCGGTGGTATCTATACGTTCGCGCGCGACAAGCTGCCGCTCGCCACGCGCATCGAACGTAACCGTATCCGGGGTCTGCGTGGCAGGCTGTCCCACGCGATTTATCTGGATGATTTTGCAAATGACGTGCTCGTGCATGAGAATCAATTGTCTGACAATCCGGGCGGAATACAGCTTCATGATGCATTCAATAACCGTATCACAGGCAACTGCTTCGCTCGTAGCCTGCATGAGCATATGCTGTTCAATGAAACGGCACCCGAGCTTGCCATCGCCGGTAATCAGGTTAGTGATAATCGCTTTGATCTGACGGGAGAAGCACCTGTCTACCGGCTATGGAGCCGCCATGGAGGCGCTCATGTACATCGTTTCGCCCTTTTAGGAAACAACCGCGATGTCGGACCGTCGCACCGCTTCGCACAGGTCGAAGGGAGTGGTGTCATCGATGCCCAGACATGGCGCGCACGCATGGGCGAGATTGAGCCCGTTTTTTCAGTGCCCGGTCCGCTTCCAAAGCTGGGCCGGCAGCCAGCACAAAAATAGCGTGTTCGTGATCAGATAGCGTCCGAACAATCGCACTGGCTCCATCGCCAGCCGGTAGAGCCACTCCAGGCCTGCGTGTTGCCAGGCGAGTGGCGCGCGCTTGAGCGTGCCAGCATGGTAGTCGAACGCTGCGCCGACACCTATCATCACCACACTGAGTTGCCCCCGCTGACGCATCATCCATAGTTCCTGCTTGGGACAGCCGAGGCCCACCAACACCAGCCGCGCGCCGGAGGTTTGAATCAGTCGCCTGATATGCCGGTCATCTTCAGGGCTCATGTCGCGAAAAGCTGGGGAGCACTGCCCGGCTAGCCGCAATCCGGGAAAAGACAATCGTAACCGTGCGCGCAACTTTTCCAGTGTCGTCACCGTACCACCCAGCAGGAAGACGGGTAGGGCTAATCGCTCCGCTTCCCGCATCAGCAGCCACATCAGCTCAGGCCCGCTGATGCGCTGCTGCTCCGGCCATCCCGAGCGACGCATCAGCCACGCCACAGGTGCGCCATCGGGTGTGCACAGATCGGCACTGGCGAGCGCTTTCGCCATTCGGGTATCGCGGCGTGCCATGACCAGCGAGTGCACGTTACAGACGCATACCGTGCGCGAGGATCTCATGCCCGAGGCGCTGGCCCAGGAAAGAATTCGCGAGAGTACTTGTTCCCAACTCAGGGCATCGATGCGTGTGCCAAGCAGAATCGCAGTGAGTCGTGACATGGTGTCTCTCCTTTCTGGCGTTGATGCGACAGTGCGAATTACAGCGCAAGACAATCCGCCTGTCGCTGATGACTCGCAAAAGCAGCCCTGCCGATATCGCGGAAGATACACTGTCCCGACCCACACTCCGGTCGCCACAGGTCATCAATCTACTTAGCCGAAAAATCTCCCCATGGTGCCCGTCTTGATTGAGCAAGCCAACCAGCGTTGCCGACAGCGATTGCGAGAAGCCTTCGCGGCATTCAGCGCAAGCGACAGTCCGCAGAAGCGACTGGAGATCGACACTCTGGATCAGTTGCCGCCAGCCGACCGTATTCGCTTGCCCTTCGAGGACACGCAGTTCGACTGGGTAGCTTGTCACAGTCTTTTGGAGCATTACAACAGCCACGAGCGTCAGGTACGGTTTCTGCGCGAGCTCATGCGCATTGCTCACAAGGGGGTATTCGTCACCACACCCAACAGCGCGCATCCGCTGATACGCTGGATACGCCCAGAGCGCGACGTGTCCCTGCTCAATGCCCTCGATATCAAGGCGCTGGTCGATGTACTGCCGGGCAGACCCGAATGGAAGCTTGGTCACTTGCGTATGTACGGCTTCAAGGCCTACTACTATCTGATGATCTGGAAACCCGGATTCACTCGGGAGACACCCTCGCAGTAGCGCGTGACGAGCTGCAGATTGGTGAGTCGTCTCTCAGGCGGGATCCATTCGACGGCTTCTGCGAGAAAGCGATCAAGTGCCTGCCATAGACCCAGACGCTCGATATCGAGGCTGTGGCACCATAAATGAAATACACCTCCGTGTCTCACCACCCAGGCAAAGAGGCGGCGTAGTCGGTCCAGCCAGTGAGGTTCTCGTAACAGTAAATCCAGCACGCCTCTGCGTTCACGCCACTGACCTTGCGACAGGAAGTTGCGCATCAATACTGCGCGCGAGTGGGGATAGAACTGCAGCGTTGTGGGTATCTCCATCGGATCATGACCTACATTCAGATGCAAATTTCGGGTCGTGCGCGCATACCGAAATCCAGCGGCCTCGACCATCCTGCAGTGAAGTGCCCGGTATTTGCCGCCGGGGTAGCAGAACCCCTGTACAACCTTGCCCAGGAGGTCTTGCAATACCCGTTTTCCCTCGGTGATCTGTCGCAGTGCTTCATGGAGGTCGAGATGAGCAAGAAAACGATGGTCCAGTGTGTGCGAACCGATCTCGAAATTTTGTGATAATTCACGCAGCGAAGCCCTCGACAGTACCGCTTGGCCCTCGCTGTTACGCACGGGCACATGAAAACTTCCCGGCACGCCATGCCGCGCCAGCAACTCAGCCATGCGCATATCCAGCGGATGACCATCGTCAATCGATAGGCTGAGCACAGCAGTTTTCATGGTGATTTTTCAGAAGAGGCGACAGGCTGCGGCGTCATTGTTGATTTGATGGGAATGCCAAGCGCAAACCGGCAGGCATCCAGAATGCCTTGTGCTGCACTGTCAAAATTATATTGAGTTGCCCGCCGCAGACTTTGCGCACTACAGGAGTGCCAAAGTGCATTGTCGGTCAACAGACGTTCGCTGCACGCCGCCCATGCTGTGATGTCGCGGGGTCGCACGTAACCGTTCACTTCATCGAGGACAAGGTCACCGGCAACACCGGCGTCGGGAGTCACGATCACGGGGAGTCCGGCAGCGCAGGCTTCATTGGCGACGACACCCCAGACATCCCCATGCGTTGGAAACAGAAAAACACGCGCTGATTGATACAACCCAGGCAATTCTGCCTGCAGCGCAAAGCCATGGAATCGGGTATCAACGTGGTGGGTCTCTCGCGAGGCCTGAGTTCTCAACAGCTCGTCCAGACTGCCTGCACCGACGAACAAGAGTCGTGTCTTGCGTCGCAGGCGCAGGGCCGTCTCGCGTGCGACGGCCAAGGCAAACAGAGGATCCTTCGCAGGCTCGAAGCGTCCACAGAAAATGAAGTCATGAACTGGCGCTGACGTCGGCGGTGAGGCAGGGGCGTTTGGCCTGAAACGAGGGTTGTCCACGCACAGCCAGGAAAAAAAACAAGCCTCGGGCTTGACGCCATAGGAACGAAACAGCGCTTGCCCCCCTTCGCTGGCGGCGATGAAAGCTCGAGTTCCGCGAAATACCAGCCGTCGAACACAACGATGTGTCATCGACAGGGTTTGCTCGGATCGCAGGGTACCATCGGTCATGGCAACATGGGCGCTACCTGTGAGGCGTGCCACGACAAAGGCATACAGATGCGTTGGGTTGAAACCGTCAGTGATGATGACCTCCGGCTTCAGTCTGAGCAGCAAGGGCACCACGTCCGGGTTGTCGTGCACGTAGCGGTCACCCACGGTAAAGAAGCGCTCGCGCAAAAAATGATGCGGGAACTCCATGGCGGGCAGGTCCCATGCGCGGTTCGGCTCGCGGCGGGTACAAAACACGACATGAAAAACCACGCCCGGCAGGGCGGCCAGCCGAGAAAAGATTGGCAGTCGGTAGGGTGGTGGGGTATTGGTGATCAATGCAATGCGCATGGACTGGCGGGTGGAAATGAATAAACCAAAAGGTGAGCAAGGCATCAGACAGAGTGACTGTCGGTCACTCTGGCGCTATTCACCGAACGGCTGCGTTCGTGATTCAACAGCCAGCGCAGCCAGCCTGCCAGCCTGCCTGCGGTGATGGCCAGTCCCTGCATCAGCTCCGCGCCCAAACGACCTTTCAACAAAGGTTTGACGACAGGCGAAATCAGTCCGCGCAAAATCACCCATAGCGGTAGCCGGTGTTTCGCATACATCGCACCGGTACCGCGCGCGCGCAGCAAGGCTGAGCGCCGAGCAGCGGCATTTTTTGCTGACCCAGGCGCTTCTGCGCGATGATGAACCAGAGCGCCGGGCTCATGCGCGATCGTCGCCCCGTGACGTAACAGACGCAGCAGCAGGTCAGTCTCTTCACCGGCACCAAACCATTGACCCACACCGAGTCGCCCATCGAAACCTCCGGCCTTCTGCACCAGCGCGCGTTCAAAGAACAGCGTGATCGAGGACACCGGAAAATCCCGAAATTGGGAAGAGCGTTCCCAGCTCAGCAAACCCGGCGGTTGTGGCACGTTCTGTTCAACCCAATGACAAAGCACACCTTGCGGGCGGTCGGCATGTCGGCTGCGCAGCATCACGCGTGAGAGCATGTCGGGTTCATACCAGCAGTCATCGTCCGGAAATCCCAGCCAGCGACCCGTCGCCACAGCGATGCCGGCATTTCTGGCCAGCGCAAGATTGGGTGGCCGGTGTCGCAGTCTGCGCACCATGATTCCTAGGCATTGGGCGCGCTGAAGTACGGGCTGCAAGCGATTGTCGTGGTTCTGGTCCACGACCACGACATCAAAATCATGAAAGATTTGTGCGGCCAGTGAGTCGAACAGGCGATTCAATTCGACCGTTCGGCCTACTGTCGCCAGTATCAGCGAGATCTCACGCATGGCTCGGACTCCCTTTACTCATCGGATTTCCATTGGGCTGTTGGCGGGCGATTTGTCGAAGTGCCCGTTGTCGGCGAACCAGGTACCGGGCATGGTGCATCAGCCGCTGTAGTGGCCTTGGGCCGGTGTCCGAGAGTCGCACCTCAAGGTCTTCCTTGATTGCTGCCATGCGGTTGCGGGTCGAGAGACTGCCTGCGTGCTCTCTGAACGCCGTCAGGGCCGTGTCGAGTTGCAGGGGTTCGGCGATGGCTGCTAGTCGCAGCCAGAGATCGTAGTCCATGGCGTAGCGCAGGCGAGTATTGAAGCCACCGGATGTCTGCAATAGTGAGCGCTCGACAAACGTCGCCGGGTGGGGAATGAAATTCCCGTTGAGCAGTTGCGCGCGACTGTAGCGTGGTGCTGCATAGTTTTCGGGAATCAGCCGCCCATTGATTACCAGCGCTGTGCGTCCAAAAAGCCAGCGACAGCCACTCGACTCGAAGCCACGCCCGACATCGCGCAGCACGTTGGGATGAAGATAAAAGTCGTCAGAATGGAGGTGCGCGATGATTTTGCCTCTCGCTGCGGTTATGCCGGCATTCATGGCGGCACTGATGCCTTCGCGGCAGTTCTCTATCAGCGTAATATCACGCGGTATCGAACGAAGCTTCTCCAGAGTGCCATCGGTGGAGCCACCGTCCACAAATACATAATCCACGCAAACGTCCCGCTGACAGAGTACCGAGCGGATTGATTCATCGACCCATTCTGCACTGTTCAGTGTGCAGGTAATGATGGAAAACAGCGGCGTGTTCATGCAGTAATGCCAGGTTGTTTCGCCAGCGTGGTCATCGACTTCAGTGGTCCCGGGGGAAGCTGGTACAGTGCCAGCAAACGGCGTGCAGCCTGTGCGGCATCTGCATGACGCTCGGGACTTACCAGAATATCTGCGCGCGGCGCATAGGAAAGTAATGCGCTGGCCAGCGAGTGCATGTCATCGAACAATTGCAGCTGATCTGGCGCGCTCGCGTAGACGGCAAGCTCCGGCGTGCCGCCCAGACGCAAGGCGAAGGTGGTCTTGCCTAGCATGAGCGCCTCGAGTACGGTTGATGCGCAGGCTTCTTCGCATACCGAGGGTACGACAACGACGTGCGCGTGCGCGGCGAGCTGTAAGGTCTGTTGGCCGCTTTGCCATCCAAGAAAATTCACTTGCGGATATCGTTCGCGTAGCGAAGCCTCTTCAATGCCGTTACCGGCGATGGTCATTTCAAGTGATGGCCGTGCATTGAGCGATGCCAATGCCTCAAGTAGACTGCCAACACCCTTGGCCGGGTACAATTTCGCTGCAACGAATACCTGTAGCGGACCTGATGTTGAGGGCGGCGACACACCTTCGCGGATGGCTTGCAGCGCATCGACGTCAACGAAATTAGGTATCGTGACCCCCCATTCGCCCGGACCAAAAGAGCGGCGAAGATTGCGCTGCAAGAAGTCTGAGACAAACACGGTCTTGTGGCGAACCAACCCTTGTCTGACTTCGCGGCGAAAATACCGTGCTGCCAGCGCAGAGACCTGTCGCTGTATCGGGTTGGGTTGCCAGCTTCTGCATTGCGCACAAGCTGAGGGATCCGTGCTCTTGCATATGTTTCCTCGCGCGAATCGGGTATGGATCAGGCAATCACTGCCCTGATCATGACGGGTTTGAATGAAGTTCAGCTCGCGAGGAAGATGGAGAGCTACGTTGGGCAGATGGCCGTGGTAATGAATGACGTCATAGTCATCGGCTCGTCGCAGCACGGCCCGAGCAAACCGACGGGCGATCAGGCTGCGCTTGGGTGGCATGAACATGCCCAGTGATATCTCTTTCCAGCCGTCGAACTGACCCTTCAATTCCGCAAAGAATGTGCCGCCGAAGGTGAGTAGGTCGTCTGACAGGCTTGGAGGAAAATCATTATTACCCATCAGATCGACTTGATGACCGGCGGCGACCAGTGCGCGCGAGAGTGACAGTACGTGGCGGGCAAGACCTCCCAGGGCCGGTGCGGGCAAATCCTCGCTGACCATCAGGATGCGCATGTCAGAAACCGCCCGGCAGCCATCGTCGAGCCACACTGCGCAAGGCTGCGCGCTCGCTGTCGTTGACCAGCAGCGTCATGGCGAAGGCGCACAACACCAGCATGGCCGCGCTGGTCAGCGCCAGCAGCCCTGCCACACCCGCAGGTAGCAGCCATCGCAGGGGCAGTGCCAGCAGCAGTGCCGCAAGGCCGACAGCAAACGCGGGCATCCAGGCGGTACGCCATGTGTCCTTCAAGCTGGCCGGAACGCTGCGGCCGTGCACATAGACGAGAAACATCGCCCCCATGATGGCCGATGCACACAGATGCGCAGTCGCAGCACCCACAATGCCGCCCAGTGTGGTGCCTGCATACACCAGCGGCACCCCGACTACGCCTCTGGCAAGGGCGAAGCTGCCACTCAGACGGGGATGACCAAGTCCGTCATTCACCAGTGAGGGGATGTTGGTCAAGGAATCCAGCAGCAGGCCAAGCGTTACCAGCAGCAGCACCGGGTAGCCCTCCGCGACGAACTCAGGTCCTACCCAGCGCCGAAGGAATTCTTCGCCGGTCAGTGCGATGATGCCGAGCACCGCGAGATTCAGATAGGTCAGCCATCGCGTGACATCGAGATAGAGCAAGCGCAGCGGTTCACGCTGACCGGTGGCCGCGAGCGCCGAGACGCGTGGATAAATAACGCTGCCGAGCCGATGGGTCAGGCCCAGTACCCGGCTGGCGAGCTGATTCGGCACCGTATAGAAAGCGAGTGCCACGGGCCCTGCGATGGCGCCAATGATCAGTTTGTCCGCATGCTGATGCAGCATGGAAGCCAATCGCGACAGATAGGCATAGGTCGAGAAGCTGGTGAGTGCCTTGCGAATGAACGAACCTGGCCAGCGAGGTTGCAGCGCCAGTCCGAGATGCCGGATGAGCCACACCAGCCACGCGGTATTCATGATCGAGACGGCCACCCGGGCCGCCACCACACCGGCGATGCCTCC